>NZ_CP169531.1:2570000-2905000 GCF_041950555.1 Zobellella sp. DQSA1
GGCCGTAGTCGTAGCCGGTCTGGGCGCCGCTTTGCACCTGGCGCGCCTGGGTACGCACCGAATGGCCCAGGCTCTGGGCAATCTGGTCCATGGCGCCGGCGAACCAGCCGGTGAACATGTAGTCCACCATGCGGTCCACCTTGCCGTACTGGTAGACGAAGGCGGAATGATCCAGCCGTACCTTGGCGGTGCCGGCGGGAATGTCCAGCTGTTCGATGGTGAACAGGCCCCAGCCACGCTGGGACAGGCGCTTCATGTAGTGCTCGAACACCGCGTCGCCGCTGATGCCGTGGCACTCGGCCTCTTTCTCGCACCAGTGCCAGGCGGACTTGTAGCCGGCCTTGTACAGGATCTCGGCGTAGCGCTCGGGACCCAGCTCTTCCTCTATCGCCATGTGGTTGTTCACGAAGAAGTGGCGCGGCACATAGAGCATGGGCAGGGCGTCGGTGGTCCAAACGCCGGTGTCGGCGTCTACTTCAATCGGCATTTCGGGTGCATGTACTGACATTGTGGTTTCTCCCTCGCTTCCTTTATATGTTCCTTATTCGCCCCAGACGTCCTTGAGTACTCGTACCCAGTTGCCGCCCATGATCTTCTCCACCACGCGCGGGGAGTAGCCGTGGCGCAGCAGGGCCTCGGTCAGGTTGGGGAAGTCGCCGATGGTGCGAATCCCTTTGGGGTTGATGATTTCGCCAAAACGGGTCAGGCGGCGGGCATAACCCTTGTCGTGGGTCAGCCATTCGAAGAAGTTCTGATCGTGACCCTGGGTAAAGTCGGTGCCGATGCCGATGGCATCTTCGCCCACCAGATCCAGCACATAGCCGATGGCCTCCACGTAATCCTCGATGGTGGAGTTGATGCCGTTTTTCAGGAAGGGGGCGAACATGGTCACGCCCACAAAACCGCCGTGCTCGGCGATAAAGCGCAGCTCCTCGTCCGACTTGTTGCGCGGGTGGTCCTTGAGCCCGGCGGGCAGGCAGTGGGAGTAGCACACCGGTTTTTTGGAGGCCAGGATCACCTCTTCCGAGGTTTTGGCGCCCACGTGGGACAGGTCGCACATGATGCCGACCCGGTTCATTTCTTCCACCACCTCGCGGCCGAAGCCGGACAGGCCGCCGTCACGCTCGTAGCAGCCGGTGCCCACCAGGTTCTGGGTGTTGTAGGCCATTTGCACTACGCCCACGCCCAGTTGCTTGAAGATTTCCACGTAGCCCAGTTGATCTTCGAAGGCGTGGGCATTCTGGAAGCCGAGGATGATGCCGGTACGGCCTTCTTCCTTCGCCTTGAGGATGTCGGCGGTGGTGCGCACCGGGCGGATCAGATCGCCGTGTTCCCGGAAATAGCGGTTGAACTCGGCGATGTTGTTCACCGTGGCCTGGAAGCCCTCCCACACCGACACGGTGCAGTTGGCGGCGGTAAGGCCACCGCGGCGCATGTCTTCGAACAGCTCACGCCCCCAGTTGGCGATAATAAGGCCGTCGATCACGATCGATTGTTGGTGTACTTCAGCTGCACTTTGCATAGCCAGACCTTCCTTGCATCTATTTGACGGGTGAACCGAGTTCACCGGATTCAGAGGCAGTCTAGCCCGCGGGTCCCCCCGCCCACTGGCTGAAAGCGACGAGCGCATAGCCAAAAACGTCACTGTTCAGTTTGGGTGTCGGGAAAAGACAAGTGGGGGGAGGTAAGGCGGGAGTCCATACATGTCTGCACACCCGGCGCCGTGGTCCGGGCCGCTGCTCCCTGCCCTGGATACCCGCCTTCGCGGGCAGGACGACGTGGGTGTCAGGCCCGAGCGCCCTCTCGTCACTCCCGCGCTTCTTTTGTCACTCCCGCGCAGGCGGGAGTCCATGCACCTCTGCGGCCCGGCGCCGTGGTCCGGGCCGGTGCACCCTGCCCTGGATGCCCGCCTTCGCGGGCATGACGGCGTGGGTGTTCAGGCCCGAGCGCCCTCTCGTCACTCCTGCGCTTCTTTTGTCACTCCCGCGTCCCTTTCGTCACTCCCGCGCAGACGGGAGTCCATGCGCGTCTGCACACCAGGCCCCGTGGTCCGGGCCGCTGCTCCCTGCCCTGGATACCCGCCTTCGCGGGTATGACGGCGTGGGTGTTCAGGCCCGTGCGCCCTCTCGTCACTCCCGCGCTTATTTCGTCACTCCCGCGCAGGCGGGAGTCCATACGCGTCTGCACACCCGGCGCCGTGGTCCGGGCCGCTGCTTCCTGCCCTGGATGCCCGCCTTCGCGGGCATGACGGTGTGGGTGTTACTCCCGCGTCCTCTCGTCACTCCCGCGCTTATTTCGTCACTCCCGCGCAGGCGGGAGTCCATGCGCGTCTGCACACCCGGCGCCGTGGTCCGGGCCGGTGTCCCTGCCCTGGATGCCCGCCTTCGCGGGCAGGACGGCGTGGGTGTTCAGGCCCGTGCTCCTTCTCGTCACTCCCGCGCTTCTTTTGTCACTCCTGCGCAGGCGGGAGTCCATGCGTGTCTGAACACCCGGCGCCGTGGTCCGGGCCGGTGTCCCTGCCCTGGATGCCCGCCTTCGCGGGCATGACGGCGTGGGTGTTCAGACCCGTGCGCCCTCTCGTCACTCCCGCGCTTCTTTTGTCACTCCCGCGTCCTCTCGTCACCCCGCGCTTCTTTTGTCACTCCCGCGCAGGCGGGAGTCCATACGCGTCTGCACACCAAGCGCCGTGGTCCGGGCCGGTGCACCCTACCCTGGATGCCCGCCTTCGCGGGCATGACGGCGTAGGTGTCACTCCCGCGCCCCTTTCGCCACTCCCGCGCTTATTTCGTCACTCCTGCGCAGGCGGGAGTCCATACGCGTCTGCACACCCGGCGCCATGGTCCGGGCCGCGGCTCCCTGCCCTGGATGCCCGCCTTCGCGGGCATGACGGCGTGGGTGTTCAGGCCCGTGTCCTCTCGTCACTCCCGCGCTTATTTCGTCACTCCCGCGCAGGCGGGAGTCCATGCACCTCTGCGGCCCGGCGCCGTGGTCCGGGCCGGTGCACCCTGCCCTGGATGCCCGCCTTCGCGGGCATGACGGCGTGGGTGTTCAGGCCCGTGCGCCCTCTCGTCACTCCCGCGCTTATTTCGTCACTCCCGCGCAGGCGGGAGTCCATACGCGTCTGCACACCCGGCGCCGTGGTCCGGGCCGCTGCTCCCTGCCCTGGATGCCCGCCTTCGCGGGCATGACGGTGTGGGTGTTACTCCCGCGCCCTCTCGTCACTCCCGCGCTTCTTTTGTCACTCCCGCGCAGGCGGGAGTCCATACGCGTCTGCACACCCGGCGCCGTGGTCCGGGCCGGTGCACCCTGCCCTGGATACCCGCCTTCGCGGGCATGACGGCGTGGGTGTTCAGGCCCGTGCGCCCTCTCGTCACTCCCGCGCTTATTTCGTCACTCCCGCGCAGGCGGGAGTCCATGCGCGTCTGCACATCCGGCGCAGTGGTCCGGGCCGGTGCACTCTGCCCTGGATGCCCGCCTTCGCGGGCATGACGGCGTGGGTGTTCAGGCCCGTGCACCCTCTCGTCACTCCCGCGCAGGCGGGAGTCCATGCGTGTCTGCACACCCGGCGCCGTGGTCCGGGCCGCTGCTCCCTGCCCTGGATGCCCGCCTTCGCGGGCATGACGGTGTTGGTGTTACTCCCGCGCTCCTTCTCGTCACTCCCGCGCTTATTTCGTCACTCCCGCGTCCCTTTCGTCACTCCCGCGCAGGCGGGAGTCCATGCACCTCTGCGGCCCGGCGCCGTGGTCCGGGCCGGTGCACCCTGCCCTGGATGCCCGCCTTCGCGGGCAGGACGGCGTGGGTGTTACTCCCGCGTCCTCTCGTCACTCCCGCGCTTATTTCGTCACTCCCGCGCAGGCGGGAGTCCATGCGCGTCTGCACACCCGGCGCCGTGGTCCGGGCCGGTGTCCCTGCCCTGGATGCCCGCCTTCGCGGGCAGGACGACGTGGGTGTCAGACCCGTGCACCCTCTCGTCACTCCCGCGCTTATTTCGTCACTCCCGCGCAGGCGGGAGTCCATACATGTCTGCACACCCGGCGCCGTGGTCCGGGCCGCGGCACCCTGCCCTGGATGCCCGCCTTCGCGGGCATGACGACGTGAGTGTTCAGACCCGTGCGCCCTCTCGTCACTCCCGCGCTTATTTCGTCACTCCTGCGCAGGCGGGAGTCCATACGCGTCTGCACACCAAGCGCCGTGGCCTGGACCGCTGCTCCCTGCCCTGGGTGCCCGCCTTCGCGGGCATGACGGCGTGGGTGTTCAGGCCCGTGCACCCTCTCGTCACTCCCGCGCAGGCGGGAGTCCATGCGCGTCTGCACACCAAGCGCCGTGGTCCGGGCCGGTGCACCCTGCCCTGGATGCCCGCCTTCGCGGGCAGGACAGAATCATTGAGGCATCGAGCCGGTTTGTTTTCATTTCCTCGCTACACTTGGGAACATCGTCACCAGATGGCTTATCACGATGCTCAAACAGCCTGCGGTCTACATCCTCACCAATAAGCGAAACGGAACCCTGTACACCGGGGTAACCAGTAACCTGGTGCAGCGCATCTGGCAACACAGGCAGGAAGAAGTGGAGGGGTTCTCAGCCCGATATGGACTGCATTTGCTGGTGTACTTTGAGCTACACGCCGACATGTATTCCGCCATTACCCGCGAAAAACAGCTCAAGAAATGGAACCGGGCCTGGAAAATACGGTTGATTGAAGGGCAAAACCCCGGCTGGCGGGATCTGTGGACGGAGATAATTTAAAACATCCGCCGCCATACCTGGTTTCTGTGCCCACAACCCTGGATGCCCGCCTTCGCGGGCATGACGGCGAATGTCACCCCGCGTCCCTTTCGTCACTCCCGCGCAGGCGGGAGTCCATACGTGTCTGCACATCCGGCGCCGTGCTTGGACCGCTGCACCCTGCCCTGGATACCCGCCTTCGCGGGCATGACGGCGTGGGTGTTACTCCCGCGTCCTCTCGTCACTCCCGCGCAGGCGGGAGTCCATGCGCGTCTGCACACCCGGCGCCGTGGTCCGGGCCGGTGCACCCTGCCCTGGATACCCGCCTTCGCGGGCATGACGGCGTGGGTGTTACTCCCGCGTCCTCTCGTCACTCCCGCGCTTATTTCGTCACTCCCGCGCAGGCGGGAGTCCATGCGTGTCTGCACACCCGGCGCCGTGCCTGGACCGCTGCATCCTGCCCTGGATGCCCGCCTTCGCGGGCAGGACGAAAAAAGGCCCCATCACGGGGCCTTGGGTTGATAAGGGCAACCAGCCTTAAAGGGTGACCGAGGCGAAGGTGGGTTCGCCACGGGCCGATTCCAGGCGGATATTGAGTTCCAGTTCGGGCATGACCGGGGCGATTTCCTCGGCCTTGGGCGCGGAGCGACCGCAACGGTCATCCCGCGGCGGCACCCCGAAGTTTTCCCGGTAGCATTTGCTGAAATGGGGGGTGGAGACGAAGCCGCAGGCGGTGGCGATCTCGATAATGGAATAGGAGGTCTGGCGCAGCAACTGGCGGGCCCGCTTGAGCCGCAGGTTCAGGTAGTAGCGGGAGGGCGAGCACTTCACATGGCGCTGGAACAGCCGCTCCACCTGGCGGCGCGACAGCCCCACGTAGTGGGCCAGTTCGTCCAGGGTGATGGGCTCTTCCAGGTTGGCTTCCATCAGCGCCACCACTTCGGCCAGCTTGGGCTGGGCCGAGCCCACCAGGTGGCGCAGGGGTACCCGCTGCTCTTCCTGGCCTTCGCGGATGCGCTCGCACAGGAACATGTCGCAGATGGCGGTGCTGAGCGCGCTGGAGTGCTCCTTCTCGATGAGATGCAGCATCATGTCCATGGGCACGGTGCCGCCGCTGCTGGTAAGGCGATCGCGGTCGATACAGTAGAGGGCGTTGCTGGTGTCCAACTGCGGAAAGGCCTCCTTGAAGGCGGCCATGTATTCCCAGTGCAGGGTGCAGCGGTAACCGGTGAGCACGCCGGCGTCGGCCAGCAGGTAGCTGCCGGTACACAGGGCGCCGAGCTTGACCCGGCGGTGGGCCAGTTGCTGCAGCCAGGCGCGCAGGCTGCGGCTGCGGGCGTTGGCCACCCCAACCCCGCCGCATACCAGAACCATGTCGATATGGCCGCAGTCGTGAATGCCGTGATCCGGGGTGACCATGATGTTGTCGCTGGCCCGTACCGGCTGGCCGGTTTCGGTGAGCATCACCCACTCGTAAAGCGGCTGTCCCGACAGCTGGTTGGCCATACGCAGGGGCTCGATGGCGGAGGCAAGGGAAATCATGGTGAAGTTGTCCACCAGTAAAAAACCGACGCGCTGTGTTTGGTTCATTGCTCTTGCTCCTGGCCCTGTGCCGCGGCGGGAGGGGCCTGTGTCTACCATTGCTACTCGATGACGAACATTACCCGCCACCACAACAAACAATTTATTAAAAAATATATAACATTTGAGGCGCTCCAGAAATCCGATCACTTGCAATTTTTCGGCGCTCAGTCACAACTTGTCACTAAAACGTGATAATTCAGTCATTGCTCATGTAAAAACGGACCCGGGTGTCACTCTTCAATACGGGGAAAAGCCTAGGATTTATAAGCTTCTCCCCTCTGTTCAAAAGGCAATATTCATGCCAGCGCCTCAACTGCGGAAAAATATATAATAACTTTCGCAAGAAACGGGTTTTTGAGGTTTTTGGGAGGGGAAAAAGATTACCTAGAAAGAAGTAGAGTAGCCGGACGGCCGGAGCAGCCCTAAACCGGAGCAAGGCTGCCCCAAAAACGGGCAAAAAAAAGGGGGGACAGCATCCCCCCTCCCTGTTCATCACCCTTCCTTTCCGTCAGGAGGACGGCGGTATTTTCACCGTCTCCGGCTGCACCGCCGGCAACTCCTGGTGCAGGGCGCGGAACAGGCCCCACATCATCACCATGATCACCGCCGAGAAGGGGAAGGCGGCGATGATGGAGGCGGTTTGCAACGCCTTGAGTCCGCCCGCCATCATCAGGATGGCGGCCACCGCGGCCACCGCCAGGCTCCATATCACCCGTTGGCTGCGCGGCGGATGCTCTTCACCCAGCGAGAGGATGGTGGTCACCACCAGGGTGCCGGAGTCGGCGGAGGTGATGAAGTAGAGCGCTACCAGCACAGTGGCCAGCACCGCGGCCAGGTAACCGACCCCGCCGTCCTCAAGCAGGCTCAGGGTGGCATACAGCGCCGAGGTCACGTTTTCGCCCACGGCGGTGACGATGCCCGCCTCGCCGACGGCCGAGACCACTTCGCCGGCGGCATTGGTCACGGTGTGGGTCAGTTCAAGGTAGAGCGCAGTGCCGCCAAACAGGGTCAGCCACAGCATGCCGAGCAGGGTAGGCACCAGCAGTACGCCGCAGATGAACTCACGGATGGTTCTCCCTTTGGAAATACGGGCGATAAACATGCCGACGAAGGGCGACCAGGACATCCACCAGGCCCAGTAGAACACCGTCCACCAGGACTGCCACTGGCCGTCCTTGTTGGCGTCGGTCCAGGTGCTGAGCGGTATTACGTGGGCCAGGTAGTCGCCGATGCCCTGTACATAGCTATGCAGCAGGTAGCGGGTGGGGCCGTACACCAACAGGAACAGCAGTATGGCCAGGGTCAGCCAGATGTTGATCTCCGACAGCCATTTCACCCCGCGGCCGATGCCGGACAGCACCGAGGCGGTGGCGATCAGGGAAATCACCAGGATCAGCAACAGCTGGTTGGTGGTGCTGATCTCCATCCCGAACAGGTGGTTGAGGCCGGTGTTGATCTGGGACACGCCCAGGCCGAGGGAGGTGGCCACCCCGAACACGGTGCCGAACACCGCCAGCACGTCGGCGGTGTGACCCATCCAGCCGTAGATGCGCTTGCCGATCAGCGGATAGAGAGCGGAGCGGATGGTCAGCGGCAGCCCCTTGCGGTAGGAGAAGTAGGCCAGCGCCAGCCCCACCACCACGTAGATGGCCCAGGGATGCAGGCCCCAGTGGAAGAAGGTGATGCGCATGGCCACTTCCGCCGCCTCGGCGGTCATGCCCTGCTCGATAAAGGGATTACTCTGGAAGTGGTAGATGGGTTCGGCGATGGACCAGAACACCAGACCGATGCCCATGCCGGCGCTGAACAACATGGCGAACCAGGAAAACAGGCTGTATTCCGGCCTGGCGTCGTCCTGGCCCAGGCGCAGCTGGCCGAAGCGGCTGCAGGCCAGTACCACGCAAAATACCAGCATCAGGGCGACGATGGCGATGTAGTACCACTTGAAGTGGGTGAGAATACCTCCTGACAAGGTGTCGAACAGGCTGGCGGCGGAGTCCGGGAACAGGGCTCCGCCCAACACAAACAAGGTAACGATCACCATGGAACTGATCGTTGCCGCCGGACTCATTCCTTTCAAAATTCCATCTTTGCCTAACATAGGACAAGATCTCCGTCGGATTGGGGACTATATGCAACTTGGCAGGCAATGGCGTTTCGTCCTCTTGCGCCGCTGCCCGTTTCTCTGGGTATTGGCTGGTCGTGTCCTTTTACAAACACCGGTCGCGACCAGCAAATACCGGCCCTTATCAAAACAGTTAACGGCTGCTCAAAACTTCCCCGGTACGACGCCGGGTTGCCCGAGGACGCCCCGTTCCGCCATCTCTGTTCTGGATGCGACATGGTGACGCACCCGCCCTTGCCGCCGTGGTTGACGCTGCTTAGGCTGTGGCAAAAACGACGGAGGAACAAATGATGATGATCACCGAGCTTATCGATCAGGACGATTTCAGGGCTCAGCTGCAGTCCTGGGGGCTGGCCGAGGCCGGCCAACTGTCGTTGGCGGAATGCCGCCCCTTGCTGGCGCTGCTGCTGGCCGGCCCGAACCGTGCCTTGTGGCAGGAACGGCTGGAAGCCTTGTTGGCCAAGCGGGAGTTGCTGCATCCGGAGGTGCTGGCCCTGGTGGAGGAGTCTCTGGGGTAAAAACATGGGCAGGCGGCGAAAGCCGCCATAGACTCCCGCCTGCGCGGGAGTGACGAGAAAAAGCGCGGGAGTGACGTAAACTCCATCATGCCCGCGAAGGCGGGCATCCAGAAGCAGACGACTCACCGCTGAACAAGCATCATCCGGGATCCACCCCTGGACTCCCGCCTGCGCGGGAGTGACGAGAAAAAGCGCGGGAGTGACGTAAACTCCATCATGCCCGCGAAGGCGGGCATCCAGAAGCAGACGACTCACCGTTGAACAAGCATCATCCGGGATCCGCCCCCTGGACTCCCGCCTGCGCGGGAGTGACGAGAAAAAGCGCGGGAGTGACGTAAACTCCGTCATGCCCGCGAAGGCGGGCATCCAGAAGCAGACGACTCACCGCTGAACAAGCATCATCCGGGATCCGCCCCCTGGACTCCCGCCTGCGTAGGAGCGACGAGAAAAAGCGCGGGACTCACGGGAAGAGACCGGGAGTGACTACCATTAAACCAAGGGGAGCCTGAGCTCCCCTTGGTGTTTACATCATCAGGTAATGCCGCTTATTCCGGCAGTTCGACGGGCAGGCTCTGGCCCAGGGCGTTGGCCACGAAGGTGTCGGCGTACCAGTTGACGAAGTTCACCACCCCGAACTCGTAGGTGGGCGAATAGGGGCCCGGCTCGTAGGCGACGGAATTGATGCCGCGCTGGTTCTCCTCGGCCAGGGTTCTGTCCTGAGCGTTGGTGGCGTCCCACACCCGGCGCAGTTTCTCCACGTCGTAGTCCACCCCTTCCACCGCATCCTTGTGCACCACCCACTTGGTGATCACCTTGGTCTGCTGGGGGCCTATCGGAATCACCTGGAAGGTGATCAGGTGGTCACCCTGGCCATGGTTCCAGGAGTTGGGCAGGTGCAGTATGCGCAGCGAGCCCAGATCCCGTTCTTTTACCCGGCCCAGCAGCTTCTGGCAGGCGGGGGTGCCATCGATGGTCATGGCCACCTTGCCTTCGGCCAGGGGCATGCGCACCATGCGGTTGCGCAGGCCGAAGGAGATGTGCTCGTGAGGTATGCCATCGGCATCCCACTCGGCCGCCTTGCGCGCCACGTGGGCCTTGAAGGCGTCACTGGCGCGGGGATCGTTGGTGTCGTCCCACTCCAGCAGGGTGTTGAGCAGCTCCGGGTGGGAGCCGGCACAGTGGTAACACTCCCGGTTGTTCTCGAGCACCAGCTTCCAGTTGGCCTCCTCGACGAGTTCGGACTGCACCGCTACCTTGGCGTTTTCCAGATCGTAGGGCTCCAGGTAACGCTCCAGCTCGGCCAGGAAGCCGTCGATTTCCGGCGGGTTCTCCGCCAGGCTGATGAAGATATAGCCACCGGCGGTTTTGGTGTGTACCTGCTTGAGCGGGAAATCGGCCTTGTCGAACTGGTCACCCATTTCGTTGCCGGCGTAGAGCAACTGGCCGTCCAGCTCGTAGGTCCACTGGTGATAAGGACACACCAGCTTGGCCACCTTGCCCTTTTTCGAGGTGCACAGGCGCGAGCCCCGGTGACGGCAGACGTTGTGGAAGGCCTGCACCCCCTGCTTGTTGCGCACTATGGTGATGGGGTTGTTGCCCACCTCCAGGGTGATGAAGTTGCCCAGTTGGGGGATCTCGCAGGTCAGGCCCACGTACAGCCATTCCTTGTAGAAGATTTGCTCCATGTCGGCGGCGAACACCTCGGCACTGTTGTAGCAGGCCTGGGGAAGGGAGTAGCCGGGACGACGCTCTCGCAACAGTTGTACGGTTTCCGCCAATTTGGGGCTGTTGCCGATGACGGTGGTGTTGGTCTGCTCCATCTGTATTGCTTCCTTTACTGTGTTGAGGGAATGGTGTGTCCCGGCCTTGCTGCTGGACCCCACTGTTGGCCATATTTTTATCATGGTTATCAAGCACGGATTATCTGAAAACGACTCCCCCCACGGTGTTTTCCGACCTGCCCGTTCCCGCCTTGCGTCGGCGCCGCCTATCCCTTGACCAAAGCGGGGCTGGCGGACATTTCCATGTCGTTTTTAAGCAACCATCCGGGGCCAAACTGCTCAAGAATGCGGGCATAAGGATAACGCGGGGATCACTCCCCTGGCCCCACCGGAGGACAGCGATGAATCAGGACTTTATTTTACCCATCAACACCCAGACCTGGAGTAACGGGCGCCACCCGGTGCGCTGCGTACGCGTGGTCCAGGAAACCTGGGATGTGCGCACTTTCTGCTTTACCGCGGAAAGCCCGTTGCTGTTTTTCTTCAAGCCCGGCCAGTTTGTGACCCTGGAGCTTGAAATTGAAGGGCAGCAGGTGATGCGCAGCTACACCATCGCCTCCTCCCCCTCGGTGCCCTACAGCTTTTCCATTACCGTCAAGCGGGTGCCCGGCGGCGTGGTCTCCAACTGGCTGCATGACAACCTGAAAGAAGGCGACGCCCTGGCGGTGCATGGCCCGGTGGGCAACTTCAACTGTATCGACTTTCCCAGCGAGAAGGTGCTGCTGCTCTCCGGCGGCGTGGGCATCACCCCGGTAATGTCGATGCTGCGCTGGTGGTTCGACACCAATGCCGAGATGGACATCCATTTCGTGCACAGCGCCCGCACGCCCAAGGATCTGGTGTACTACCGGGAGCTGCAACATATGGACTCGCGGCTGAACAATATCCACTTGAGCCTGATTTGCGAGCGCACCGATATCGGTGAAACCTGGAGCGGCTACCGGGGCTACCTCAACAACACCATGCTCAGCCTGATCGCCCCCGACTTTATGGAACGGGAAGTGTTCTGCTGCGGCCCGGGCCCCTATATGAAGGCGGTACGCAATCTGCTGCAGCATGCCGGCTTCGACATGGACCGCTACCACGAGGAAAGCTTCGGCGCCACTCCGGCAGATGTTATCGAAGACGTGGAGCATATGGCCCAGGAGGCCTCGGACCTGGCCGAAGAGCTGGAACGTACCGAAGACCGGCTGACCGTCTCCTTCCTGGAAAGCGATCTGCAGGTGGAGATTATGCCCGGGGAAACCCTGCACAGCGCCGCCGCCCAGGTGGGCCTGCATATTCCCAAGGCCTGCGGCATGGGCATCTGCGGCACCTGCAAGGTAAAGGTGACCAAGGGCGAGGTGGCCATGGAGCACAACGGCGGCATCACCGACGACGACATCGCCGACGGCTATGTGCTGAGCTGCTGCAGCGTGCCCAGCGGTGACGTGGAAATCGCATTTTGAGTTAACGGATTACTTGGTCGGGGAGGGCTTTATCAGGTCCGTCCACTTTGCCTGAGCCGGACAATACGGCTCGGGCTTTTTTGCGTTGGGGCTTTTCGTCACTCCCGCGCAGGCGGGAGTCCCTACACCTCTGCGGCCCGGCGCCGTGGTCCGGGCCGGTGCCCCCTGCCCTGGATGCCCGCCTGCGCGGGCATGACGGCGTGGGTGTTCAGGCCCGTGCGCCCTCTCGTCACTCCCGCGCAGGCGGGAGTCCCTACACCTCTGCACCCGGCGCCGTAGTCCGGGCCGGTGCCCCTTGCCCTGGATGCCCGCCTGCGCGGGCATGACGGTGTTAGTGTTACTCCCGCGCTCCTTCTCGTTACTCCCGCGCTTCTTTTGTCACTCCCGCGCAGGCGGGAGTCCCTACACCTCTGCACCCGGCGCCGTGGTCCGGGCCGGTGCCCCCTGCCCTGGATGCCCGCCTGCGCGGGCATGACGGTGCTAGTGTTACTCCCGCGCTTCTTTTGTCACTCCCGCGCAGGCGGGAGCCCATACACCTCTGCGGCCCGGCGCCGTGGTCCGGGCCGGTGCCCCTTGCCCTGGATGCCCGCCTGCGCGGGCATGACGGTGCTAGTGTTACTCCCGCGCTTCTTTTGTCACTCCCGCGCAGGCGGGAGTCCATACACCTTTGCGGCCCGGCGCCGTGGTCCGGACCGGTGCCCCTTGCCCTGGATGCCCGCCTTCGCGGGCATGACGGTGTTAGTGTTACTCCCGCGTTCCTTCTCGTCACCCCTCGCTTCTTTTGTCACTCCCGCGCAGGCGGGAGTCCATCAGGCTCAGCAAATCGAACGGATCATCCTCACGCCCCCAAATACAAAAAGGGCCGCCGCGGCGACCCTTTTGGCAATAACCCTTTTAATCATCACCCTGCCTTGGCGGACGATCCTGCCGCTTGCCCCAGGGTGCTGCACTGGGCCCGCCGCTGCCACAGCAGACCGGCGATCAGGGCGTAAAGGAAGATAACCACTGTGCCCACCCACTCTATCTTGAGCGGGGTGAACTGGAACAACAGCACCAGGCCGAACATCATCACCCAGTTGCCCGCCACGTAGGCCGGCAGCCCGATACGGCCCGGCTCCATGTTCAGGTTGGTGGTGTAGAGGCGGATCAGGGAGTCGAGGGAGTTGATCACGAAGATGACGCCCACCACCACCATCGCCAGCTTGAGGGTGCCGCCGATGGCGATCGCCTCGCTGAAGTGCAGGTACAGCACCGAGAACCAGATGGCGATGGGAATGGAAGGCACCACCAGCATGGCGATGCACAGCTGCCAGGCCGGCAAGCCACCGGCGAAACGGGCCACGAACTGGCCGATCATGATGCTCCAGGAGAACCACCAGAACAGGTAGAAGGCGTGATAATCGGTGATCGGGGTGACAAATTCATGGATGTTGGTGAAGTACTCGCCAATACCGGCCATGGTGCCGCCCAGGCCCGCCAGACTGGCGCCTGAATTCCACCACATGGTGCCAATCAGCGCCAGGAATAACCAGGTGGACGCCACGCTCAGGAACTTGACGTAACGCACATCCGAGCTGGACCAAACCGCACACAGCACCACCAGGGCCACCAGGCCGTAACGCACCGCGGGCGTGATGCCTTCCACATAGTCGGGCAGGTAACTCAGGAACAGGAAGCCGGTGAAGGCACAGGTGCCGATGATCACCAGGTTGTTGATAAGCTTGACAAAGGGGATCTCGAACAACTTGACCCGGGGCTCGATCAGCACGAAGTAGAAGGTGGTCAGGAAGTAGAACATCCACACCAGAAAGCCCCAGAAGCCGAACTCGATGGCGAGCGGATTGGCAAAGCCGTATTCGGGCTCGCTGGCATACACCGGGAATTCGGTCAGGGGAAACATCACCAGGCCCACGTCCAGGCCCGAGGTAAATAGAATGGCGATAAAGGTGAACAGGGAAGTGGGCATTTCACCCTTGCAGCGCAACGTCCCGAAGCGCAGTAGAACAAAGGCCGACGCCGCCAGCGTCAGCATTATGGCAGCAGATAACACCATCTCCATGGATACATTCCTCTTGTATTGGTTCCATCACTCGTAATGTGTCGTGCGTTAACACCATGACCATCCACCGATCCTTGTTATGGTTGTCGCCCCTCTGGGGAGGCTTCTGGTCGCCTGTTGCCGGCAACTTTTTATTGAACGTTCAATTAATGCTAAATGTAAGACGATGCTTCCATCATTGCACCATGAATACGACCGAAAAATGCCTGCATGCGACATCATGCAAAAAACGTTAGTCCCCTAGCAAAAAAGAGAGCCAAAAGAGACTTGTCAGAATAAGATAAATAAGAGTCGTTTGGAGATAAATTCTGTTCTATTTTCGCTCCTAGGCTGTCTTGTCCGAGCCAGCGAGCCCGGACAACCCACTCGAAGGAGAACCCAATGATAAGGATAAGTCGTTGTATTTATGGAGCATTACTGGCGAGCGCCAGCCTCATGGCCCAGGCGGAAACCACCCTGAGCCACTGGCCTAAAGACGCCGCCCGCCAACTCGACACCATGATCGCCGCCAACGCCAACCAGGGGGCCTATGCGGTGTTCGACATGGACAACACCAGCTATCAGTTTGATATCGAAGAATCCTTGCTGCCCTACCTGGAGATGAAAGGCCTGCTGACCCGGGAGACGATGGATGCTTCCCTCAAGCTCATTCCCTTCAAGGACACGGCGGAACACCAGGAGAGCCTGAACAGTTATTACTACCGCCTGTGCGAAATCGACGACCTGGTATGCTACCCCTGGGTGGCCCAGATTTTCTCCGGCTTTACCCTGGCCGAGCTCAAGGGCTATGTGGACGAAGTCATGGCCCATGGTGAGCCCATTCCCATCCAGTATTACGACGGTGACCAGGTGGTCGACGGCCATGTCACGCCGCCGAAGATCTTCGCCGGCATGCAGCAGCTCTACAACCGGCTGCAGGAAAACGGCATCGAGGTTTATGTGATGACGGCGGCCAGCGAGGAAATCGTGCGCATGATCGCGAGCGACCCCCAATACGGCTATAACGTCAAGCCGGAGAACGTTATCGGGGTCAATATGCTGTTGAAAAACCGGGAAACCGGAGAACTGACCACCTCCCGCCTGCAGATCAAGGCCGATCAGTACGATCCCGAAGCCAATCTGCCGCTCGAGCTGACCCCCTACCTGATGAACCCCATGACCTGGTACGAAGGCAAACTCGGCAGCATCATCGGCTGGATCGATCAGTGGCGCAAACCGGTGCTGGTGGCCGGCGACACCTCCGGCTCCGACGGCTACATGCTGCTGAACGCCACCGACGTGGACAAGGGCGGCATCCGGCTGTGGGTGGATCGCAAGGGCAAGTACACCCAGCACATCACCGACTGGGCGAAGGACGCCGCCGCCACCCAGGCCAAACTGGGGCTGCCGGCCGACGCAGACAAGAACTGGATTATCGTTAAACCCGACGAGATCCACCAACAGTAAGCCGCACGGAGGGTCGTAAGGCACAACCAAGGAACAGAGGCGGTGCCGCCGCTCTGGATGCCCGCCTGCGCGGGCATGGCGGCGTTGATGTCACTCCCGCGTCCCTTCTTGTCACTCCCGCGCAGGCGCTGAGGGAGTCCATGCACCTCTGCGGCCCGGCGCCGTGGTCCGGGCCGGTGCCCCTTGCCCTGGATGCCCGCCTTCGCGGGCATGACGGCGTGGGTGTTCAGGCCCGTGCGCCCTCTCGTCACTCCCGCGCAGGCGGGAGTCCATACGCATCGGCCCCAGCGCCGTGGTCCGGCCCTGTGCCCCTGCCCTGGATGCCCGCCTGCGCGGGCATGACGGCGTGGGTGTTCAGGCCCGTGCGCCCTCTCGTCACTCCCGCGTCCCTTCTTGTCACTCCCGCGCAGGCGGGAGTCCATGCACCTCTGCGGCCCAGCGCCGTGGTCCGGGCCGGTGCCCCTTGCCCTGGATGCCCGCCTTCGCGGGCATGACGATATGGATACTGTGTCAGGTATAGATGACGCCGTCCCCGTGGCGGGCGAAGCCTACCAGGTTGAGCCCGGCGGCGCGGGCCTGGTCGATGGCGAGTGAGGTGGGGGCCGATACCGCCACCAGGGTGGCGGCACCGAGCACGGCGCACTTGTGTACCATCTCGTAGCTGGCCCGGCTGGTGACGATCACGAACGCCGGTGTGATCTGGACGCGCGCCAGGGCGCCCACCAGCTTGTCGAGGGCGTTGTGCCGGCCTACGTCTTCCCGCGCCATCAGCAGCTTCCCCTCCCCGTCGAATCCCGCCGCCGCATGGGTGGCGCCGCTCTGGTAGTGGAGCGGCTGCTGGTGGCGGAGTTGGGCAAAGGCGTGGTCTATGAGCGCCCGTTCCGGCACCGGCCCCGGAGTGACCGGGCACACCGGCGCCACCGCCTCGACCAGGGATTCGGTGCCGCACAGGCCGCAGCCGGTGCGGCCGTTCAGGCTGCGCCGCCGGGCCTTGAGCCGGAAGAAGCGCTCGGCCGCCAGTTCTATTTCCAACCGCAGGCCTTGAGGATCGGGTTTGACCTCCACCCCGTAGATCTGCCCCGGCCGCTCGACGATGCCCTCGGTCAGGCTGAACCCTAAGGCAAAATCCTCCAGATCCAAGGGACTCGCCATCATCACCGCATGGGAGATGCCGTTGTACACCATGGCCACCGGCACCTCTTCCGCCACCCAGTCATGGCCCTGGCCGCCGCTGAGGCGACCCACCCGGGTTTCCACCAGGCCGGGTTCGGGCACCGAGGCCTTTGGTTTGCCTTGTGCCATGGGCTCCTCCTCCTCAGTCTCCCTGCCGGGCATGAGCCAGCTGCTCCCGGGTAAAGTCGTGGAAGCGTTGCTGCCAGTCCGACAGCGCCTGGGGCGCCTCGGGCGCCACCTGCACCGCCGTCACCTTGTATTCCGGGCAGTTGGTGGCCCAGTCCGAGTTGTCGGTGGTGATCACGTTGGCACCGCTGTGCGGGAAGTGGAAGGTGGTGTACACCACCCCCGGCTGCATCCGGGTGCTGTGCCGCGCCCGCAGCACGGTTCGCCCGGTACGGCTGTCGATGCTCACCGGCTGGCCGTCGTTGATGCCGCGGGCGGCGGCGTCGTGGGGGTGGATTTCCAGCACGTCCTCATCGTGCCAGACGTTGTTGTCGGTGCGCCGGGTCTGGGCCCCCACGTTGTAGTGGCTGAGGATCCGCCCCGTGGTCAGCAGCAGCGGATAGCGCTCGCTCACCTTCTCGGTGGTGGGCATGAACTCGGTCACCACCATCCGCGCCTGGCCGATGGGGAACTGCTCCTCGTGCATCACCGGCATGCCCTCGGGATACTCGGCGTTGCAGGGCCACTGGATGCTGCCGAGCCGTTCCAGCTTGTCGTAGCTGACCCCGGTGAAAGACGGGGTCAGGGCGGCGATTTCGTCCATGATCTCGGCAGGATGATCGTAGTGCATGGGGTAGCCCAGGGCGTTGGACAGGGCCATGGTCACTTCCCAGTCCTCCTTGCCCGCCAGGGGCGTCATCACCTTGCGCACCCGGTTGATGCGCCGCTCGGCGTTGGTAAAGGTACCGTTCTTCTCGAGGAAGGTGGCGCCGGGCAGGATCACATGGGCGAACTTGGCGGTTTCGTTGAGGAAAATGTCCTGCACGATCAACAGATCCAACGAGCGCAGCGCCGCCTCCACGTGCTGGGTGTTGGGATCCGACTGGGCGATGTCCTCCCCCTGCACATACATGGCCTTGAAGCTGCCTTCGATGGCGGCGTCGAACATGCGCGGAATGCGCAGGCCCGGCTCGGGATCCAGGGTCGCGCCCCAGGCGGACTCGAAACGTCCGCGTACGGCGGCGTCGTTCACCGGCTGGTAGCCGGGCAGTTCGTGGGGGAAGGAGCCCATGTCGCAGGAGCCCTGCACGTTGTTCTGACCACGCAGCGGGTTCACCCCCACCCCGGGCCGGCCGATGTTGCCGGTGGCCAGGGCCAGGTTGGCGATGCCCATCACGGTGGTCGAGCCCTGGCTGTGCTCGGTGACTCCCAGGCCGTAGTAGATGGCGGCGTTGCCGGCACCGCCGTAGAGCAGGGCCGCCTCACGAATACGCCGGGCGGGGACGCCGACGATGTCCGCCACCGCCTCGGGGGCGTGGCGCGGTTCCAGGATGAAGTCGCGCCAGGCCTGGTATTCCTCGGGGGCACAGCGGCCGACGATAAAGTCGTGATCTTCCAGCCCCTCGCTCACGATCACATGGGCCAGGGCATTGACCAGCGCCACGTTGGTGCCCGGGCGGATCGGCAGGTGGATGGCCGCCCCGGTATGAGGGCTGTCGAGCAGGTCGATATAGCGCGGATCCGCCACTATCAGCCGGGCGCCCTGGCGCAGCCGCTTGCGCAGCAGAGAGCCGAACACCGGGTGGGCGTCGGTGGGGTTGGCACCGATTACCAGGATACAGTCGGCCTTGAGCACCGAATCGAAATCCTGGGTGCCCGCCGACTCGCCCAGGGTCATCTTGAGGCCGTAGCCGGTGGGGCTGTGGCACACCCGGGCGCAGGTGTCGGTGTTGTTGTTGCCGAGCGCCGCCCGCACCAGCTTCTGCACCAGGTAGGTTTCCTCATTGGTGCAGCGGGAAGAGGTAATACCGCCCACGCTGTGGCGGCCGTATTTGGCCTGGACGTCCTTGAGCCTGCGGGCGGCGAAGCCGATGGCTTCGTCCCAGCTCACCTCCCGCCAGGGCTGGTCGATGTGGTCGCGGATCATCGGCGTGGTCAGCCGATCCTTATGGGTGGCGTAGCCGAAGGCGAAGCGGCCCTTGACGCAGGAATGGCCGTGGTTGGCCTGGCCGCCCTTCCAGGGGGTCATGCGCACCAGTTGGTCGCCCTTCATCTCCGCCTTGAAGGAGCAGCCCACGCCGCAGTAGGCGCAGGTGGTCACCACGCTGTGCTCGGGCTGGCCCTGCTCGATCACCGACTTTTCGGTGAGGGTGGCGGTGGGGCAGGCCTGCACGCAGGCGCCGCAGGACACGCAGTCGGAGCCGATAAAGTCGCTGTGCTTGCCGGTGGACACCTGGGAGTCGAAGCCACGGCCCTGGATGGTGAGGGCGAAGGTGCCCTGCACCTCGCCGCAGGCACGCACGCAGCGGGAGCAGAGGATGCACTTGCTGGCGTCGAAGGTGAAATAAGGGTTGGACTCATCCTTGCCCAGCGACAGGTGGTTCTCGCCGGCAAAGCCGTAACGTACCTCGCGCAGGCCCACGTCGCCCGCCATGTCCTGCAATTCGCAGTCGCCGTTGGCCGGGCAGGTCAGGCAGTCGAGCGGGTGATCGGAGATATAGAGCTCCATGATGTTGCGGCGCAGCTTGGCCAGGGCCCGGGTCTGGCTGCGCACCACCATGCCTTCGACCACCGGTGTGGTGCAGGAAGCGTGAAAGCCGCGCCGGCCTTCGATCTCGACCGTGCACAGCCGGCAGGAGCCGAAGGCTTCCAGGTTGTCGGTGGCGCACAGTTTGGGGATGTTGATATCCACCAGGGCGGCGGCGCGCATCACCGAGGTGCCTTCGGGCACTGCCACCTCGACGCCGTCGATGTTCAGGGTGACCAGGGTAGCCGACTCAACTGCCGGGGTACCGTAGTCTTTTTCGGGATAAAAATGCTCAACCATCAGCTTTCGCCTCCCTGGCGGTGGAAATCTTCGGGAAAATACTGCAGTGCACTCTTGACCGGAAAGGGTGTCATGCCGCCCATGGCGCAGAGCGAGCCCTGCATCATGGTGTCGCACAGCTCCTCCAGCAGGGCCAGGTTGGCCTCACGGTGGTCGTTGGCAACGATACGGTCGATCACCTCCACCCCGCGTACGGCGCCGATGCGGCAGGGAGTGCATTTGCCACAGGACTCCTCGACGCAGAACTCCATGGAGAAACGGGCCTGCTCGGCCATGTTCACCGACTCGTCGAACACCACCACCCCGCCGTGGCCGAGCACGGCGCCGATGGCGGCAAAGGCCTCGTAGTCGAGCGGGGTGTCGAACTGCTCGGGCGCCAGGTAGGCACCGAGCGGCCCGCCCACCTGTACCGCCCGCACCGGGCGGCCGCTTTCGGTGCCGCCACCGAAGTCTTCTATCAGTTCACGCAGGTGGTGGCCGAAGGCCAGCTCCACCAGTCCGCCGCGCTTGAGGTTGCCGGCCAGTTGGAACGGCAGCGTGCCCTTGGAGCGGTCGACGCCGAAACTGGCGTAATGCTCGGGCCCCTCGCTCAGGATGGACGGCACGGCGGCGAAGCTCAGCACGTTGTTCACCACGGTGGGCTGGCCGAACAGGCCGACGATGGCCGGCAGCGGCGGCTTGGCGCGCACCATGCCGCGCTTGCCTTCCAGGCTCTCGAGCAGGGAGGTTTCCTCGCCGCAGATGTAGGCGCCGGCGCCGAGCCGTACTTCCAGTTCGAAAGCACGGCCGCAGCCCATGATGTCCTCACCCAGGTAACCGGCCGCCCGGGACCGCTCGATGGCCAGGTTCAGCAGTTCATGGGCCAGGGGGTATTCTTCGCGCAGGTAGATATAGCCCTGGGTGGCACCCACGGCGAGCCCGGCGATGATCATGCCCTCGATCAGCATGTAGGGATCGGACTCCATCACCAGCCGGTCGGCGAAGGTGCCGGAGTCGCCCTCGTCGGCGTTGCAGACGATGTATTTCTGCGCGCCTTTGGCGTCCAGCACCGTCTGCCACTTGATGCCGGTGGGAAAGGCCGCCCCGCCCCGGCCACGCAGGCCCGAGGCCTTGACCATGTCCACCAGTTGCTGGGGCGTGCAGGTCACCGCCTTGGCCAGGCCGTCGAAGCCGCCCAGTTCCCGGTAGTCCGCCAGCGACACCGGATCGGTGACGCCGATGCGGGCGAAGGTCACTCGTTGCTGCCGCTTGAGGTAAGGGATTTCCTCGGTCGGCCCCAAGGCCAGGGGATGGTCGTCACCGAAGCCGCTCTCGAACAGCGAGGCCACGTCTTCCAGCGCCACCGGGCCGAAGGCGCGACGACCGCGGCCGTCGTCCACCTCCACCAGGGGTTCCAGCCAGCACAGGCCGCGGGAACCGTTGCGGACCAGCTCGATGTCGAGACCGCGGGCATCGGCCTCGCGCCGGACCAGGGTCGCCACCTCCTCGGCACCGAGCGACAGGGCCGTGGTCTCATAGGGAACAAAGATACGCAGGCTCATCAGTTCAGCTCCAGTTTGTAGGTGGTCAGCTCGTTCACCAGGGCGTCGAACCGGGCCGGGGTCATGCGCGCCTTGATCTGGTTGCCCACCCGCACCGAGGGGCCGCAGGCGCAGTTGCCGAGGCAGTACACCGCTTTCAGGGTGATGTCGCGGCCGGGAGTGGTCTGGTGGTAGTCGATGCCCAGGCTGGCCTTGGCGTGGCGCTCCAGCTCGCGGGCGCCGCGGGCCTGGCAGGCCTCGGCGCGGCAGATCTCTACCACGTGCCGGCCCGGCTGTTCGGTGCGAAAGTAATGGTAGAAGCTCACCACCCCGTGTACATCGGCGGCGGTGATACGCAGCTCGCGGACGATGATGGGGGTGGCGGCGTCGGGAATATAGCCGAAATGGTCCTGGATACTGTGCAAGATAGGCAACAGGGCGCCGGGTTTGTGTTTGAGGGAACCGACCAGTTGCTCGAGGGTGTGGTCCATTGCTGTTTGCTTATCTTCCATAGTATCAACCTTGTTATTGTCAAATGCCGGCTCCGATACGGCCTGGAGCCGGCGGTATTGCTCTTGAACCCGGGTTTCCCCTCGTTGCCCCCGCGCAGGCGGGGGTAACGAGGGGTGGGCTCCACCGCGCCCTTCCTGGCGCGGAAGGTCGGCGGAGCTGCACCCTTTGTCCTCCCCCAGCAGAGCGACAGTGTCGCCTGCTGGCGTTACCTTCAGGCGGCGTCGGTGCTTAAAGAGGCAACAGGGATTGCCTCCTCCGACCGTCCACATGCCAGGGATGGCATGTGCCGAGCGCCACAGGGACGTGCTCGCAGCGTGTCGGTGGAAGTGACCCTGTGGCCTCTTCGCTGCATCGTGACAGGCTCAGGCCGCGACCATGCCGTGGGGGTCTATCACGAATTTCTTCGCCACGCCGCCGTCGAAGTCGGCGTAGCCCTGCACCGCCTGATCCAGGGTGATTACCTGCACGTTCACGGCCTTGGCGATCTGGACCTTATCGAACAGTATGGCCTGCATCAGGGGACGGTGATATTTCATCACCGGGCACTGACCGGTATGGAAGGAGTGGGACTTGGCCCAACCCAGCCCGAAGCGCATGCTGAGCGCACCCTCCCGGGCCGCCTCGTCCGCCGCACCCGGATCCTCGGTGACGTAAAGACCGGGAATGCCGATCTGGCCGCCGGCCCGGGTCAGCGCCATGGCCGAGTTGAGCACGGTGGCCGGCGCCTCCTTGCCATGGTTGCAGCCGCAGGCATGGGCCTCGAAGCCGACGCAGTCGACGAAGGCATCCACTTCCCGCTCGCCCAGGATGACTTCCAGCTTGTCTTCCATGGAGCCGTCTTCGCGCAGGTCGATGGTCTCGCAGCCGAAGCTACGGGCCTGGGCCAGGCGATCCGGGTTCATGTCGCCGACGATCACGCAGGCGGCGCCCAGCAACTGGGCGGAGGCGGCCGCAGCCAGACCTACGGGGCCGGCACCGGCGATATAGACGGTGGAGCCCGGGCCGACGCCGGCGGTGACACAGCCGTGGAAGCCGGTGGGGAAGATGTCCGACAGCAGGGTGAGGTCGCGGATTTTCTCCAGCGCCTGGTTGGGATCCGGGAACTTCAACAGGTTGAAGTCGGCATAAGGCACCATCACGTATTCGGACTGGCCGCCGACCCAGCCGCCCATGTCCACGTAGCCGTAGGCGGCGCCGGGACGGGCCGGGTTCACGTTCAGGCAGATGCCGGTCTTGCCTTCCTTGCAGTTGCGGCAACGGCCGCAGGCGATGTTGAAGGGCACCGATACGATGTCTCCCACCTTGAGAAACTCCACGTCACGACCGCATTCGATAATCTGGCCGGTGATCTCGTGGCCCAGCACCAGGCCGGAGGGTGCCGTGGTACGGCCGCGCACCATGTGCTGGTCGCTGCCGCAGATATTGGTGGACACCACCTTGAGGATCACCCCGTGGTGGCAGGCCCTGTTCCCCAAAGACAGCTCGGGAAAGGCGATGGACTGCACTTCAACCTTGCCGGGGCCGGTATAGACCACACCCCTGTTACCGTGTATTGCACACATGTTCAGCATCCTTATCGCTTGACGGATTTGACGCCCCGACACCGGGCCGGTGCGTGCCGAGCCGGGAGGAGATATCCCCTCCTTCGGCAGGCTCCCAGTAGACTGCCGAAACCGTTTTGCAACATTGCTGATTAAGACATCGACTTATCAAAACAAGACATCAAGGTCGTTAACAGCATCGTAACCCCGGTCCTTCCCCCCACCGGCTCCTCCCGCGCCCGGCCGTGTCTGTGGAAGCAGACATCGTGGATAACAGCCCCGCCACTGGTGAAAATTTCGCTTGATCATTTCGGAAACTGTCCTTAGGCTTATTTTTATTGAACGTTCAATTAATGAAAATTATGCCTGTAACCGGAATCAAGGATACCCGCAGGAAACAGCTGATCGACGCTACCCTGGCCTCGGTCGCCGAATACGGCCTGCAGCACACCACCATCAACAGCATCAGCCGGCTGGCGGGGATGTCGTCGGGCATCATCAGCCATTACTTCGGCGGCAAGCAGGAGCTGATTGAAGCGACCGTCCGGCAACTGCTGGAAGAACTGAAACAGTCGCTGCTCAGCCGTGCCTCCACCGACATCAGCCCGCAGCAGCGGCTGATCAGGATAGTGGAAGCCAACTTCACCGAGTTCCAGCGTTCGCGCCCGGCCACCAAGTCGTGGCTGAGCTTCTGGGCCCAGGCCATGCACGACCCGCGCCTGGCCCGGCTGCAACAGGTGAACAGCCAACGGCTGATCAGCAACCTGCGCTATTCCTTCCGCCCCCTGCTGGGGCCGGAACAGGCCCGCATCGCTGCCCGCCAGACCGCCGCCCTGATCGACGGCTTCTGGCTGCGCAGCGCGCTCAGCACCGAGCCGGACCGGGACTTCCGGGAAGGCGAACAGCTGTGCAAGAAATTCATCATGGATCTGCTACAGCAGCATGGAGTGACCGCATGTCATTAACGAGATACCAGAATTTTGTCGACGGCCGCTATGTGGCCAACCAGTCCGGAGACACCTTCGAGGTGGTCAACCCCGCCACCGGCGAGGCTATCTATGAAGTGGAAGTGGCCGACGAGCCCATCAAGCAGCTCGCCATCGCCTCCGCCCGGCGCGGCTTCGAGCAGTGGTCGGCCATGACCGGCATGGAGCGCGCCCGCATCCTGCAAAAGGCCGTGGCCCTGCTGCGCGAGCGCAACGACGAACTGGCCCGCATCGAGGTGCTGGATACCGGCAAACCCTGGCAGGAAGCCTCGGTGGTGGACGTGGTCACCGGCGCCGACAGCATCGAGTTCTTCGCCGGCCTCGCCCCCTCCATCGAGGGTAACCAGCAGAGCCTGGGCGGTGATTTCTACTACACCCGCCGGGAGCCGCTCGGCATCTGTGCCGGCATCGGCGCCTGGAACTACCCGCTGCAAATCGCCTGCTGGAAGGCCGCCCCGGCGCTGGCCTGCGGCAACGCCATGATCTTCAAGCCCTCGGAAGAGACGCCCCTGGGCGCGCTCAAGCTGGCCGAAATCTTTATCGAGGCCGGGGTGCCCGCCGGGGTGTTCAACGTGGTACAGGGCGACGGCGCCGTGGGCGCCTGGCTGACCCAGCATCCGGACATCGCCAAGGTGTCCTTCACCGGCGAGGTGGGCACCGGCAAGAAGGTGATGGCCGCCGCCGCCGGCTCGCTGAAGGACGTGACCATGGAGCTGGGCGGCAAGTCGCCGCTGATCATCTTCGACGACGCGGATCTGGATGACGCCGTCTCCGCCGCCATGCTCGGCAACTTCTACACCCAGGGCGAGATCTGCACCAACGGCACCCGGGTGTTCGTGCACAAACACCTCTACCCGGCCTTTATGGAGCGGCTGCTGGCGCGCACCCGCAACAACATTGTGGCCGGCGACCCGCTGGATCCGGCCACCAACTTCGGCGCCCTGATCTCGAAGGCCCACTACGACAAGGTGCTGGGCTATATCCAGAAAGGCGTGGAAGAAGGCGCCACCCTGGCCCACGGCGGCGAAGCCCTGCGCCCGGCCTCGGCCCCCAACGGCTACTTTGTGGCGCCCACCATCTTCACCGACTGCCGCGACGACATGACCATCTGCCGGGAGGAGATCTTCGGCCCGGTGATGTCGGTACTGACCTTCGAGCACGAGGAAGAGGTGGTGGCGCGCGCCAACGACACCGACACCGGCCTGGCCGCCGGCGTCTTTACCCGCGACATCCGTCGGGCGCACCGGGTCATCCACCGGCTGCAGGCAGGCATCTGCTGGATCAACGCCTACGGCGCCTCCCCCGCCGAGATGCCGGTGGGCGGCTACAAGCTGTCCGGCATCGGCCGGGAAAACGGTCTGGCCACTCTGAACCACTACACCCAGCTGAAGGCGGTGTATGTGGGCATGAACAAGCTGGAAAGCCCGTTTTAAGGGCCGCGAGGTAACGCAATGAATAACGTATTCGACTATATCATCGTGGGCGCGGGCTCCGCCGGCTGCGTGCTGGCCAACCGCCTCACCGAGGACGGCCAGCACAAGGTGCTGCTGCTGGAGACCGGCGGCAGCGACAAGAGCATCTTCATCCAGATGCCCACCGCCCTGTCCATCCCCATGAACACCAAGAAATACGCCTGGCAGTTCGAGACCGAGCCCGAGCCCTTCCTGGACAACCGCCGCATGCACTGCCCACGCGGCAAGGTGCTGGGCGGATCCTCCTCTATCAACGGCATGGTTTACGTGCGCGGCCACGCCCGCGACTTCGACGAATGGCAACAGCACGGTGCCGAGGGCTGGGACTACGCCCACTGCCTGCCCTACTTCAAGAAAGCCGAAACCTGGTCCTTCGGCGGCGACGACTACCGCGGCGACCGGGGTCCACTCGGGGTCAACAACGGCAACCAGATGCAAAACCCCCTGTACCAGGCCTTTGTGGACGCCGGAGTCCAGGCTGGCTACTTCCACACCGCCGACTACAACGGCCGCCAGCAGGAGGGCTTCGGCCCCATGCACATGACGGTGAAGAACGGCGTGCGCTGGTCCACCGCCAACGCCTACCTGCGCCCGGCCATGAGCCGCCCCAACCTGACCGTGGTCACCCACGCCCTGGTGCACAAGGTGCTGCTGGACGGCAAGCGGGCGGTGGGCGTGCGTTATGAGCGTAACGGCCAGGTACAGGAGGCGCAGGTCAGCAAGGAAGTCATCCTCAGCGCCGGCCCCATCGGCTCGCCGCACCTGCTGCAACTCTCCGGCATCGGCGCCAGGGAGACCCTCGAGGCGGCCGGTATCGAACCACAGCACGAGCTGCCCGGGGTAGGTGAGAACCTGCAGGATCACCTGGAGTTCTACTTCCAGTTCCGCTGCAAGCAGCCGATTTCGCTCAACGGCAAGCTGAGCCTCTGGAACAAGTTCCTAATCGGCAGCCGCTGGCTGCTGAAGAAGGACGGCCTGGGCGCCACCAACCACTTCGAGTCCTGCGGCTTTATCCGCTCCAGGGCCGGGGTGGAATGGCCCGATCTGCAGTACCACTTCCTGCCCGCCGCCATGCGCTACGACGGCAAGGAAGCCTTCGACGGCCACGGCTTCCAGGTGCATATCGGCCACAACAAACCGCAGAGCCGGGGCTTCGTGAAGGCGGCCAGCGCCGATCCCAAGGCCGCGCCGCATATCCGTTTCAACTACCTGGAGCACGAGGAAGACCGCGAAGGCTTTCGCGCCTGTGTACGCCTGACCCGGGAGATCATCAACCAGCCTGCGATGGACCCCTACCGGGATGCGGAAATCCAGCCCGGTGAACAGGTCAGGACAGACGAGGAGATCGACGCCTTCGTGCGCCAGGCGGTGGAAAGCGCCTACCATCCCTCCTGCTCCTGCCGTATGGGCACCGACGAGCTGGCGGTGGTGGATCCCGAGACCCGGGTGCACGGCATCAAGGGTCTGCGGGTGGTGGACTCCTCCATCTTCCCCACCATTCCCAACGGCAACCTCAACGCCCCCACCATCATGGCGGCGGAGCGGGCCGCGGATCTGATCCGGGGCAAGACGCCGCTGGCTCCCTCCACCGCCGAGGTGGGCATGGACCAAGAGTGGCAACACCGCCAGCGGGCGGGCAAACCGGCCCGCCAACTGGACTGATGTTTTTGCTACCCGGCGCACAGCACCGCCGGGTAGCCGGTGCCAAGATGGCACACGGTCCAGCAAGAACAGGAGAAACACCATGGCCGGAGGATGGGCACGGGACGGTGCCGTACAGGAGCAGATAGACGCCAGTGTGGAAGAGGCGGTGCAGCATGCCAGACGTCGGCTCGGTGCCGGCGACAGCCTGAGCCACTGCGAGGAATGCGACGCCCCCATTCCCGAGGCCCGGCGCCGGGCGGTGCCGGGGGTGCGGCTGTGCATCGACTGCCAGGCCGGCCAGGAAAAACCACGTCAGGGTCGTGACGGCATCAACCGCCGCGCCAGCAAGGACAGCCTGCTACGTTGAGCCGCCCATGGACCAAGAGTGGCACGCCGCCAGCGGGCGGGCAAACCGGCCCGGTGCTGGACTGACATTAGGTGCCGTATAGGTCCTTCAGACGGCTGCAATGCTTCATCCTTCTCTGTTGTCACTCCCACTTCTATTCTGTCACTCCCTCCTTCTCCCTCGTCACTCCCGCGAAGGCGGGAGTCCAGTGCAATATTTCATGGATCTCCGCCTTCGCGGAGATGACGACAGTTGGACAGCAGTGATAAAGGGAAATATCTGGCGAAATATCAGTTGATGGACTTTGCCATCAATCTGAAGGCCCAGTGGGCCCTTTTGTTGCGTCCCCTCACCTTCCCCCGCTGAAGAAGCGGCTTTCGGTGCGCACCTCGGCCTCGCCGTCGCTGGCCACGAAGGTCACCGTCTGCATGCTGCCAGGCAACAGATAAGGGTCGGCGGACAGGCTGACCGGCAGGCTCAGGTTTTCACCGGCCGGCACTGCTATTTCCTGCTCACCCAGCCAGTGCAGGCCATCCGCGCCTTCCACCCGCAATTGGTACTGCCGAGGCTGCTGGGTCTTGTTGGCAAGCTTGAGGGTATAGCTGTTTTCCACCAGCCCTTCGGCCGCTTCCCGGTACAGCTGGTTGCGATCCCGCAGCACGTCCAGCGCCAGCGGTGTGCGGCTCAGGGCGGCGTACGCCAGCAATCCCAGCATCAGGCTCATCATCAGGCCATAACCCAGCAGCCGGGGGCGCAACAGCCGGGTTTCACCGCCGGCCAGTTCCCGTTCGCTGGCGTAACGAATAAGTCCCGGCGCATAGCCCATGCCGTTCATGGTCTGATCACAGGCATCGATACAGGCGCCGCAACTGATGCACTCGTACTGCAGGCCGTCGCGGATATCGATGCCGGTGGGGCAGACCTGCACGCAGAGGTTGCAGTCGATGCAGTCCCCCAGCCCCAGCTGTTTCGGGTCGGCCTTGCGGGCCCGCGGCCCCCGGCTCTCGCCCCGCTTGGCGTCGTAGGCCACGGTCAGGGTATTCTGGTCGAACATGGCCGACTGGAAACGGGAATAAGGACACATATGGGTGCACATGATGGCACGCATCCAGCCCGCGTTGAGGTAGGTGCACAGGCCGAAGAACAGCACCCAGAAGCTCGGCCAGGGGCCGGCGGAAAATCCGAGCAGGCCGGTGGCCAGTTCCGTCGCCGGCACAAAATAGGCGATAAAGGTGAAACCGCTCAGCAGGGCAATCAGCAGCCAGGACAGGTGCTTGCCGCCCTTGCGGGCGATCTTTGCCGGGGTCCAGGGCGCCTGATCCAGCCGGCGGCGCTGGTTGGCACTGCCCTCGAAGCGCTCTTCCACCCAGATGAACCAGAAGGTCCATACCGTCTGCGGGCAGAGAGTGCCGCACCAGACCCGCCCCAAAAAGGCGGTGACGAAGAACAGGGCAAAGGCCGCCACCATCAGCAGCAGCGCCAGCAGGGTCAGATCCTGGGGCCAGATGGTGGTGCCGAACAGGTGGAAACGCTGCTGCTCCAGATCCAGCCATATCGCCTGCCGGCCGTTCCAGCGCAGCCAGGGGCCGGCCAGGAACAGCAGCATCAGGGTCCAGCCCAGGCGTTGTCGCCAGCGCTGCCAGCGCCCTTGCTGGGCACGTACATAGACATGGCCCTGGTCGATGGGCCTGCTACCGGAAGAAGGGATGATCTGTTGCACCTCGATGCGCTGCGATGATTTTTCCATGGGGCTCACACTGCTGCTGGGAAGAATTCGCCGGGCAGTAGAGCACAGGGAACGGCACCGCGACATAAACAGTGAGCCGAGAATGGACCATAACAGTTGTAGCCTGTGAGCCGGATGGCATAACAGTGGTGTCAGGGTGTGCTCTCATACCGAATCGTATTCAACCCGGCACCGTTTCGCCGACAGGCGCACACGCTTTCATCACGTAGACGCGAATTCATTTGCGTGAACCGGCCACGCCACCCCCGGCTGAACCTCTTGCGAACGCAAGCACGTAACGGTCATGCTCAGACAGGCTAGCGGTAGCTGCAAGGGCCGGCTCGGAACACGGGCTAGCGGTTGCCGGCCAGCTGTTCGCCGATCAGCTCCGCCAGCCGCCGGATGGCGGCGTCGCTGCGGGAATTCCAGGGTAGGGAGGTATTGAGCCGCAGGCAGTGCCGGTAGCGCTCATCGGTGGCGAACATGCGCCCGGGGGCGATGGTGATGCCCTCTTCCAGTGCCCGCCAATACAGCCGGGTGGTGCAAACCGGCACCGGCAGCTCGATCCACAGGAAGTAACCGCCTTCCGCGCCATACAGCCGGGCCGAGAGCGGAAAGGCCCGCTGCACGGCCCGGCAGAAGCGCTGCTTGCGCTGCACCAGGGTGCGCCTCAGGGTATGCAGGTGCTTGTCGTAGTGGTGGCCGGCGAGGTAGTCGGCCAGGGCCAGTTGCATCGGCGCGCTGGTGGACAGGGTGCTCATCAGTTGCAGCCGCTGCACGGCCTCGGCCTGCCGCCCCGCCGCCACCCAACCGATGCGCATGCCGCTGCCCAGGGTCTTGGAGAAGGAAGCGCAGTGCAGCACCCGCCCCTCCCCGTCCCAGGCCTTGATCGGCAGGGGCGGCTCGTCCCCGGCATAAAGCTCGCCGTAGACGTCATCCTCGATAAGGGCCACATCATGCTCGGCCAGCAGCGCCAGCAACCGCTGCTTCCTGGCCGCCGGCAGGGTACCGCCCAGAGGATTCTGGCAATGGCTCATCAGCCAGCAGGCCTTTACCGGGTAGCGCTCCAGGGCCTCGGCCAGGGCGTCCGGATCCATGCCTTCCCGCGGATCCGTGGCCACCGCTACCGCCTTCAGCCGGTGCCGCTCCAGCGCCTGCAAGGCGCCATAGAAAGCGGGCGATTCCACTACCACCCAGTCGCCGGGCGCGGTCAGCGACTGCAGGCCGAGGTTGAGCGCTTCTAGCGCCCCCGAGGTGATGACTATCTCATCGGGCGACACCGTCATGCCCCGGGCCGCATAGCGGCGGGCGATGGCGCGTCTGAGCTCGATGCGGCCGGGGGGCAGGCTCACGCCGGTGCCCTGACTGTGCAGTTGCCGGGCCACCCGGCCGAGGGAGCGGGCCAGTTGCTGGCGGGGAAACAGCGAGGCGTCGGGAAAGGCCGAGCCCAGGGCCACGCAGTCCGGAGCGTCGCCGGCCTGCAGCAGCTTGAAGATAAAGGCGTTGATATCGACGCTTTCCGCCAGTTGCAGCAAGGGCGGCGGGTGCTGAATGGTGCTTGCCAGCGGCTCGGCCACGAAGTAGCCGGACTGGGGCCGGGAGTGGATCCAGCCCTCACTTTCCAGCAACTGATAGGCGCTGAGCACTGTCATCAGGCTGAGGTTCGAACGGCGCACGCTTTCCCGCAGGGAAGGCAACCGGTCTCCCGGCTGCCAGGCACCGGCCGCAATCTGGTGTTGCAGCTGCCGGGCCAGTTGCTCGTACTTGGTCACTCAGCCTCGCGCCAGCCGGCAGTTCTCCCCTTTCAGCTCTGCCATTTCCTGGCCCAGGTTCAGGGCCTGGCGGATATCGGCGATTTCCTGCTGGTGGGCGCGGCGCAGCTGCTTGCGCAGTTTGCCCATCACGAAGCGGCGGATCTCTTCTTCATCCTCCAGGATCAGGCCGGCGACCTGGCTGGGTTTGCGGGTTTCTTCATTCAGCGCCACCATGGTGAAGTAGGAAGTATTGGTATGCTTGACGATGCCGTTTTTGAAGTCTTCCGACACCACCTTGATGCCCACTTCCATCGAGCTCTTGCCCACGTAGTTGACCGAAGCGTACAGGGTGAGCAGCTCGCCCACTTCCACCGGGTTGACGAAGTCCACCGAGTCCACCGAGGCGGTCACGCAATACCCCTGGGCATGGGTGGCGGCACAGGTATAGGCTATTTTGTCCATCAGCGACAAAATTATTCCGCCATGCACCTTGCCGCCGAAATTGGCGTAGGAAGGCACCATCAGCTCTTTGAGGATCACCTGGGACGACTTGACCGTTCTGAAACCCGCTTCGTTCATTGCTTCACCTGAATGTTATCTTTGCCGAATAAATTGCTCACACGCCTTCCCGCATACCCGGCAAGGCGCTGTAAGGATGTCTGAGCCGGCCCTCGGCGTAAACCGTTTGTGGCCGAAAAAACCGATTTTTTTACACCGCCCCCGTGACCCGTCCGGCCGGGGCTCGTATCCATCACCGCTGTAAGGTATTATTTACAGCCCGATACGGCTCAAGACAGCACCATGCGCTTAAAAGTTACCTGTGAAGACCGCCTGGGCCTGACCCGGGAACTGCTGGACATACTGGTGGAACACCAGATCGATCTGCGCGGCATCGAGATCGACATCAGCGGCATCATCTACCTGAACTTCCCCACCCTGGATTTTACCGCCCTGCAGCACCTGATGCCGGCCATCCGTCGCATTCCCGGGGTCCATGACGTCAAAACCATTACCTGCATGCCCTCCGAGCGGGAGCACAACGCCATCATGGCGTTGCTCAAGGCGCTGCCCGACGCCGTGGTAGCCGTGGACACCCAGGGCCGCATCACCCTGGCCAACGACGCCGCCTGCGCCCTGCTGGCCCAGCCCCAGCCGCAATTGCTGCAACAACCCCTGGGTCCCCTGCTGAAAGGGGTCCATGTCGGTCGTTGGCTGGAGCAGGCCGAGCCGCAACCGCTCAGCGAAAAAGTCTCGCTCGGCGGAGAGCCCTATCTGGCCGACTTCCTGCCCATCTGGGTGACGGAAGAGTCCGGCGGACAGAGCCTGGCCGGCGCCGTGGTGGTGTTCAAATCCGCCTACCGGGTGGGCCAGCACTTCAAGGTGATGCGCAGCCGGGAGAGCGGGCATTTCGACGGTTTCCTGGCCCAGAGCCCGGCCATGAACGAGCTGATCCGGGAGGCGCGCCGGCTGGCCACCCTGGACGCCCCCCTGCTGATCCAGGGCGAAACCGGCACCGGCAAAGAGCTGCTGGCCCGGGCCTGCCACAATGCCAGCCTGCGCGGCGAGGGGCCCTTTATCCTGCTCAACTGCCCCGCCATTCCCGACGAGGCAGCCGAAAACGAGTTGTTCGGCTACGCCCCCGGCGCCTTCGGCAACAATACCCAGGGCAAGCGCGGCGTGCTGGATCAGGCCAACGGCGGCACCCTGGTGCTGGACGAAATCGGCGAGATGTCACCGCTGCTGCAGCTCAAGCTGCTGCGGGTGCTGCAGGACGGCGTCTTCCGCCGCCTGGGCGACGAGCAGGAGGTCAAGGTGGACATCCGCTTTATCTGCACCACCCAGCAGGATCTGGCCGGCCTGGTGCAGGGTGGCCAGTTCCGTCGGGATCTGTTCTACCGGCTCAACGTGCTCAATTTGCACCTTCCCCCCCTGCGGCAGCGGCAAAAGGACATACTGCCCCTGGCCCAGCACTTCTGTACCCGTTTCGCCGCCGAACTGGAGCGTCCCCTGCCCCGGCTGTCCCGGGCCCTGGGCGACTATCTGCAGCACTATCCCTGGCCGGGCAACGTACGCCAGTTCAGGCACAGCCTATACCGGGCCATCAGCCTGCTGGAAGGGGATGAACTGGATCTGGCCCAGCTGTCGTTGCCGGAGCAGAACGGCCTCCAGGGGCTGGACACCCTGTGCGAAGGCTCGCTGGAAGAGGCGGTGAAAGGCTTCGAGCGGATACTGCTGGAGCGACTCTACCCGGAGTACCCCTCGACCCGCCAACTGGCCAGGCGGCTCAATATCTCCCACACCGCCATTGCCAACAAGCTCAAGGATTACGGCATCGGCAAGCACAGTAGGCAGAAGTGAGCTAAGCCGGCTCTGCCTGTAGCCGGGAGCCCGGGTACCGTGAAAGAAAGGATGGCCGAAGGTGTTGCCTTCGGCCTGCTTAGCAAGCGCCCGCCACACGGCTGAAGCCGTGTCTCCCACTCCCTGTCACTCGCGAAAGCGGGAGCCCAACGCAAACTGTCATGGAGCTCCGCCTGTGCGAAGATAACCACTGTTGAACAGCGGCGTTGAAGGAAAAATGTCTCCCTGGCAACAGGATGGTGGACGTTGTCAACAAACCGGCCGTACCCGCTGTTGGGTACGGCCGTGACATTCCACTGAGTTACTGGGCAGAGTGCGGAGAGCGGGGGCCGTAGAGAATGCCGTTGGGCACTCCCGCCGACAACAGTCGGGCACTGGTAATACCGGAGATCTGGTGTCCTTTGTCGGTCAGGGTGCTGGCAATCTGCTCGATCACCGCCTGCACCATCATCCCGATCAGGCTGCCGGAGCTGGAGCTCTGTTCGCTGCTGGAGGCGGTGGCCTTGCCGGACCAGAGCTGCTGCCCCGTTCTAAGGTCGACCAGGCGGGCACTGGCGGTGACCCGGGTATCGCTGCTGATGATCATATAACTGGTACCGTATTCCTCGACATCGATATAAAGCACGGCATCGGCACCAAAAATCTGGTGCAGTTTGTCCAGGGAGACATCATGAATGTCCTCGGGGTTGACCAGGCCGTTCTGCCGGAAGGTTTCATCCACCACCGCGACAGGAAAAACGTAGTAGCCGGATTCCGCCAACGGATAGGTTACCTGGGATAACAGGCTGTAACTGGCTTTGACGTCAGGCGACTGGTTTGCCGGCGGCAACACCAATATGGACTTGGGCCTGGACGCTTTAAAAGCAGCATAGTCGTAAGCCTCAGGCGCGGCACAGCCCGCCAATATCGCCGTAACAAGCAACAGGAATGGATACAGTTTCCGTTTCATTACAGGGTGCCCTTATTCTGTTTCAGCAAAAAGTCCATGAACACCGCAGACTCGGGAAACAAACGCTTCTCTGCCGCAAATTGTTCAAGCGCCTGCTGCTCTCTCCCACTATTGGCATAAAGCAATCCCAGGTGAGCGTGTAAACCGGGCGCAACCCTGCGATCCTTGGCCCGTGCCTTCTCAATGCTTTCTTCCAGTTGGGCGACCTGCTCATCCAGATTGTTGTTATCTACCTGGTAATACTGATAGACCGACGGTTGATAGCCATCCCACTGATACAGCGTGCTCGGCCCGGCACAGCCGGCAAGCAAAACGGCAGCCATAAGCAGCGAAAAGGTATAGCGTTTCTTGTCCATTATCTCTTCCCGTCCGTTACCGCACCGGATTCCAGGCGCCCTGATCGACGCCGGCCACCAAATTATTTACCGCCTCGCGAATGGCCAGGTCCAGCACCTTGCCATTCAGGGTCGAGTCATAGCCGGCGGTACCGCCAAAGCCGACGATCTCACGGTTGGACAGGCTGTACTCGCCGGCTCCCTGGGAGGAAAAGACCACTTCTGACGTTTGTACATTCACCACGTTCAGGTTGACTTTGGCATAGGCAATCTGTGACTTGCCACGCCCCAGTATGCCGAACAGCTGGTGATCACCGACCGCCTTGCGGCCAAATTCCGTTACATCTCCGGTGACCACATAATCCGCCCCCTTCAACGCCTGCGCCTGCCCTTTAATTCCGGCCTCCGCTTTTATCTCCTGCATATTGGTCCTGTCCAGCACATTGAAACGGTTGCTCTGTTGCAGGTGGGTGACCAGTATGGTGGTGGCCTGATTGCCTAACCGGTCGACCACATCCGAAAAAATACCCCGCTGAAAACTGGAGCGGTTTTCAAATTTCCCAACGGAAATGGGACTGCGAACACCTTGGTACTGGCTGCCATAGGAATTAACTTTTTCTACCGCCAGCGAGCGCGAAGACTCGGTTGCACAGCCGCTGACCAGAGTGGCGGACAGCAGGGTGGCACAAACTAATGTTGTTTTTTTCATTATCACCGTCTCTTTCGTATAAAAAATAAACAAAAATATAATCTGGATAAGATATTGCCGAACAAACCGGCACAATTCTATTTCAGGTAAAAAAAGAGTAGAAGCAATATAAGCACCACTTTGGAAACCATTCCAAACATGGCATTAAATAGCGGTTCCGGATAGTAGCTCAATCAAGGCAGCGGCGGGTACCGCTAAGCAGACCCTCTGCGCCAGGGAGTGCAAAGCGCCTGGCACCGGAATGAGCGCCGCGACCGAGTTGCCAGTGGCGAGTCGCAGTGCGGCGATAACATCGGTTTCCACGACACCGGCGCAGCGGAGCCCCCCAGGGTTCACGGCGTGTCTGCGTGCGGTGCCCGGTCGATGTAGCGCCATTAGGATCAGTGATTTAATTGCGGGATCCTGCGGGCAAAACACGGTCGGAGTGCAGGGGGCCCTATTTTAGAGCCCTCTGGGATCGGTTAGTCAGAAGGCATAATCGATAAATACCAGCACCCAGGTCAGGGCCGCCAGCAACAGGGTCAGCAGCACGGCGGCCGAGCCCATGTCCTTGGCCCGCCCCGCCAGTTCGTGATGCTCGGGACCGATGCGATCCACCGCCGCCTCCACCGCCGAGTTGAGCAGTTCGACCACCAGCACCAGCGCCAGGCTGCCGATAAGCAGTACCCTGGCCACCAGCCCTACCTCCCACCAGATGGCCAGGGGCAGCATTACCGCCACCAGCCAACACTCCTGGCGAAAGGCCGCCTCGTTACGATAGGCGCTCTTAAGGCCCTGCAGCGAATAACCGCCGGCGGAGATAATACGAGTCAGTCCTGTCTTGCCGGGTTTCATGATTGCTCCTTAAAAGCCCTGCTCTGCAACTCCACCCCCTCTGGGGTGACCGTCAACACGCTGCCCTGGGTGTACCAGTCGCCGAGTACGATGCGCCGGGCCGACCGGCCGTCGATGCTGAGCTCATGGATGCCGGGCCTGTGGGTATGGCCGTGGATCAGCAGGTCCACCTTGTTCAGCCGAAGCTGCCGCACCACCTCGGCCTGGTTCACGTCCATCACCTGCATCATCTTGTCCTGCTTGGACTGGGCGCTCTTGCCGCGGATGCCGTCGGCGATGTTAAGCCGGAAGCGCAGCGGCAACCGCAGAAACAACCACTGCAGCCAGGGCCAACGGGTAATGCGACGATAACGCTGGTATCCGGCGTCGTCGATGCACAGGGTGTCGCCATGCATGATAAGCGCAGGCTTACCATAGAGGTCGATGATCCGGTGCTCGGGCAACAGGGTCATGCCCGCTTGCCGGGCGAAACGGCGCCCCACCATGAAGTCCCGGTTACCGTGGATGAAATAAACGGGAGTGCCCTGCTCGCTGCAGGTATGGAAGGCCGACGCCACCTGCCGGTTCAGCTCGCTCGGTTCGTCATCACCAATCGAGAATTCAAACAGATCGCCCAGCACATAGAGCGCATCGGCATGCACCGCGTCCTCACGCATAAAGCGCAGGAAGGCGGCGGTGATGTCGGGCCGCCCGTTGCTCAGGTGCAGATCGGCGATAAAGAGGGTACAGGGCATGAATGGCGGTTCCTGAATACAAAGACAGCAATGCCCGCCGGGGCGGGCATTGCTTCCAACAGCCGGGAGGCCTTATTCGCCGACGGTCACGCCGGTGATCAGTACATCGTCCACCGGCACATCCTGGTGCATATAGCCACTGGTACCGGTGGCCACACCCTTGATCTTGTTGACCACGTCCATGCCCTCGACGACTTCACCGAACACGCAGTAGCCGAAACCCTGGCTGGTGGCAGACTTGAAGTTCAGGAAGTCGTTGTCGTTGACGTTGATAAAGAACTGGGCGGTGGCGGAATGCGGCTCCATGGTGCGGGCCATGGCGACGGTGCCGACCTTGTTGGCCAGGCCGTTGCCGGCTTCGTTCTTGACGGGGGCACGGGTTGCCTTTTCTTCGAAGCCGGGGCCGTAGCCGCCACCCTGGATCATGAAACCGTCGATCACCCGGTGGAACAGGGTGTTGTCGTAGTGGCCATCGCGGCAGTATTGCAGGAAGTTGGCAACGGTTTCCGGAGCCTTGTCGGCAAACAGATTCAGGGTGATGTCGCCGTAAGTAGTGTGCAGTGTAACCATAATTGCGTATCCAGATAATAGGTTCAGAAATCGATTTTAACGCAAGCCGCCGCTTTAGCGAACCCCCACAGCCCACGAGGCTTGCACCGAATGCCCATTAAAGGTTCAATACGCACAGACCAACATTCACCACCAAGACCCGGAATCATGCTGAAAATCTACAATTCCCTTACCCGACAAAAAGAACAATTCACCCCCCTGGTGCCCGGCAAGGTCGGCATGTACGTCTGTGGTGTCACCATTTACGATCTCTGTCATATCGGCCACGGCCGTACTTTCGTCGCCTTCGACGTGGTCACCCGCTACCTGCGCTACCTGGGCTATGACCTGACTTTTGTGCGCAACATCACCGACATCGACGACAAAATCATCAAACGTGCCGCCGAGAACGGGGAGAGCTGCGATGCCCTGACCGAACGGCTCACCCTCGAGATGTACAAGGATTTCGACGCCCTTCATATCGCCCGTCCCGATATCGAGCCCAAGGCCACCCAGCATATTCCCGAGATCATCAATATGGTCGAAAGCCTGATCAGGGACGGCCATGCCTATGTGGCCGACAACGGCGACGTGCTGTTCGAGGTGAGCAGCTTCAAGGAATACGGCAAGCTTTCCGGACAGAATCTGGAGCAATTGCAGGCCGGCGCCCGGGTGGAAGTAGAGCAGGCCAAGCGCAACCCGCTCGATTTCGTGCTGTGGAAACAGTCCAAGCCCGGCGAACCGAGCTGGGATTCGCCCTGGGGCCCGGGTCGCCCCGGCTGGCACATCGAGTGCTCGGCCATGAACGGCAAACACCTGGGCAAGCATTTCGACATCCATGGTGGCGGCTCCGACCTGCAGTTTCCGCACCACGAGAACGAAATCGCCCAAAGCTGCTGCGCCAACCACAGCCCCTACGTCAACACCTGGATGCATTCGGGCATGGTGATGGTAGATCAGGAGAAGATGTCCAAGTCGCTCGGCAACTTCTTCACCATCCGTGACGTGCTGGATCACTACGACGGCGAGACCATTCGCTACTTCCTGCTGTCCGGCCACTACCGCAGCCAGCTCAATTACTCGGACGACAACCTGAACAAGGCCCGGGCGGCGCTGGAACGCTTTTATACCGCCCTGCGCGATCTGCCGACGACGGCGGCGGAGGGGGGCGAGGAGTTCGTGACCCGCTTCAAGGCGGCCATGGATGACGACTTCAACACCCCCGAAGCCTATTCGGTGCTGTTCGATCTGGCGCGGGAGATAAACCGGCTCAAGGGCAAGGACGACACCGCCGCCGGCCTCGCCGCCCGCCTGCGCGAACTGGCCGGGGTACTGGGCCTGCTCGGCCAGGATCCCGAGACCTTTTTGCGTGGCGAGGCCGGCGCCGACGAGGAAGTGGCCGAGATCGAGCGCCTGATCCAGGCCCGGCTCGATGCCCGCCAGGCCAAGGACTGGGCTGCCGCCGATGCCGCCCGGAACAAGCTGACCGAGATGGGTATCGTGCTGGAAGATGGCCCCGAAGGTACCCGCTGGCGCCGAAAATAACCGCCACGGCACCCGATATTGCAAATTTTGTCATGGGCACCATAATGGGTGCCCCGTTTTTTAGCGAGCCCCTAACCAGGTTTTTAAAGGAGCCCCGAGATGAAAAAAGTAATTCCGGCCGCCCTGCTGGCCGCCCTGCTCGGCCTGAGTGGCTGCGAAGAGCAAGGCCCGACTGCCGATGTCGGTGACAAGATCGACGAGGTAATGCAGCAAGCGGCATCCCAGCCCGAACCTTATCAGAATGGAACAGCCGATCTCGATACCGAGCCGAAACCGGAAACTTTGGAACAGCAGAAGGAAGAGTTTCAGCAAGCCATAGAAGAAGCGTCCAGAGAAGCGGAAGATCGCCTGAACGAAATCATGGACAGAACCCTGAACCAGGAATAACCCGGTTGACAAAGAAAGGCGGTGTCATCACACCGCCTTCCCCATTCCGTAATAACGGCACAATAGGATGACAAACTTCGTCATACCGGCACCGAGTTTCACTTATCCTGCTACGTCACTCTGGTTCGCTTATTCCTGTTACTAACTGATATAGTTGATTTTTTTATAATAACAGCCGATTTCCTTCCTCAAACTGCTACTGTTATTCGGGCCAAAGCTGCGCTATTACTAATAGAGCAAAAACACAAAAGCGGCCTGGCCGCCATATAATCTAGCGAGGAACCGATATGAAAAAGTCATTGCTTAATGTTCTGCTGTTTACCTCTGTTACGGCTTTTGGTCTTGCCGCCTGCGACAACAAGGGCCCCGCCGAACAAGCCGGTGAAAATGTCGATGAAGCCATCGAAAGGGTACAGGAGCAGAGCGAACAGATGGCCGATGACGCCAGGGAAGCGCTGGGTGTGGAGCAACAGGGAACCATGGAAGAACTCGGTGAAAACCTGGATGACGCCACCGAAAGCGCCATGGACGCCGCCGGCGAAATGGAGCAGGCCATGGATGAAGCCGCCGCCGAGGCCGAACGCCGACTGGATGAAATGATGGAAGAAAGCAATCAGTAAATCACAGGGGAGCCTTGGTTCCCCTTCCTTTTAACCTCTCCTCTTCCATTTCTCCACCGCAATACTTGCAATAACGGGCATCCCGGTCATGGCCACTCCGGTCACACTGGGGGCAGTGACGCAGGTCGTATTCACGGCGGATCTCCCGCCCCAGCTCGGCGGTGATGATACCGGTGGGCACCGCGATGATGGCGTAGCCCATCAACATGGTGACCGCAGCGATGGCACGACCCAGCGAGGTCTGCGGGGTAATGTCGCCGAAGCCGACGGTGGTGATGGTGACAATGGCCCAGTAGATGCTGGTGGGGATGCTGGTAAAGCCGTTTTCCGGCCCTTCCACCACATAGAGCATGGAACCGAATAACGTCACCAGGATAAAGAGGGTGCTGAAAAACACGACGATCTTGCGCCGGCTCTGGTTGAGCGAACGCAGCAGGATATTGGCTTCGTCGACGTAGCGCATCAGCTTGAGGATGCGGAAGATACGCAACACCCGCAGCAGGCGGATTATCATCAGGAAACTGGCACCAGGGATAAATATCGCCAGATAGGTCGGTAGCGCCGCCAGCAAATCGATGATGCCGTAAAAGCTCTTGATGTAGGCGGCCCGGTTCTGGGCACAATAGACCCGTAACCCGTACTCGAGGGTAAACATCAGGGTAAAGCCCCACTCCAGCCCATAGAGCAGGCCACCGTACTGCGCCCGCACCGAGCCCATGGAATCCAGGAACAAGACGGCAATGGACAGCAGTATGACAACAATGAGGGCAATATCAAAGCGACGGCCCGCCGGCGTTTCGGTGCCGAAAATCACCGTATAGAGTACGTCCTTGTAGGGCCACCGCATGGGCTCACCTTAATTGTCGTGATAGCGTTCGCAGGCGATCAGGGTGTTCTCGATCAGGGCCGCAACCGTCATGGGGCCCACGCCACCGGGCACCGGAGTGATGTAGGCGGCGCGTTCGGCGGCTACCGCATATTCCACGTCGCCCACCAGGCGGCCGTCGTCCAGGCGGTTGATACCCACATCGATCACCACGGCACCGGGTTTGATCCAGTCGCCGGGAATAAAGTTGGGCTTGCCCACCGCCACTACCAGCAGGTCGGCCCCTTCCACCTTGGTCTTGAGCTCTTCGGTAAACCGGTGGCAGGTGGTGGTGGTACAACCGGCCAGCAGCAGCTCCAGGGTCATCGGTCGGCCCACTATGTTGGAAGCGCCCACCACCACGGCGTTAAGGCCGTGGGTTTTGATATGGCTGCGCTCGATCAAGGTCATGATGCCCTTGGGGGTACAGGGGCGCAGGGCCGGGATACGCTGAGCCAGGCGGCCGACGTTGTAGGGATGGAAGCCATCCACATCCTTGTGCGGGTGGATGCGTTCAATCACCAGGGTACTGTCGATATGGGCCGGCAGCGGCAGTTGCACCAGGATGCCGTCGATGGTGGCGTCCTGGTTCAGCTCGTCGATCAAGTCCAGCAGTTGCTGCTCTGCGGTTTCCTGAGGCAAATCGTAGGATTTGGAGATAAACCCTACTTCCTCGCAGGCCCGGCGCTTGCTGCCGACATACACCTGGGAAGCGGGATTGGCACCCACCAGTATCACCGCCAGGCCCGGGGCACGTTTGCCTGCGCTTTTGCGTTCGGCTACCCGTTCGGCCACCTGGTTGCGTACTGCCTGTGCAATCGCTTTTCCATCGATTATTTGAGCTGACATCTGCGTTGATTCTCACCTTTATAAACCTGCGGCGATTGTCGCATTTTTTCAGGGCTTTGATAAGCGAGCACCAACGGCTTTATCCGGCCGCATGGCCCGGATAAAGCCGTTGACCCCACAGGTGCAAATAGGTATGATGCCGCCCCGTTACGCAGCGGCCTGGCCGCTGGGTAACTGCAAAAAGCGCCCTTAGCTCAGCTGGATAGAGCATCCGCCTTCTAAGCGGATGGTCGCAGGTTCGAGTCCTGCAGGGCGCGCCATTTGTGGTGACCGTAGCTCAGTTGGTAGAGTCCCGGATTGTGATTCCGGTTGTCGCGGGTTCGAGCCCCGTCGGTCACCCCATCCCTGCCCTTCCCTGTGTATTTCCATCATGTCTTGCCCGTGTCACTGCGCAGCAGTATTTTACTGACCTTGTCGATCAGGGCCCGGCGAATACCGCCCAGCTGTTTCTTTTCCTCCCCCTGCCAGGGTACGGGACGGCACAGATCCATGGCCTGCACCCCCAGGCGAGCGGTAAGCAGGCCGGCGCCCACCCCCTGTCCCGCCCGGGCCGACAAGCGCCCGGCCAGCTCCAGCCCGAGCAGATCCATGCCCATGTCGATGGCTGCCTCCGAGACCCCCACATAGAGCATATGGTGGAGGATCCGGCGGAGCAGCCGCCAGCGGCTGGCCATCCCCAAGCGGATGCCGTAGCAGGCGCTGATATCTTCGATCATCCGCACGTTGCGCCACAACACCAGCAGCATGTCCACCGCCGCCAGGGGGCTGGCCGCCACCATGACCGCCGCCTCGCCGGACCATTTCAGTACCCAGGCCCGGGCCTGCCTGTCCTGCACACTCAGCACCTGCCGGCTGTAGAGCGACAACACTTCGGTATCCTGTTCCTGTTCCGACAGGCTCTGCAGCCATGTCTGGTAGGCATCCGACTGCACCAGGTCGCTTTGCCGCGCCAGTTGCTCGCAGAAAATCCGGGCCTGGCCGCAGCCCTGGCCCGCCAGCAGCTGCTCGGCCCGCTCCCGCTGACTCGACACCCGCTCCAGGGTACGCAGCAAGCGCAGTTCGCGCCACAGGCTGCCCAGGGCCGCCAGCGCCAGCAGGGCAAGCGCCAGACTCCAGGCCGCGCCCAGCAGCAGGCTGTCCTGCCAGGTCTGCCACAGATTGACGGCGGAGTGCACCAGCAGCAGCAACAACAACAACAGGCCGCCGCTCCACCACAGCCAATGCCGGCGGCGGGGCCGCAGGCCCTCGGCCAGGTGCGGCTCCGGCGCGTCGTCCAGCGCGATAAAGTCGTCCTGCTCCAGCCGCTGACCGGGCCGCAACGGCTCGGAGTCCGGTGACTGCAGCGAGGTATCGAGGATCACCTTGCCTTTCAAACTCACGATAATTTGTCTCCCAACAAGAAGGCCAGCGCCTGATCCAGGCGCAGATGGGGCAGCGGCGCCTCGGGCTGCCACAGGGGCGGGGCGAATTCGGTAAAATCGAACCCCTGCCGCTGCCAGAAATCGTCTCGGGGCAGGGCCTCGGGTACCTCGCCCGGGTAGAGGGTGACCGGCTCAAAGTCTCCCAGCCGGCGTCCCTGCAGGGCGGGAATGCGGTCACCCTGGTGCTGGACCTGACCGCTGTGGGTCGCCTTGATCGACGCCAGGGCCAGGGTATGAATATCGATGCCGGACAGCCGGGCGTGGCGATGACCGCCACGAACCAGGGTGGCCAGCAACCGGGTCAGGCGACCATGCTGATCCGGGGTCAGGTGATCGGCCTTGGTGGCGGCAAACAACAGCTTGTCGATACGCGGGGCAAACAACCGCTGCCACCAGCCGCTCTTGCCGTATTCGAAGCTCTGCAGGATAGCCTCGAGCGCACGGCCCAGATCGGCAAAGCTGCCGGGTCCCTGATTGAGCGGCGTCAGGCAGTCCGCCAGCACGATCTGCCGATCAAAACCAGCGAAGAAATCGCGATAAAAGCCCTGTACCAGGTGCTTTTTATAGTGCTCGAAGCGCGCCTCCATCATGCCATGGTGGTGACCGTCGTTGAGCCCGGCGGGTACCTCGCCCCAGACCCAGGGCACGAACTGCAGCATGGGCGCGCCCTGATATTCACCGGGCAGGATAAAGCGCCCGGGCTGCACCAGGTAAGCCCCACACTCGCGCTTGATATCCAGCAGCCACTGGGTGTAAGCCGCCGCCAGTGCAGCCAGCCGGGCATCATCGACGGGACTGTCGGCAGCAAGAGAGGCCCCCGCCTGCAACCAGGGCGCGGCCAGCTCCGCCAGCGCGGGAGTTTGCAACAAAGCGCGCTGCTGCCCGCTCCATTCGGCATAACTCATCGCCAGCAAGGGCAGGTCCAGCAGCCATTCACCGGGGTAATCGACGATTTCCAGATAGAGGGTCGCATTGTCATGAAGCCTGCGCTTGAGCCGGTTCCTGGGCCGGTACTTGATGGCCAGGGTAATCTCGCTGATGCCCCGGGTAGGCTCGGGCCACACCGGCGGCCGGGCCGACAGCTGGCCGAGGGCAGCCTCGTAGCCGAAGGTCGGTACATGGTGATGACGGCTCGGTACCCGCTTGATACCGAGCAGGCGTCCTTCCGCCGCCACCGGCCAATGAGGCAGCCGGGCATCCAGCCCGGCGTGCTCCAGCTGGTTGACCAGGCTGGTGATAAAGGCGGTTTTGCCGCTGCGGCTGAGACCGGTTACCGCCAGCCTCAGTCGGTGATCCAACCCTCGTTGCACCCAGGCGCCGGCCTTGTGACGCCACTGCTCCAGTGCGGTCTTGCTCATTTATCCTCGCGCAGTTCGTTGAATGCCCGACGCAGGCGGAATTCCCGGGAGGTCATCAGTTGTTCCATCTCGGCCACCCGACCGTTAAGCCGCTTGAGCTTGCCTTCCAGCTTTTCCAACGCTTCTTGCGGCGACAAACCCGACTGCCAGCCGGTGGTTTTCACATGGTCCGACTCGGGCTCCGGCTGTTCGGGCCTGTCCTCCAGCAACAGCCAGGCCGCGATATAGAGTACGAAGGTAAGGAAGCTGGCAAACACCAGGCCGGTCACCGCCAGCACCCGCACCAGCCAGGGTTCGACCCCGGCCCTGCGGGCGATACCGGCGCAGACACCGCCGAGCTTGCCGTTGCGCTTGTCGCGATACAGGTTCATCAGGGTCGACGCCATTCGGGAACCTCCTGATCCAGTAGCCGCTCCAGGGTTTCTACCCGCTCGGCCAGTTGTTCCGCCTGGTGCAAGGCCTGCTCCAGCCGCTGGCGGGCCGACTCGCCCAGCCCTTCATCCAACCGGCGCTTGCTGCGGTAATGCAGCACCAGCCAGATGGGGACCACCAGGAACAGGAAAATATTCAGGGGGGCCACCAGGGCCCAGGCCAGTTCGGACATCAGTTATCCTCGCTCTTGTTCATTTTGGCTTTGAGCTTGTCCAGCTCCCGGCTGATGGCGTCGTCCACCTCCAGCTCGGCAAAGGCCTGATCCAGCCCCTTGCTCTGGCTGTACAGATCCGCCTTGGCTTCCAGCTCATCTATCTTACGCTCCATGCGATCGAATTTGTCGACCGCAGACGAGGTTTCGCTGTAACGCACCCGCTCCTGCACCTTGATCCGGCTCTGGGCGCTACGCTCACGCAGCTGCATCGCCTGTTGGCGGGCGCGGGCGTCGGACAGCTTGGCTTCCAGCGCACCGATGGCCTCGGACAGCTTGTTCATGCCCTCCTCCACCGCCCCGCATTCCCGCTCCAGTGCGCCCAGCAGCTCGTTCTGCTTGTTTTTCTCCATCAGCGCGGAACGGGCCAGATCCTCGCGCCCTTTGGTCAGCGCCAGTTCGGCTTTGTCCTGCCATTCCGCCACCCGCTCCCGGTGGCGTTCGATCTGCCGCAGCAGGTCTTTCTTCTCGGCCAGGAAACGGGCCAGGTTGGAACGTTCGCGCACCAGCTCGTCTTCCATTTCCTGGATGATCAGCCGCACCATCTTGGCCGGATCTTCGGCCTTATCCAGCAGAGAATTGAGGTTGGCGTTGATGATATCCGCCAGTCGGGAAAAAATACTCATGGTTCAGCCTCCAAGGACGTCAGGGTGATTGGGCCACGGCGCCAAAGGACCTGGCCCGCTTACCCTATACTTAACAATTTATATGCCAACTCGATAAAATCCACTAATCAATTGAAAAACAAATAAAAAATAAAAATCATCAACCACGGGATTAGTCAATGTCGGCGAATAACGCTACCATTTAGCAAATTTCGCCAAGTTGATATGCCATGACGGACAATGAATTGATCGGTCAGTCCAACCACCTGCTGGCCATGCTGGAACAGGTGTCCCTGCTGGCACAGCTGAACAAGCCGGTGCTGGTAGTGGGCGAGCGGGGCACCGGCAAGGAGCTGGTGGCCCACCGCCTGCATTATCTTTCCCCCCGCTGGCAGCAGCCCTTTATTTCCCTCAACTGCGCCACCCTGGCCGAAAACCTGCTGGAGTCCGAATTGTTCGGCCATGAGGCCGGCTCCTTTACCGGCGCCCAGAAGCGTCACCTGGGCCGCTTCGAGCGTGCCGACGGCGGCACCCTGTTCCTTGATGAACTGGCCACCACCAGCCCGCGGGTGCAGGAGAAGCTGCTCAGGGTGATAGAATACGGCGAATTCGAGCGGGTTGGCGGCGGCCAGGCGGTATCGGTCAATGTACGTCTGGTATGCGCGACCAACCGGGATCTGCCCGCCCTGGCGCAAGCAGGAGAATTTCGAGCCGATTTGCTTGATAGACTGGCCTTCGATGTGGTTACATTGCCGCCCCTGCGTGCCCGGGGTGACGATATACTGCGGCTGGCCGAACACTTTGCGGTCAACCTGTGCATGGAACTGGGCTGGCCACTGTTTGCCGGCTTCAGCCCCGATATCCGCGATCAGTTGCTGGCCCACCCCTGGCCGGGCAATGTACGGGAGCTGAAAAACGTGATCGAGCGCAGCCTGTACCGCCATGGCCAGCCGGAAATCCCGCTGGCCGAGCTGTATCTGGACCCTTTCGCCTCGCCCTGGCGCCCGGAAGGATCCACGGCGGCACCGCCGGGCCAACCGGCGGCCTTGCCGCTCGACCTGCGGGTCCATCTGGCCGGGGAAGAAAGGCAGCTTATCCGAGCCGCCCTGGCCCAGGCCCGTTATAATCAGCGCCAGGCCGCCGAGTTGCTGGGGTTGAGTTATCACCAGTTGCGCGGACTGCTGCGTAAATATGCTTCCCTCTTGCCGGCGGGCGAGAAAGCAGAACACAAGGATTAAGCATGCGTTTATGGCTCAGCGGCCTGCTCGCCCTGTTGCTGGCAGGATGCGACACCGGTAACCGACAACTGGCGGCGGAAAGCCTGCTGTATTGCATTGAAGGGGCCCCACTCACCTTCAACCCGCAACTGGTCACCTCCACCGAAACCCTGGATGCCACCGCCCACCAGCTGTACGATCGATTACTGGATATCGATCCCAACAATCAGCAGCCGGTACCGGCCCTGGCCATGAGCTGGACCCGCAGCGAAGACAGCCTGCGCTATCGTTTTACCCTGAGGCCCGGCGTGACCTTTCATCATACCGCCTGGTTCAGTCCCGGCCGTCCGCTGACGGCGGAAGACGTGGTCTTTACCTTTGCCCGGCTGATGGATGAGCAACATCCCTACCATGAGGTCAGCGGCGGCCGCTATCCCTTCTTCGACAGCATTGGCTGGCGCGATCTTATCCGCGAGGTACGTGCACTGGGCGACAACGAAGTGGAGTTTGTGCTCACCCGCCCGGATGCGTCTTTTTTATCCAACCTGGCCACCGACTATGCGGTGATCCTGTCGGCGGAATATGCCGGTCAACTGCTGGCCGCGGGCACACCGCAACTGCTCGACCAGCAGCCGGTAGGCACAGGCCCCTTTATACTCAGCCAGTATCGTACCGATGAATTTATCCGTTACCATCGCCACCCCACTTACTGGCGCGGCAGTGCCCGCCTGAACCAGCTGGTGTTCGACATTACCCCCAAGTCGTCCAAACGGCTGGCCAAGCTGCTGACCGGCGAGTGTGATGTCATGGCTCACCCCGGCACCAGTCAGCTGTCGGTGATCCACCAGCATTCCGATCTGGCGCTGAGCCAGGCTACCGGCATGAATGTGGCAGTGCTGGCGCTCAATACCGAGAAGCCCCCCTTCAACGATATCCGGGTACGCAAGGCACTGAGCCTGGCGCTGAACCGGGAAGACATACTGCACGCGGTGTATTTCGATATCGGCTCCCTGGCCGAGTCGTTGCTGCCGCCGGTTTCCTGGGGCTACCACCCCAATCTGCTGATGCCGCTGCCGGACATGGCCCGGGCACGGCTGCTGCTGGAGCAGGCCGGCCGGGAGCACGGCTTTGACATGACCCTGCTGGTACCTGCCGGTGCCCGGACCTTCAACCCGGACGGGCTCAAGACCGGCCAGTTGATCCAGCGCCGACTGGCCGGGCTGGGCATCCGGGTTCGCTTGCTGAGCCTGGAAGAGCAGATCTTGCGACGGGAATTGATCATCGGCGGCCAGGATGCGGTGCTCACCGGCTGGTCGGCCGATACCCCGGATCCGGACAACATGCTGCGCAACCTGCTGAGTTGCCAGGCCATTGCCGCCGGCACCAATGCCAGCCGCTGGTGCCACCCGCTGTTCGAACGACAACTGGATCAGGCCCTGGCCGAACCACGACTGGCCAGCCGTATCCGCCATTATCAGTTGGCCCAGGAGCTGGCCTATCAGGATATGGCCCTGATCCCGCTGGTGCACAGCCTCAAGCTGCAGGCCCATCGCACCCAGGTGAAGGGGCTGCGGTTGCTGCCCTACGGCGGCGTGGCCTTCCACCAGGCTTATAAGGAGTAGCCATGCTGGTCTATCTGTTACGGCGGGTCAACCTGCTGCTGACCACCCTGCTGATGCTGACGCTAATCGCCTATGGGCTGGAATATCATCTGCTGAGCGAGAGCCGTGGCGACTTCTGGGCCGGCTATCTGGTTTTCATCCGCCAGCTGCTGGCCGGGGATTTCGGCATCTCCAGCGCCACCGGCATGCCGGTACTGGGCGCCCTCGGCCAGTATTTTCCCGCCACCCTGGAGCTGTGCCTGGCGGCCTTTATTATCTCCATGCTGGTCGGCGTGCCCATCGGCACCCTGGCGGCCCTGCGCCAGGGCCGCTGGCAGGACACCCTGATCCTCACCGGCACCCTGGTGGGTTATTCGATACCGGTATTCTGGTTGGGGCTGCTGCTGGTGATGTTTTTCTCGCTCAACCTGGGCTGGCTGCCGGTATCGGGCCAGCTCAGCCTGCTGTATGACATCAGTCCGGTGACCGGCATCATGACCATCGACTCGCTGTTGACCGACCATCCCTACCGCTGGTCCGCCTTCGTGGATGCGCTCAGGCACCTGATACTGCCCTCCCTGGTGTTGGCCATAGTGCCCACCACCGAGGTGATCCGCCAAATTCGCAGCGCCCTGCTGGAGGTGCTCAAGCAGAACTATATCCGGGCGGCCCTGACCAAGGGCCTGAGCGAAACCCATGTGATACTGCGCCATGGCCTGCGCAACGCCTTTCCCGTCGCCATTCCCACCCTGGGATTGCAGCTCGGCACCGTGCTGACCTCGGCGATGATGACCGAAATCGTGTTCGACTGGCCGGGGCTGGGCCGCTGGCTGGTCACCAGTATCGCGCTGCAGGATTATGCCGCCATCAAGGGTGGCACCCTGGCCATCGCCACCTTCACCATAGTGGCCAACGTGGCGGTTGATATCGTTTCCACCCTGATTTATCCCACCAGAAGGAAGGCCCTTTATGCCAAGCAGGGCTAATATTTATCCCGAGCTCAAGGTTCGTTCACCGCAGGAGCAGGCTTGGGATCTGTTTCGCAAGAATACCCTGGCGATGATCGGTCTCTGGGGGCTGGGTGTGCTCTCGTTGCTGACCCTGTTCGGCTCCTGGCTGGCGCCCTACCCGCCCTACGAGCAGTTCGGTCAGGTGCTGCTGCTGCCCCCTTCCTGGGCCGACAACGGCAACATCGACTTCTTCCTCGGCACCGACGACCTGGGCCGGGACATGCTGTCCCGGTTGATCATCGGCGCCCGTCTCACCTTCGGTAACGGGGTGCTGGTGGTGCTGGTGGCGTTGCTGGCAGGCGGCTGCATCGGCATCCTCGGCGGCATGAGCAAGGGACTCAAGTCGAGCATCCTCAACCACCTGCTCGACACCCTGTTGTCCATCCCCTCATTGCTGCTGGCCATCATCTTCGTGGCCATTCTGGGACCGGGACTGTTCAACACCTTGCTGGCCATTACCCTGGCGCTGACGCCCCAGTTTATCCGCGCCACCTACAACGCCGTGTCCGACGAGATGCAGAAGGAATACATCACCGCCCTGCGCCTCGATGGTGCCAACCATTGGCGTATACTCAGGTTTGGGGTATTGCCCAACCTGAGCGACACCATCGTCAGCCAGACCACCCGGGGCCTGTCGTCCGCCATCCTGGACATCACCGCCGTGGGCTTTCTCGGCCTGGGCGCCCAGCCACCCCGCCCCGAGTGGGGGGCCATGCTGTCCGACGCCATGGAGCTGGTCTACCTGGCGCCCTGGATAGCCATCCTGCCGGGGCTGGCGATACTGCTCTCGGTGCTGGTGGTGAACATGGTGGGAGAAGGCCTGCGCCAGGCCATCAACGAGGTAATGAACTGATGCCGCTACTGGATATTCGCAACCTGACCATCGAAATCGACACGCCCCAGGGCATGGTCAAGGCGGTGGACAAGTTCAGCCTGACCCTGGCCGATGGCGAGATCCGCGGCCTGGTGGGCGAGTCCGGCTCGGGCAAGAGCCTGGTGGCCCAGACCATCGTCGGCATCGAGAAGGACACCTGGCGGGTGACCGCCGATCGCATGTATCTGGATAATATCGATTTGCAGAGCCTGTCGCCCAAGGAACGGCGGCGCATCATGGGACGGGATATCGCCATGGTATTCCAGGAACCCTCCAGTTGCCTGGACCCCTCCGAAAAAATCGGCGCCCAGTTGGAGGAAGCCATTCCCGCCCGTAGCTTCCAGGGCAAGTGGTGGCAGCGCTGGTACTGGCGCCGCCAGCAGGCCGTCGGCCTGCTGCATCGGGTGGGCATCAAGGATCACCGGATGGTGATGAACGCCTACCCCTATCAGTTGTCGGAAGGGGTGTGCCAGAAGGTGATGATCGCCATGGCCATCGCCAACCAGCCCAAGCTGCTGGTGGCAGACGAACCCACCAATGCCATGGAAGCCACCAACCAGGCCCAGATCTTGCGGCTGCTGGAACGGGTGAACAAGCTCTCGGGCACCACCATACTGCTGATCAGCACCGACATGACCTCCTTCGCCCAACTCACCCACAACATCACCGTGATGTATTGCGGCCAGACGGTGGAATCGGGTACCCGGGAACAGATCCTGACCCGCCCCCACCATCCCTATACCGCCGCCCTGCTGCAGATGATGCCGGATCTGGACGGCAGCTTGCCCCACAAATCCCGGCTCAATACCCTGCCGGGGGTGATACCGCCGCTGCAAAACCTGCCCATCGGCTGTCGCCTGGGCCCCCGTTGCCCCAATGCCCAGAAACAGTGTGTGATCACGCCCCCCCTGGCCAAGGTCAAGGGCCACGTCTACTACTGCCATTTCCCGCTCAACATGCAAAAAGGTAAGTCCAGATGAGCCAGGTGCCACTGCTCAAGGTCGACAATCTCAGCAAGGTGTTCGTCAATCAGAGCGGGCTGTTCCGCAAAGTGCGCAAGACCGCCTTTTACCCCTTGTCGTTCACCCTGGAGCGGGGCCAGACCCTGGCGCTGATGGGCGAAGCCGGTTCCGGCAAGAGCACCCTGGCCAAGGTGCTGGCGGGGGTGATGCCGCCCACCCAGGGCAGCGTCTACATCGACGGCGACAAGATTGAGGCGGGGGATGACAAGAAGCGTTGCAAGCTGCTGCGCATGATCTTCCAGGACCCCAATACCTCGCTCAACCCGCGCAGCCGCATCGGCCAGATCCTGGAGGCGCCGCTCAGCCTCAACACCGAGCTGGACGCCGAGCAGCGGGAAGCGCTGGTGCTGGACACCCTGCGCATGGTGGGGCTGCTGCCGGATCACTATCACTTTTACCCGGGCATGATCTCTACCGGCCAGAAACAACGGGTGGCCCTGGCCCGGGCCTTGATTCTCTCGCCCAGGATCATCGTCGCCGACGAAACCATCTCCACCCTGGATTTATCGGTCCGCTCCCAGATCATCAACCTGCTGCTCAGCCTGCAGAGCACCCTGGGGCTGTCCTACATCATAGTGGCCAACGATCTCGGCGTGGTCCGCCACATCAGCGATCAGGTGATACTGATGCACGAAGGTCATGTGGTGGAGGCCGGCCCCACCGCCAAGGTACTGACCAACCCCCAGAGCGAGCAGGGCCTGCGCCTGCTGCAAAGCTACGACAACGAATACCGCTGGCACAGCGGCTAGGCCAGCGCCGGCACCCCGCTGTGGAAACGGAACAGCGTATCCGGTGAAGTGATAAGCTCCGCCTCCTTCTCGCCGAAAAAGGCCACCCGTTCGTCGATGCTCTCTCCCGCGTACTCCCGCGCCAGCGTCAGGTAATCCTGGTAGTGACGCGCCTCGGAGCGCAGCAGCGACGCGTAGAAGCGGGCCAGTTCGTCATCCAGCCAGGGCGCCAGCCGGGCGAAGCGCTCGCAGGAACGTGCCTCTATGTAGGCACCGATAATAAGGCGATCGACAATGGCCGCCGGTTCATGGGTACGCACATGAACCAGCAGCCCGCCGGCATAGCGGGAGGCGGACAGGGTACCGTAGGCAATGCCGCGGGCCTGCATGATCGCCAGTACCTGTTCAAAATGGTGCAGCTCTTCCTGGATAAGGCGCACCATCTTCACCAGCAGCTCGTTCTTGGCCAACTCGTCGAACACCCGCCTGTTGTCTTCGGTCAGGGCCTGCTTGCCCAGCACCTCGCCCTTTTCCGGCAGGGCATCCAGCGACTTGTAGAAATCGAGGTTGGGCAGCAGCTTGCGCTTGTCCTTCGGCAGGCAGTAGCGGCGCACCAGGCGGTGGGCGCTCATCGCCGCCTTCATCTCGCAGTTGGCGTGATCCACCAGCAGGGCGGCCAGATGCTCGGGCTTGCGCGCCTCGGCTATCCATTCATCGGGTGTGGCACAATGCAAAAAGCCATGGACGGGGGCCAGTAACTGGCTGAATTCTGTATTCAAGGGACTGAAATCCAAAACGAGTCTATCGGTGCACGGTGGCGACGGTAATGTTGCCGATTGACGCATTCTATCAATTAGCGCCTGTCGCGACAGCCAAAAAATGTTCCGAAAAACGGCCGCGGCCCCTCTCCCGCGAACAGGCCTGCACCAACCTGGGCAATTTGAGACCAACGGAGATGGCACAGGTATGAATGATCGTGCCAGGGGATGGCCCGAACTCCCGGAAAACCGCGAGCCCGGGCGAGTGTTATCAGATACGGCTGACGATCAGCGCCGCATTCACGCCACCGAAACCAAAGGCATTGCACAAGGCATGCCGCACCTGATGGCGACGCCCCAGATCGGGCACGAGATCCAGATCCTCCATTCCGGCATCCGCATGCGTTAGGTTCAGCGTGGGGGGAAGCCGGCCTTGCATGACGGACAGGGCCGTGAAGATACTTTCGACACCGCCGGCGGCCCCCAGCAGATGGCCGGTGGCCGATTTGGTGGCGGAGATGGGGATACCCGGCAGCGACGCTCCGAAGACGCTCCTCAAGGCGGCAATCTCCGCATTATCCCCAACGGGTGTCGAGGTGGCATGCGCATTGATGTGGTCCACATCCCCGGGGGTCAGGCCGGCCATCCTGAGTGCGCTGCCGATGGCGGCGGCGGCACCGGCGCCGTCTTCCGGACCGGACGAAATATGATACGCATCGGCACTGGTGCCATAACCATTGATGATGGCCAGGGGGGTTGCACCGCGTGCAGTGGCATGGGCCAGGGTTTCGATAACCAGGACGCCGGCCCCCTCGCCCATGACGAATCCATCGCGCTCGCGATCAAAAGGACGCGAGGCCTCCCGTGGCGATTCATTACGGGTGGAAAGGGCTTTCATAGCGTGAAAGCTCGCCAGTGCCAGTGGATCGATGCAACTTTCCGCACCGCCGACCAGCGCGACCTCGGCCTCGCCACTGCGGATCAGCCGCATACCGTCCCCGATAGCCTGAAGCCCGGCGGCGCAAGCCGTAATCGGACAACCAATGGGACCTTTGAACCCGTACCGGATCGATACGTTACCCGCCGCCAGATTGGCCAGAAACGACGGTACGGTAAAGGGCGATATCTTCTTGTAGCCACGGGCGGTCAATGTCTGGGATGCATGGGTGATGGTGGGAAAGCCGCCGATACCCGTACCGATCACCGTCGCCGTGCTCCGCTGTTCGGCGTCGGAAACGGGGAACCAGTTGGCTTGTTGCAGCGCCTGTTGGGCGGCAGCCAGGGCGAAAAGAGTAAAGCGGTCCATCTTCTTGCGCTCTTTGAGACCGACAACAGCCAGTTCATCGAGTCCGTGTTCAGGATCCTGTGCTATATCGGGTACCAGGCCGGCCAGCTGTACCGGAAAGCCGGAGGTATCGAAATGGTCGATATGGCGGATACCCGAATCCCCCGACAACAGTTTCTGCCACACGGCGTCAACACCGCAACCCAGTGGGCTGACGATCCCCATACCACTGATTACAATAGGTGAATTCATTTTTCTTGCCTCCATGGTGAGCCACATGCACGAATGCAAGATATCCTCGGTCAATGTATGATCAAGATAATATTTTCATCTCGGGGAAACAGACCGGTGTCTTACTCGAAAGTACACAAGTCCCAATCCAAGGCCCGGATTTTGGCATCGGCCACAGAGCTTTTCTGCCGTTACGGCTTTGAGAAAGTATCGATTGCCAAGATCATGAAACTGGCACGCATGACCCATGGCGCCTTCTATGCTCATTTCGAGTCGAAAGAGGCGCTGTTCAATGCGTCGATCCTGGAAACATTCCAGCGCAGCCGGGTGGCGCGATTGGCCAAAGGCCCTTTTTCGGTCAGGCACCTGACCGCCCTGGTGACGAATTATCTGAATCTGCTGGCGCTGAAGGAACGCAACATCCCGGGTCCGGAGACCATCCTGTTCAACGAGATAGGCAGCGAGCGAGTGGAGATAAAGAAACTCTACGAGCAGGCGTATCAGCACATGAAGGCAGCGCTGGGGAAACGAATCACGGCCCTGGCACGTCTGAACAAGCTGCCATTTGAAGCCAATCCGGACATGATCGGTGAAAAATCCCGGGCCATCATGGCATCCATGATCGGTGCGGTCGCGATTGCCAGGAGTATTACGGACGAGCAAGAACAACAGCGGGTGTTGATGGCGGGACAAAAGCAGATCCTGACCATACTGGGCATCCAGGATGCTGATCTCGACCAGGCCAGCAGCGAAGCATGCGTTTGATGCCAGAAAGGCCGAACGCCGGTTGCCGCCGGGCCTTGTTGTCCAGAGATATCCCAAGCTCAACCACCAGTACCGCCTCGCCATAACTACGGTCCCGGCCCGGCGCCCACATCGAGTGCTCCAGTACGAGTGAGATGACGGGCGTTGAGGAAGCAGTGCGTCGGCCGGGCCGCTTCCAGCCCGCCCTGACCCAGGGTTCCACTTTTTTGATCCGCCTCGCAGTTCTGCCACTTTCTCCTAACAAAATCCGGATTTTTACCTACAATCACCCCATCGAATCGATTGCGTAACCGTTTCGCTCGCAATCTCGGGTTAATTTTCCGGGCTCTTCGGCCCCTGAAACAAGGCGGTACCATGAAGAAAACCACTCTGCTGAACAGCCATTTATCCGCCCTGGTGGCAAGCACCGGCCATACCGACGAAATCACCCTGGCCGACGCCGGCCTGCCCATTCCCGCCGGGGTCGAGCGCATCGATTTGGCGGTCTGCCCCGGCCTGCCCGGGCTGGAGGCCACCCTGGTGGCCATGCTGAGCGAGTTGCAGCTGGAAGCCGTGGTGCTGGCGGAAGAAATCAAGAGCCTGAGCCCGGAGCTGCACCAACGTCTGCAGACGCTGCTGGCCGGGGCGGCCGAGGCCCAGGGCAGGGACATAGCAATAACTTATGTGCCCCACGATCAGTTCAAGCGGCAGAACGGCCACAGCCGGGCGGTGGTTCGCACCGGCGAATGCACCCCCTACGCCAATATCATCCTGCGCGCCGGCGTGCCCTTCTGAGGTGATCATGGAACCCATACTGTCTCTTTCGGGCATCGACAAGGCTTTTCCCGGAGTCAAGGCGCTGGATCAGGCCGGGCTCAAGGTTTATCCGGGCCAGGTGATGGCGCTGATGGGCGAAAACGGCGCCGGCAAGTCCACCCTGATGAAGGTGCTGACCGGCATCTACCCGCTGGACGCGGGTGAGATCCGCTACCGGGGCCGGCCCTGCAGTTTCAGGGGACCTCGTGAGTCCCAGCAGGCGGGCATCGGCATCATCCACCAGGAGCTGAACCTGCTGCCGGAGCTGACCATCGCCGAGAATATCTTCCTCGGCCGCGAGCCGGTCAACCCCTTCGGCAAAATCGACTGGCGCCGGCTCTATGCCGAGGCCCAGACCCTGCTGGATCGGCTGCAGATCCGCCACTCTCCCAACACTCGGGTGGGCAGTCTGAGCATCGGCGCCCAGCAGATGGTGGAAATCGCCAAGGCGCTGTCGTTCGAGGCCTCGGTGATCATCATGGACGAACCCACCGACGCCCTCACCGACACCGAAACCCGAGCCCTGTTCCGGGTGATCGAAGAGCTGCGCCAGGCCGGCTGCGGCATCGTCTACATCTCCCATCGGCTCAAGGAAATCTTCGAGATCTGCGACCGGGTCACGGTGCTGCGCGACGGCAAATGGATCGGCGAGGAGGCGGTGGCGGACATCGACGAAGACCGCCTTATCGAGATGATGGTGGGCCGCCGGCTGGACGAACAGTACCCGCGCCTGGCCGTGCCCCGGGGGGAAGAAGTGCTGCGGGTCGACGGCCTCGCCGGCCCCGGCGTGAAGGAAGTGAGTTTCGCCCTGCGCCAGGGCGAGATCCTCGGCTTTTCCGGGTTGATGGGTGCCGGCCGCACCGAATTGGCCAAGATCCTCTACGGCGCCCTGCCCCGCACCGCCGGCAGCGTGCGGCTGGCGGGCAAGCCCTATCACGCCAAGGCCCCCCAGCAGGGGCTGGCGGCGGGCATCGCCTATATCTCGGAGGATCGCAAGGGCGACGGTCTGGTGCTGGGGCTGTCGGTCAAGGTCAATATGAGCCTGTCGGCCCTGGCCGAGCTCAGCCGGGGCCCACAGCTGGATCACGACGCCGAACGCACCGCGGTGGACGATTTTATCAAGCTGTTCCATATCCGGACCCCGGGCCGAGAGCAGTTGATCGGCAACCTCTCCGGTGGCAACCAGCAGAAAGTGGCCATCGCCAAGGGGCTGATGACCCGCCCCAGGGTACTGATCCTGGACGAGCCCACCCGCGGCGTGGACGTCGGCGCCAGAAAGGAAATCTATCAGTTGATCAACCGCTTCAAGCAGGAAGGCATGACCATACTGCTGCTGTCGTCCGACATGCCGGAAGTGCTGGGGATCAGCGACCGTATCCTGGTGATGCACGAAGGTCGCATCACCGGTGAATTCAAGGCCACCACGGCCACCCAGGAACAACTGCTGGCCGCCGCCGTCGGCCAGACTCAACAAGAGGTAACTGCATGAACGCCCCTGCCCTCAATCCCGGCCGCCGCTGGTTCAGCAAGGAATGGCTGATCGCCCAGAAGTCGCTGATCGCCCTGCTGGTGCTCATCGCGGTGGTCTCCATGCTGAGCCCCAACTTCTTCACCCTCGACAACCTGCTCAACATACTGCGCCAGACCTCGGTGAACGCCATTATCGCCGTGGGCATGACCCTGGTGATCCTTACCGCCGGCATCGATCTCAGCGTGGGCTCGGTGCTGGCCCTGTGCGGCGCCTTCGCCGCCAGCATGGTGTCGATGGAACTGTCCATCTTCATCACCCTGCCGGCCGTGCTGCTGGCCGGCTTTGCCCTGGGCGGGGTGAGCGGCGTTATCGTCGCCAAGGGCCGGGTGCAGGCCTTTATCGCTACCCTGGTCACCATGACTCTGCTGCGCGGCGTAACCATGGTCTATACCGACGGCCGGCCCATCTCCACCGGCTTTACCGATCAGGCCGACATCTTCGCCTGGTTCGGTACCGGCTATGTATTCGGCATTCCGGTGCCGGTATGGCTGATGGGCATGACCTTCCTCGGCGCCTGGTATCTGCTCAACCATACCCGCTTCGGCCGCTACATCTACGCGGTGGGCGGCAACGAGGCGGCAGCACGGCTCTCGGGCATCAACGTGGCCCGGGTCAAGATGGGGGTCTACGCCCTCTGCGGCATGCTGTCGGCGCTGGCGGCCATCATCGTCACCAGCCGGCTGTCCTCGGCCCAGCCCACCGCCGGCACCAGCTACGAGCTGGACGCCATCGCCGCCGTGGTGCTGGGCGGCACCAGCCTGGCCGGCGGCAAGGGCGCCATCATGGGCACCCTGATCGGCGCCTTGATCATCGGGTTCCTCAACAATGCCCTGAACCTGCTGGACGTGTCCTCCTACTACCAGATGATCGCCAAGGCCTCGGTGATCCTGCTGGCGGTGCTGGTGGACAACAAGAACAAGTAATTGTGCCCCTTGGCCGATACCCGCAGAACGGCCCGACAGCTTTGATAAAAAACGCTCTACCCCTACACAAGAAAAGGAAGCCAAACCATGAAAAAACTGACTACCCTGCTTGCCACCGCCCTCGTCGGCACCACCCTGAGCGCCGGCGCCTACGCCCAGGACACCCTGGCGCTGGTGATCTCCACCCTCAACAACCCCTTCTTCGTCACCATGAAGGAAGGGGCCGAGCAGAAGGCGGCCGAATTGGGCTATAACCTGATCGTGCTCGACTCCCAGAACGATCCCGCCAAGGAGCTGGCCAACGTGGAAGACCTGGGCGTGCGCGGTGCCAAGGTGCTGCTGATCAACCCCACCGACTCCGACGCCGTGGCCAACGCCATCCGCCTGGCCAACCGGACCGGCCTGCCGGTGCTGACCCTGGACCGCGCCGCCAACCGGGGCGAGGTGGTGTCCCATATCGCCTCCGACAACGTGGCCGGCGGCAAGATGGCCGGCGACTTTATCGCCGAACAACTGGGCCATAACGCCAGGGTGATCCAGCTGGAAGGCATTGCCGGCACCAGCGCCGCCCGCGAGCGCGGCGAAGGCTTCACCCAGGCGGTGGCCGAGCACGGCTTTACCCTGCTGGCCAGCCAGCCCGCCGACTTCGACCGCACCAAGGGCCTGAACGTGATGGAAAACCTGCTCACCGGCAACCCGGAGGTGCAGGCGGTGTTCGCCCAGAACGACGAAATGGCCCTGGGTGCCCTCCGGGCCCTGCAGGCGGCCAACAAGAAAGAAGTGCTGATCGTCGGCTTCGACGGCACCGAGGACGGCATCAAAGCGGTGGAAGGCGGCCGCCTGGCGGCGACCATCGCCCAGCAGCCTGACGCCATCGGCGCCATCGCGGTGGAAACCGCCGACAAGGTGCTGAAGGGCGAGACCGTGGCCGACCATATCCCGGTTCCGCTGCAGGTAATCAGCCAGTAAGATGGCGTCACCCCCGCGCAGGCAGGGGTCCATGGGGCCTGGGCACATCCTTGGCACGCTGCAACCGGCCCCGGGATGCCCGCCTGCGCGGGCATGACAACGGATACGCCGCCCCTGGCCGCGACCGTAGCCACGACTTCAGTCGCGGAATAACGCGAAATCCGCAGAATACGCGGCTAACACCGCGTCTGCGATAACCGAACCCGCCTCTGCCAAGGCACAGAAGGTAACCATCATGACCCTGACCGTAGCAGGCAGCATCAATATCGATCATGTGATCCGGCTGCCCCAGTTTCCCCGCCCCGGTGAAACCCTCACCGGCCGCGACTACCGCATAGTGCCCGGTGGCAAGGGTGCCAACCAGGCGGTGGCCGCCGCCCGCGCCGGTGCCAGCACCCGCTTTGTCGCCTGCGTGGGCGAAGATGCCCTGGCCGAAAGCCTGGTGGCCGGCTTCGCCGCCGACGGTATCGACACCGCCACCATCGACACCGTCGACGGCATCAACACCGGCGTAGCGCTGATCCAGGTAAACGATGCCGGCGAAAACACCATCGCCCTGGCCGCCGGTGCCAACGGCGAGCTGACCCCGTCCAGGCTGGAACGCCATGGCGCCGCTTTTCATTGCGAACAGCTGCTGCTGCAGCTGGAGATCCCGCTCGAGACCAACCTGGCCGCCGCCCGCCTGGCCAAATCCCACGACGCCCGGGTGGTGCTGAACCCCGCCCCCGCCCGACCCCTGCCGGACGAACTGCTGGCACTGGTGGACCTCATCACCCCTAACGAGACCGAAGCCGAGCGGCTCACCGGGGTGGCAGTGAACGATGATGCCGGCGCGGCCGCCGCGGCCGAGGTACTGCACGCCAAGGGCATCGCCACCGTCATCATCACCCTGGGCGCGCGCGGCGTCTGGCTGAGCGAGAGGGGCGGCGGCCGACGGATGCCGGGATTTTCCGTGCAGGCGGTGGACACCACTGCCGCGGGCGACACCTTCAACGGCGCCCTGGTCGCCGCCCTGCAGCAGGACCGGCCATTGGCAGAGGCGGTACGCTTCGCCCAAGCGGCCGCGGCCATTTCCGTGACCCGCCCTGGCGCCCAGACCTCGGTCCCCTTCAAGGCCGAGATCGAGGCCCTGTTGGAGCGGTATTGATGGCCACCATCAAGGACGTGGCGAAGCTCGCCAGGGTATCCACCTCCACCGTCAGCCATGTACTGAACAAGACCCGTTTCGTGAGCCCGGAGATCACCGAGCGGGTGGAGTCAGCCATAGAGACGCTCCACTACGCGCCCTCGGCGCTGGCGCGCAGCCTCAAGGTGAACCAGACCCGCACCCTGGGGATGCTGGTCACCACCAGCGCCAACCCCTTCTTCGCCGAGGTGGTGCAGGGGGTGGAGCAACGCTGCTTCGAGCTCGGCTACAGCCTGGTGCTGTGCAACACCCAAGGTGACAAGGCCCGGCTCAACGCCAGCATGGAGATGCTGCTGCAAAAACGGGTGGACGGCGTCATCCTGATGTGTACCCAGGCTCACCTGGGGGAAAATGTGTTCGACCGCTACCCCAGTGTACCCCTGGTGCTGGCGGACTGGGGCCCCATGGATTTGGAGGCGGATCTGATCCAGGACTCGGGCCAGCTGGGCGGCCGGCTCGCCACCGAGCACCTGATAAGCCTGGGCCACCGCCATATCGGCTGCATCACCGGTCCCATGGGCAAGCGGGCGGCGGAGGAACGGCTGGCGGGGTTCAGGGATGCCATGGCGCAGGCGGGCCTGGCGGTGCGCCCCGAGTGGATTGCCGAGGGCGACTTCGAGCTGGCCGGCGGCAAGGCGGCGATGGCGCAGCTGCTGGAAAGATCCGGGCGGCCCACGGCGGTGTTCGTGGGCAACGACATGATGGCGGTGGGCGCCCTGCGGGCCCTCGCCGATGCCGGTCTGGCGGTACCGCAGGACATGTCCCTGGTGGGTTACGACAACATCGAACTGGCCCGCTACCTGGCGCCGGCACTCACCAGCATAGAGCAGCCCAAGGCCGGCCTGGGCGCCCTGGCGGTGGACACCCTGCTGGCCCGTATCCAGGCGCCGGACAGCCCGCGCCGGGTACTGACCCTGACCCCGGAGCTGGTGGTACGGGAAAGCAGCCGGGCACGCTAGAAATCGTCGCCTCCCTCCACGCACCAGCCTGCAATGTCGAGGGGGCTCAGGAAGACACCAAATACCGCGCCATCAAGGCTGGCGTCAGACCTGAGATTGATGATATCAAGTGCAGGTCATTGGCGGATGGCCAATATCGTCCCATGCTCCCCTTTCCGGAGAAAGGGCGTCGCCAGGAGCCAAAGGGTTGCTAAACGGCGGCCCAGGGCCTGTTGAGCGGTTATCGGCAATGGTGGTAAAGGTGTACCGGATAAAAGCCGGCTCTTCCCGAGATCCGGCGGTACCGTCATTCCCCCTGTTTACTCCCAATGGAGACGGCTCATGTGGAAACTCAACCCACGGGCATTGCGTTATCTGAATGAGGCCTCGCGCCAAGGCTCCCTGCGCAAGGCCGCTGCGCGTTTAAACATCGATGTTTCTGCCATCAGCAGGCAGCTCAGTCAACTGGAAGAAGACATCGGGCTGCCGGTGGGGTATCGCTCCGGCCAGGGCTTTACCGTCACCGAGGTAGGGGAAGAGCTGATCTCCCTTTATCGCCAGCAAAAAGCCAGCGAAGCAGCCACGCTTTCCCGGATAGAGGCGTTGCAGGAACTACGCCGCGGCCAGGTTACCCTGGCGGTAGGCGAAGGCTTTATTGCCGACCTGATTTCGGCGCCACTACAAAATTTCATGCAGCGTTATCCGGATATTGCCATCACCGTTGAAATGGCCGGCGCCAATGAAGCGGTCAGGCTGATCAAGGAAGACATGGTCGACCTGGCCCTGGTCTATGCCCCCCTCCCCGACCCTGACCTGGTATCTCATGTTGCCAGCCGCCAGCCCCTTGACCTGATCACACCGCCGGACCATCCCCTGACCCGGACAAGGCCGGGCAGTATTCATGAGGTACTGGACTATCCCTTGGCCCTTATCGATCAGCAGTTTGGCATGGGCCAGTTGACCCGCCTGGTTGAACAGCTTGAACACATTCACTTTAAGCCACAATTAAAGACCAATTCCGTGGCAGTTTTAAAGAATTTCGTGCTATCCGGAATGGGACTGACCTTCATGCCCAGGCTTACCGTACATGAAGAAATCCTGTCGGGAAAAATCACCTGCCTGCCCGCGCCACACCCGGCTTTGTCCCAAGCAAAAGCCCATATTATCAGTCATAAGGGCAGAGAGCTGACCGTCGCCAGTGAGCATTTGCTCCGGCACCTAAGCAGCGGAATGTTGTTTTTTAATCAGAATAAATATTGAAATAAAATATTGCATTGCATTAAAAACAACATTCAAGGTATTGAAAAGTCAACATATCAACACCTACCTTGTACGAGCCGAACGAAACCACTATCAAGATATGGAGATCACATGATGAAAGCAGCCTTTCCCGCCACTCCCCTGACCAAAACTCTGGTCACCTTGCTGGGCGCCGGTAGCCTGATGGCTGCCAGCCTGGCTCAGGCCGTCACTATCGATCTGTCCTATAACGGGGCGCCGGATGAAGAAAAAAACGCCGTCCACCTGTTCGCCAGTAACCTGAAGCGCCTGGTTGAAGAGAAAACCGGTGGCGATCTGAAGCTTACTTTGTATCCCAACAGCATGCTGGGTGAAGAAGTACAGCGTATGGAACAGGTTATGGCCGCCCCGGGCTTGAATATCGCTTCCTTCGCGGGTATTTCCCCCCTGTTCCCCGAGATTTATGCCAGCTCCATTCCCTTCCTGTTCAGGGATTTCGACCATGCCCGCCGTTTCTTTGACGAGGGAGAATACTGGAAGGCAGCACAACAAGAATTCCAGGATCGTACCGGCACCCGGCTCCTGGCGGTGGTGGAAGAAGGGGGTTTCCTGGCCTTTACCAACAGCAAGCGTCCTATAAAAACACCGGATGACTTCAAAGGCTTGAGATTCCGCGCCATGGATAAAAGCCAGGTAGCGCTGTACGAGGCTTTTGGCGCGTCCGGTACCCCCATCCCCTGGACCGAAGTGTACATGGCGCTTAGAACCAACGTGGCCGACGGACAGATGAATCCCCCCATGTACATCATCCTCGGCAGTCTGCACGAAGTGCAGAAATACCTGACCCTGGCCAATATTCAATACTCCGATCAGTTCCTGGTTGCCAACGACCAACTGCTTGAGTCACTGACGGACGAACAACGCCAGGCACTGGAACAGGCAACGCAAGAAGCCAACCAACTCAATCGCGCCTCCATCGAAGCCAAGGTGGAAGAGCGGATCCAGTTTCTGGCGGACCAGGGTATGGAGGTTTATCGTCCTTCAGGCGCGGAACTCGCCCAGTTCCAGGACAAAGCCAAGCCATCATACATAAGCTGGCTCAGAGAGCAGAATATCGAACAAAAGTGGATCGACCTCGCCCTGGATGATGCCGGCAAGCACTGACTTTCCCTCTTTGGATCACTTGTACAGGAGGCGGCCTGATGGCCGCCCTTTTTACCCCATGAGAAAACAAATAATTGCTTACCTGAGCCGGACAATAGAGCTGGTCGTCGGTGCCCTGGTGCTGACCAACGTGCTGGTACTGCTTTACGGGGTTGCCGCACGCTATGTTTTGGGACGCTCCCCTATCTGGATGGATGAATTGTCCCGCTTCCTTATCATAGGCTCCGCCCTGCTGATGGCAGGAGTGGTCTGGATCCGTAATGAACACATGCGTATCGGCCTGCTGGAAGATCTCCTGCCCTCGCCAGTGGCTCGGCTGCTGAAGCTATACCAATGGATGCTCATCCTGGCCGTCAGTGCCGGCTTTTGCTGGTATTCCTGGCATTACGCCTTCTCCGTCGGCCGCTTTACCACCATGGGACTCGGCATCAGCCGGACCTGGCCCGTGTTGAGCCTGCCGCTGGGATTCGGTTTGTTATTTGTGTTCAACGTGCTGCGCGGCCCCTTCGGCTGCAAGGAAGGTAATTCATGACCCTGGCAATGTTTGCCTCCTTTCTTATTCATGTCCTGCTGGGCCTGCCGCTGTTTATCGCCCTGCTGGTAACGGCCATCGTCGGCTTTATGTTTATCGACCCATCGATGATCGGCCGCATGGTGCCGCAACAGTTCTTTGGCGGCATCGACGCCTTCTCGCTGATGGCGATTCCCCTCTTCATCCTGGCCGGCAACCTGATGAACAGCGCGGGCCTCACCCAGCAGCTCATGACCCTGGCGCGGGTCATGGTCGGTCACCTGCGGGGAGGCCTTGGCTATGTAAACGTGGTATCGAGCGTGTTCTTCGCCGGGGTCAACGGCTCGGCCGTGGCCGACACCTCCGCCCTGGGCTCATTGCTGGTCCCGGCCATGAAAAAAGAAGGCTATTCCGCCGCCTATGCCGCAGGCCTGACGGCAGGCAGTTCGCTGATAGGTCCCATTATTCCGCCCAGCATCTTCATGATCCTCTACGCCTCCCTCACCAACACCTCGGTGGGCGCCTTGTTCCTGGCCGGCGTTATTCCCGGCCTGTTGCTGGGCCTGGCCTTTATGGCCATGAACTGGATTTATGCCCGCAAGGCACGGTTGCCGGTTTCCGGTCAGCGACCGACCGCCAGCCTGTTTTTCCTGGCCCTGCTGGGAGCCATACCGGCATTGTTGGCTCCCTTTATCATCGTCGGCGGCATTGTCTTCGGTATTGTCACCCCCACCGAATCCGGAGCCCTCACGGTAGCCTACGTGGCCCTGGCAGGCCTGCTTAGCCGTCAGTTGCCGTGGTCCAGGCTATGGGAGGCGCTGGTTGAAACCGCACGGCTAACCAGCGCAATTTTCCTGATCATGGCGGCCTCGGCGGTTATCAGCTGGCTGCTGTCCTACGCCCAGGTCCCCAAGGCCTTTGTGGTACTGTTCGACCCCATTCTGGAGCAACCGGTGCTGGTCCTGCTCTTGCTCAGCCTGATCACCTTTGTCACCGGCATGTTCATGGAAGAGGTGTCGGCACTGATGCTGCTGACGCCGATTTTTATGCCTGTTGCCATGGCGGCCGGGGTGGATCCGGTACATCTGGGCATCATTATCACGCTGAATATCACTATCGCCCTGATCACACCACCGATGGGAGCTTGTGTTTTTGTGGCCGCCGCTGTCAGCAAGCTCGAAATCACCGACATGTTCAAGAGCATCTGGCCATTCGTGGCGGTTGCTCTGCTGGTCCTGCTTACCTTGATCCTGTTCCCCTCTTTGGTGCTCTGTCTGCCGGAAATGCTGGGAGGAACGGCATGAGTGAGCGTATTCCTCGCTTGAACGATCCTAACTGGAACCAAGTATCGGCACTGCCTATCACAGAAAATCACGAGGACTTGGTTCCCGCCAGCCTGGCACCGGATAGTCTGGTCTGTTACCCGGCCTACTATAGGCTCGGCATCCCCAACGCTATTCCCGAATGTTATATAAGGCGCGGGGTCTATATGCGCCTGCTGACCGCGGCCCGCTCCCTGCCGGAGGGCATAACGTTGCTGGTGCTGGATAGCTGGCGGCCCTATTCGGTGCAGCAATATCTTTATGACACCTTGTATAACGCCATTGAACATCACTGGCCATATAAAGCCGTCGCCGAACTGGAGCAGCTGACGCGAGAGTTCGTGTCGCTGCCCAGCACCAATCCCAAGTCTCCCAGCCCTCATCTTACCGGGGGATCGGTTGATGTTACCTTGCTCGATAGTAACGGTCTGATGCTGGACATGGGCACGCTTTTTGACGAGGCGACACTGTGGTCTCATACCGCCGCCTTTGAGGAACTTAGCCATCCCGGCCCACGCGAGCGCCACATCATTTCCAACCGACGGCTGTTATATAACGTCATGACCGAGGCCGGTTTTACCAACCTGCCCAGTGAATGGTGGCACTACGACTTCGGCAACCAGCTTTGGGCCTGGTACCGTGGGCAACCGCAAGCCCGCTATGGTCCCACCCACCCCGAAAGCCTTGAGAGTCGCTGGCGCAAGGAAGTGGATCGCAGGCACGATTAAACCCGGCAACCGTTTTTTCGGAATAAACATCGATATAAAAAAGGGGTATCCCCTCATGAGGGATACCCCGAAACTCAGACCCAAAAGATCTGAAACCCATCGAGAAACAAAAACAGACTCAATAACGCATCGCCTCAGCGGGACAGCAGTTCCGCCGGCAGGGTAAAGGCTTCGCGGAAGCGGCGCAGGGCCAGTTCCGAATCGCCGGAGGCGAAGGCTTCCAGGCCGATATTGCCCCGGTAGCCCACTTCGAACAGGGCCCGGGCGATGGCGGGATAGTTGATCTCGCCGGTGCCGGGCTCACAGCGGCCGGGCACGTCCGCCACCTGGATCTCGCCGATATGGGGCGCGCTGCGACGGATCAGCTCTATCAGGTTGCCCTCGCCTATCTGGGCGTGGTAGAGATCGAGCATCATCTTCACCTGGGGCCGGTTTACTCCCGCCACCAGCTCCAGCACCTCCTGGGCGCGGGCGAAGGGCACCCCCGGATGGTCCACCTCGGTGTTGAGGTTTTCCAGCACGAAGGTCACCCCGTGCCGTTCCCCCAGATCCGCCAGCCGGTTGAGGGTGTCGGCGGCCTTGAGCCACATGGCGCCGGTCACTTGCGCACAGGGTTTGACCGGCAGGCCCTGGTTGTCGAGGCCGGTGCCGTGCAGGTTCAGCCGGGGAATGCCCAGCTCTTTCGCCACCGGTATCGACTGCTCGGCGGTGCGCAGCAGCTCGGTGGCGCCCTCGTCGTCCGCCAGGGTGCCGGTGACATAGCCGGTCATGGAGGAGAAGGTCGCCCCGCTCGCCGCCAGCGCCGGTATGTCGTGCCGGGTCCAATCCCAGATCTCGACCTGAAAGCCCTGCTGGTGAATATGTTTGATACGCTCCAGTACCGGCAGCTCGAGAAACACCATCTCGGCACAGACCGCCAGGGTAAAGGGCTGGGAAACATCCATGGTCATGTGTTTACTCCTGATAATAAAAAATAAATCCCGCCACCCGGCCCTTTTGCAACCGATAGCAAAATGACCCGCAGGTCCGCGTCAGTGGACCAGCCCAGCCCCGGCGCCGCTTTTTGGTCGACTGAAGTCGACCCTACAAACAAGGCCAGCACACCGGTTATATGGCGCGGGCGCTGGCCTTACAGGCGGACCGTCTTGCCGGTGGCGTAGGACTCCACCGCCGCGTCGGCCAGACGCAAGGCTTGCTCGCCTTCCTTGCCGCCGCTCAGGCATTGGGCCCGGCCCAGGGCCACGTCCACGAAGTGGGCCCACTCGGCCTTGTAGGCGGCGCTGTAGCGTTCCAGGAAGAAATACTGGGGGTTGGCCACACCGGTGCCCTGCTCGTTGGCCAGCAGCACGGTGTTTTCCAGCTGGTTTTCGGCCCTGAGCATGCCCTCGGCACCCAAGAGCTCGATGCGCTGGTCGTAGCCGAAGCCGGAGCGGCGGGTGTTGACGATGGTGCCCAGGGCGCCGGAGGCGAACTCCAGGGTGACCACGGCGGTGTCGATATCGCCGGCCTCACCGATGGCCGGGTCCACCACGCAGCTGCCGCGGGCGGTCACCGCCACCACCGGCTCGTCCACCAGGTAGCAGGCCATGTCGAAGTCGTGGATGGTCATGTCGCGGAACAGGCCGCCGGAGCGCTGGATGTAGGACACCGGGGGCGGCGACGGATCCCGGGACACGATCAGCACCGATTCGGCCTTGCCGATCTGGCCTTGCTGGTAGCGGTTGCGCACGGCGGCGAAATTGGGATCGAAGCGGCGGTTGAAGCCCACCAGCAGCGGCACCTTGCACTCTTCCACCACCTCGAGGCAGGCCTGCACCCGCTCGAGGCTCAGATCCACCGGCTTCTCGCAGAAGATGGCCTTGCCGCTGCGGGCCGCCAGCTCGATAAAGTCGGCGTGGGTGTCGGTGGCCGAGCCGATGACCACGGCGCCGATGCTCTTGTCGGCCATCACCTCTTCCAGGGTTTTCACCGGTGCGCCGGTTTTCTCGGACAGGCTCAGGGCCGCCTCCGGAAACGCATCCACGATGGCCACCAGCTGGCTCTCGGGGTGCGCTACGATGTTCGCCGAATGCACCTGGCCGATGCGGCCGGCGCCAATCAATGCCACATTAATCATTTACCCTCTCCTTGTCCTTGTGTTGACTTGCTTGTTTTGGGGTCGCTTGCCCGTTGGGCAACTTACTTGTTTTTGGGATAGTGGTCGGAATTCACCCAGGCGTGATCGGCCTCCCAGGTAAAGCGCCACTTGCGGGTGGGCCCGGCCATCACGTTCAGGTAGTAGTTGTCGTAGCCGGCGATAGTGGCCACCGGGTGGTAGCCTTTCGGCACCTGCACCACGTCCTGGTTGTAGGGCGCCATGCACTCGTCCAGCTCGAAATCGTCGGTATAGACCCGCTGCAGGGCGAAGCCTTGGGGCGGATCGAAGCGGTGGTAATAGGTTTCTTCCAGGTAGGTTTCGCCCGGCTCGGCGTCCCGGTCGTGCTTGTGGGACGGGTAGGAGCTGGTGCAGCCCTCGTCGGTGAACACCTCCACCACCAGCAGGCTGTCCGCCTCGGCGGTGTCGGGCAGGATGTTGTGCACATAACGCTGGTTGTGGCCCTTGCCGCGATGCTCGGCATCGATGCTGTCGGGGCCGATCAGCCGCGCCTGATGGTTGCCGAAACCCGGTGCCTTGCATACCGCCAGCTCCAGCCTGGTTTGGGCGGTGACGGTGAAATGATCGTCGTTGGGCACATAGACGGCGTAGGGCTTCTTGCGCTCGAAGGGGCTCATCCGCTCGCCGATGGCGTCGAGGCTGAGTTCACGGGTGCGTATGCTGGCCTTGCCCGCCACCAGCACCAGGCAGACTTCCCGGTCCAGGGTGTCCTGGCTCAGGCTCTGGCCGGCCTCCAGCTCATACACCTCGAAGCCCACATAGCCCCAGCCGGCCGACTCCGGCGTGATGCGCTGGATGGCGCCCTGGCTGTCCGGTTGCCGGCGCTTGGATAATAACTTGGACATCCTTCCCCCTGGTTGGTGAATGACTGATTCTGTTGAAAGTGATAATAAAACATTTATTTCGTTTGGTGAAATTGTGAATTTAAAAATCCAAATGCTCTTTGGCGGAACTGTGACTGGAGACACAATTCGTTAACTTCGTCGGCCGGCGCGGGCCGGTTTGGAGCAGGCTGGCACGGGGCCGGCGCGCGGCAGGGCTATTCCAGGTATTGCCGGCGGTACCGGCCTGGGGGGATGCCCACCACCTTCCTGAAGGCGGTGTTGAAGTAGTTGGGGTTGTCGTAGCCCACCATCAGGGCGATGTCGGTGACGCTGAGCCCGGTGTTGATCAGCAGGGTCTGGGCCTCGCCGATACGCCGGCGGATCAGGTACTGGATGGGCGAGCAGCCCACGCTCTGCCTGAAGCGGTGGGCGAGGTAATAGGGGCTGATGTTGAGCGCCTCGGACAGCCGGCCCAGATCCAGCTCGTCCTGGTAGTGCCGGTCGATATAGCGCTTGACGCTTTCGCCCAGCTCATAGCGGGCCGCCTCCTCCTCCGCGTCCTGCTCGTCGATCAGGCTGGACACCATCAGCAGCAGCGCCTGCAGCAGGTGATCGCAGCAGGCCAGGCTGAGCTTGTGCTCGGAACGGATCTGGGCATGCAAGAGCCCGAACAGGCTGTCGAATTCCCCATGGCGCTCGCCGGTGGGGATCCGCACCCGGCCGCGGCTCAGGGTGTTTTTGGGCAGGCCCCTGAGCTTGAGGTTGGTGAAAGCGCAGCAATAGACGCTCATGCCCTCATTGGGGTTGGCGGACTCGTCGTGCAGCACGCCACCGTTGTAGATCAGCAGATCGCCCCGCCCGGTACTGTAGGCGCGGCCGTCGATGATATGGGTACCGCTGCCCTCGCGGATAAAGACGATCTCCACTCGATCGTCGTGCCGGTGCATGGCCCGGGGCAGCCGGGTATCGCCGGCGTCGGCCAGGCAGAGGTACATCAGCTCGGCCGGCTGCTCCAGCTCCAGCCGGCCCCGGCGTTTGCCGCTGACAAAATGCTGTATCACGCCGCGTCTCCTGGTGGGCACACCCGCTTATCTTGTCCCCGGGGAGCGCGCGGCGCAAGCCCGGCTGTTAGCGGTAATCCACCCACACCGCGCCCAGATCCGCCGGCACGAACCAGGACGGGCAGCCCATGTTGGTCAGCCGGTCGGCCTGGGCCTGCCCCTTGTCCCGGCTGCGCCCGCACAGCACCAGGCCCGCCGCTCCCCGCGCCGCCAGCAATTCGGCCACCGCCGCCTACCTGATGTGTCGCTGGCTGCCGCCCTCCCCCGCCCGGGTGGCGGTGGTGCTGAGCAGCCTGGGCTTTCGCGGCGAGGAAGAGCGGGAAAGCGGTTTTCGCCAGTGGCTGCGGGAGCAGGCGCCGCACCTCGAAGTGGTGGAGCTGAGCGGCGGCCTGGGGATATACGGCAAGACCCTGGGGCTGATGACCGACGGCCTGGACCGCCATCCCGATCTCAATGCCGTCTACAGCGTGGGTGGCGGCAACAGGGCCATCGTCGATGCCTTCGCCGCCCGGGGCCGTCCGCTCGAGGTGCTGATCGGGCACGATCTGGACCGGGAAAACCGCCAGTTGCTGGCGGACCGCCCTCATCGACCACGACCTGCAGCAGGACGCCCGCCGGGCCTTTATGCAACTGCTGCGCTTCCATGGCTTCCTGCCGGCCGGTGCCGCTCCGCCGGACTTTTCCCGGGTGCTGGTGGTCACTCCTTTCAACATGGCGGGCTGATCACCACCAGGCCCGGAGGCTCAGCTGCAGGAAGTGCAGGCCGGAGAGGAACAAGAGCCCATAACACAACCGGTAGTCTGGCTAAAAAACAGATGATGGACTTTGTCATCAAGCTGAGGCCTGATCTATCCGGCCTCTCCCTTCCTCGACTCAGATCGGCGGCAGTTCGTAGTCCGAGACCTCCACCGGCATGCAGCGCTGCAGCAGCTCGACGGATTTCTTGACCCCCTCGTAACGGGACAGGGTCATGTCCTCGTGTTCGATGCTGAGCACATCGTCATAGCCGGCCAGGCGCAATTCGTAGCAGAACTGGCGCCACCAGAGCTCGCTCTGGCCGTAGCCCAGAGTGACATAAGACCAGCTGCGCTGGGCGACCTGGCTATGATGCAGGATCTCCAGGCGCGAGTTCAGGGCACAGGGCTGCGGGTTGATCCAGGTATCCTTGGCATGGACATGATAGATGCTGTCGCCCAGTTCCCGGATCACCGCCAGCGGGTCCGCTCCCATCCACAGCAGGTGGCTGGGATCGAAATTCAGCCCCACGGTGGCACCCACCGCCTCGCGCAGGCGCCTGAAGCTGGCGGCGTTGTACACCACCTGGCCGCCGTGCATCTCCAGGCAGAGCTTGTTGATGCCGCGCCCGTTGGCCGTTTTTACCAGCTGCTGCCAGTAGGGGAGCACCACCTCCTGCCACTGCCATTCCAGGATCTTGCCGGTTTCCGGCGGCCAGGCCGAGACAATCCAGTTGGGGTGCTTGTCCCCGGGCGCGCCGGGCAGGCCCGACATCAGGTTCACCCGCTCCACTCCCATGCGCGAGGCCAGCTCTATGGTCTTGTCCACCACCGCCGCTTCCCCGGGGCCGCTTGCCCCCGGATGCAACGGGTTGCCGTTGGCATTCAGCGCGGAAATCGTTAGCCCGTGAGCCTCGATCCTAGCCTTGAATTCGCGCATCTGCGCCGGGCTGTCGAGCAGCTTGTCGATGTCGATGTGCGGCGCCGACGACCAGTTGCCGGTGGCGAATTCCAGGCAATCCAGGCCCAGCTCGGCGGCGGTGCCGAGCAGGTCGTCGAATGCCAGATGACTGAGGCTGTCCGTTACCAATCCAATCTTCATGATGCTTGCTCCCCTGTTATACCCAGTTCAGCTCTACCGCCCGGCCCGTGCGCAGCGAAGTGACCGCCGCCTCCGCCAGCACCAGGGCCCGCTCGCCGTCCTCGGCGCTCGGCCACAGGGCGTGTTCACCCTTAAGAGCGCCAATAAAGTGGTCCCACTCGATGCGATAGGAATCGCTGTAGCGCTCCAGGAAGAAGTGCTTCGGCTTCTGCGACACCACGCCGTCCACGGTCGACTTGACCAGGGTGCTTTCCACCACGTTGGCAACATTGAGCATGCCCTTGCTGCCGTGCACCTCGATGCGCTGATCGTAGCCGTAGGCGGCGCGGCGGCTGTTGGTGATCACCGCCATCCTGCCGCTGGCGCACTGCAGGCTGACGATAGCCGTGTCTATGTCGCCTATCTCGGCAATCGTCGGATCGGTCAGGCTGGCGGCGGTGGCATGCACCCGCACCGGCTCCTCACCCAAAATCCAGCGCGCCATGTCGAAATCGTGGATGCTCATGTCCCGGAACATGCCGCCGGACACCTTCAGGTACTCAATGGGCAGCGCACCGGGATCTCGGGAATGGATCATCAGCAGTTCGAGCTCGCCGACGTCACCGGCGACTAGGCTCTGGCGCAAGTGGGCGAAGTTGGGATCGAAACGGCGGTTGAAACCGACCATCATCTTGCCCTCTTTCTGCCGGACCAGCTCGACGCATTGGCGTACTCGCTCGATATCGAGATCGATCGGCTTTTCACAGAACACCGCCTTGCCGGCCAGCAAGGCCCGCTCGCTCAGTTCGGCGTGGGTGTCGGTGGCCGACGAGATGACCACGATATCGACCGCCGGATCTGCCAGCGCCGCTTCGACGCCGGCCACCTCGGCGCCATGGCGTTTCGCCAGGGTTTTTGCCGAGTCCGGGTGGATATCGGCCACATAACGCAGGCTACTTTGCAGATGGTTGGCAATATTGGCCGCATGGATCTGGCCGATACGGCCCGCACCGATAAGGGCAACGGAAAACATAAATGCACACCTCGCTCAACGCCCAGTCGTGATGGCTGGGCCAGTTAACAATGAATTGCCGATAATGGGATGGATAAAGGCCGGGCTCGTCCCGCAGGGCATTGCCCTCGCGGAGACCGCCGTCCAGGAACGGGCCCGAACCGGAGGCATCAGTTCATGCCGATAAACTCTTTGTAGTTGTCCGGGGTGACCAGCCGGAACGGGATCATGATTTCCTGATCCACCTTTTCTCCCTTGGCCATTTTGACCGCGGTGTCGATGGCGGCACTGGCCTGGCCTTTGGCGTCCTGGAATACGGTCACGTCCAGCATGCCCTTGTCCATAAAAGCCAGGGCGTCGGGCGTGGCATCAACACCGCCGACCAGCACCCCTTCCTTGCCGGCCTGACGCAGGGCCATGATGGCGCCGATGGCCATTTCGTCGTTGTTGGAAGCGATGGCGTCGAACTCATGGCCGGACAGGATCCAGTTGCTGGTGACGTCCACCGCCTCCTTGCGGAAATACTTGGCGGTCTGCCGGTCGACGATTTCGATGTCGGGGTACTTAGCTACCACGCTTTCCACCCCGCGGGTACGCTCCCGGGTCGCCTCGGCGTTCAATTCACCCAGCAGTATCATCAGCTTGCCCTTGCCCCCCATCTTTTCCGCCAGATATTCCATCTGCAACTGGCCGGCCACGACCGACTCCGAGCCGATAAAGGGCACACCCTCAGGCAGGGGCACTTCGGGCTTCTTGCCCAAGAACAGCAGCGGCGCCTTCGAGGCCAGCGCATTGCGGATGATGGGCGTAACCGCCTGGGTATCCACGGGGTTGACGATGATGACGTCCAGATCCTGGCTGATAAAACTTTCCACGTGCTGGATCTGCTGGGCCACGTCGCCCTTGGCATCCTCGAACTGGGCCTCCACTCCGTCGAGGGCCGCCAGTTCTTCCTGCATGGCCGTACGCATGATGGTGAGGAAGTTGTCATCAAAGTAGGACATGGATACCCCTATTCTCAGATCTTCCGCCATGGCGGAAAACGGCAGGGCGCAGGAAACAGCGGAGGCAAGGATCAGTTTTTTGAACTTCATGGCATTACTCCTTCAAGTGACGGGGATCGTTCCTTAATCGGTTTTACCAGCTGTTTCCGGCACTCCAGACCACACCGGAAACATCATGAGGAAGACACTACAATATCATTTTTGAAACATCAACCATCATTATTGATAATATAAAGATCATGCCCATCATCATAATCTCCCCCCTTCCCGGTAACGGCGGACGATACCGGCCAGAGGATGGCCAACGCGTTAAAATGATAAAAAACACTTCAAAAATGACGACCTTGGAATGAGGGAACGACAGCCTTGCAATGGTGGTGAGGTTTTCTTTAGCATGGGGATATCCTGCCCGGCATAAAGATGATGAGGCGCCTGCCCGTGACCATTGAGCTGCACAAAAAAACCACCCTGAAAGAGATCGCCGCCTTGGCCGGCGTCAGCCTGGCCACGGTCGATCGTGTGCTGAGCCAGCGGGCCCGGGTCAGCCCTCACACCAGGGAGCGGGTGCTGACCGCCATTAAGGAGTTGAACGAGGCCAATGGCAGCCCCGTCGCGGAGCCGCCACCGGCCGATCTGAAGTCCTTCCACTTCGGTTTTGTGATGGAGTCGGGTGCGCCCTTCCTCAACGCCATAGAAAAGACGGTCGATACCGTGCGGGAGCGGTTTGCTTCCCGGCACATCAGCCTGGATACCAAAGCGATGTCGCGCTTCGACATGGATGCCTTCCTGGCGTTGCTCCGGCAGTCCGCCAGGGAGCATGACGGCCTGGTGCTGCTGTGCCGGGAAGACCCGGCCATTTCCGCCTGCGTCAACCAGATCGTCAGGGAAGGCACCCCCGTCGTCTGCATGACGACAGATCTGTGCGACACCGAGCGCCTGGCGTACGTGGGCATGAACCACGTCAGTGCCGGGCGCACCGCGGGGCATCTGATGGGACGCTATCTCGGCAACCGGGAGGGAGAGGTGATACTGGTGGTCAGCGCGCCTTACCGCGCCCAGTACGAACGGGAACTGGGTTTTCGCCGGGTCATCCGCGAACAGTTTCCCAACCTGCGTATCCGCGAATCCCTGAACAACCACGACATGGACGAAGAAAGCTACGAGAATCTGATGGCGTTATTCAACGCCGGTATCAAACCTCTCGGCATCTATAACGTAACCGGGGGCACCCAGGGTGTGGCCAGGGCGATCAAGGAAAAGGGATGGACCCGGGATGTCGTCTTTATCGGCCACGAACTGAACGACAGTTCCTACTCGCTGCTTTCCCAGAACGAAGTGGACGTGATCATCGACCAGGATCTGCGCGCGGAAGTGATCGACTCGGTCAACCAGCTGCTGGCCTACCACGGCGCCGGGCAAGACGCCCCCAAACCCACCCCGAGCGCTCCCATCATCATGATCCGGGAAAACCTGTAGGGAACCGACCTAGCACCTGATCTCCCCCCTAGTGATGAAGGATCTGATGCAGGACCGACCTCTTTCCGTGTGATGGGCTTCCCCGGGCTTCGGCCCCGCTCCGGGTCAACCACACTCAAGGGCCGCTACCGCCGAACAGCGTTTTCGAAAAGCCGTCATTGTCGAGAGCCTGATTGTTCTCACATCGAATACCTCTGCCGGTAAGGCAGCGTATTGCAGCGATATCAACCTAAATTGAAAGACACTTTGACCGAGGTGCTGAATATGCCACGCACAATCAACCATTTCATAAACGAACAATAAGTGGCAGGTCGAAGTACTCACACCAGCCAGGTTTTCAATCCCGCAACCGGCAAACAGAGCGGCACCCTGCCGCTGGCTACCACAGAATAAGTGCGTGAGGTGGTGGCGGTGGCGAAAAAAGCCTACCCCCTCTGGTCCGGCACCACGCCGTTGCGGCGCTCTCGCATTCTTAACCGCTTCCTGCGTATCCTGGAGGATCGCACGGACGAGCTGGCGGCCGTGATCACCGCCGAGCACGGCAAGGTCCTCTCCGACGCCAAGGGCGAAATTCAGCGCGGCATGGAAGTCGTCGAGTTCGCCGTGGGCGCACCGCAATTGCTCAAGGGCGAGGTCACCGAAAACGTCGGCACCCGGGTCGACAGCCATGCGCTGCGACAGCCGCTTGGCATTGTCGCGGGCATCACCCCGTTCAACTTCCCGGTGATGGTGCCTATGTGGATGTTCCCGGTCGCACTGGCCTGCGGCAACTGCTTCATCCTGAAGCCCTCGGAACGCGATCCGTCGGCATCGTTGCTGATCGCCAAGTGGCTCAAGGAAGCTGGCCTGCCCGATGGCGTTTTCAATATGGTCCAGGGCGACAAAGAGTCGGTCGATGCGCTTCTGAGCGATCCGGACATCGCCGCGGTGAGCTTCGTCGGCTCGACACCGATCGCCCGTTACATCTACGAAACCGCCGCACACACCGGCAAGCGCTGCCAGGCACTGGGTGGCGCCAAAAATCACATGATCATCATGCCGGATGCCGATCTCGACCAGGCCGTCAATGCCCTGATGGGTGCGGCCTACGGCTCTGCCGGCAAGCGCTGCATGGCGATCTCCGTCGCGGTGCCCGTTGGCGAGGAAACGGCCAACGCCCTGGTCGCCAAACTCGAAGCCAAGGTACGGGAGCTCAATGTCGGGCCGGGTACCGACGCCACCTCGGAAATGGGTCCGCTGGTCACCCGCGAACACCTCGAACGGGTACGCGGCTATATCGATTCCGGTGTCGAAGAAGGCGCGAAACTGATCGTCGACGGTCGCGACCTGCAGATAGCGGGGCACGAGAACGGCTATTTCATTGGCGGTACGCTGTTCGACCATGTCACCACGGAGATGAAGATCTACAGGGAAGAGATTTTCGGACCTGTGCTCGCCGTGGCTCGTGCGGATTCCTACGAAACCGCCGCTCGCTGGATCAACGAGCACGAGTTCGGTAACGGCACGGCTATCTTTACCCGTGACGGCGATGCGGCCCGCGAGTTCGCCCACCAGATCCAGGTCGGTATGGTTGGCATCAACGTGCCGATCCCGGTACCGATGGCATTCCACTCCTTCGGTGGCAGGAAAGCGTCACTGTTCGGAGACCATCACCTCGCGCTGGCCCACCGGCATCCGCGCTGGCGCGGATTTCGTCATGCCGACCATGCAGTGACCACGTGACGGCTCTTGCAGATCTCCAAGTCTTGTATGCTGAGCGGCCTGTGGCCGTGTCGATACCGTGGCGGTACCGGCAGGTATTGACCCAGTGGGCGGGCTGATCACCACCAGGCCCGGAGGCTCAGCTGCAGGAAGTGCAGGCCGGAGAGGAACAAGAGCCCGTAGCACAGCCGGTAGATCAGCCGCTGGCTGGCGGTCCGGACCAGCCAGACCCCGAGCCAGACCCCGACCGGCACTAGGGGCACCAGCATCAGCGAGGTCTGCAGGTTGCCGGGGTTGAGCTGGCCCAGCAGGGCATAGGGCACCAGCTTCATCAGGTTGACCAGCGCGAACAGCACCGCCATGGTGCCGATTAGCAGCCGCTTCTCCAGTTGCTGGGGCAGCAGGTACATGCTGGCCGGCGCCCCGCCGGCGTGGATGGTGGTGCTGAACAGGCCGGTGAGGGTACCCCACAGGGTGCCCTGCCCCAGGCCGCCGGGCCGGGCCGGCACCGGCGGGCTGAACCAGTGGTGCAGGCAGAACAGGATGGAGGCAATACCGATAAAGCCGGTGAGCAGCCAGCCCGGCGCCCGGGCCATCAGCAGACCCGCCAGTGCCACTCCCAGCAGGGCGCCGGGGATGATCTGGCGAATTTGGCGCCAGCACACATGGCGGTGGTGCCAGGCCACGGCGAACAGGTCCATCAGGCACAGCAGCGGCAGCAGCACGGCGGCGGCGGTGGAAGGATGAGTGCTGAGACTGATGAGGGGCACCGCCACCACCCCCAGGGCACCGCCCAGGCCGCCCTTGCCGATGCCGTAGATCAGCACGGCGGGCACGGCAACCAGGTAGAAGTAAGGATCGGTGATCATCATGGTCCCTCAAAAAAACCGGCCCAGGGGCCGGTTTCGGATATCAGCCGTTGGCCCGGGCCATCTCGACCGGTACCTCCTTGGCCTCCAGCTTGGTCCTGGCCAGCATGGTTTCTTCCATCTGCTCCAGGGTCACGCCCTTGGTCTCGGGCAGGAAACGGCTGACGAAGAAGTAGGACAGCACACAGCAACCGGCGAACAGCCACATGGGGAAGGCGCCGTTGAAGTGCTCCAGCAGGAAGGCGTTGTCGTTCATCAGCGGGAAACCGAGGCCGATAATGAAGTTGCTCACCCACATGGCGGCTATCGCCAGCGACATGCCCTCGGAACGCATCCGGTTGGGGAAGATTTCGGACACCACCACCCAGGCACCCACCGCCCAGGAGAAGGCGAAGAACAGCATGAACAGCAGCATGCCGGAGAGGATGAAATAGCCGTTGCGCACCGCCTCGGCCCCGGAGAGATCCACCGACTGGTAGAGGAAGTAGGAGGTCACCAGCAAACCGACGGTCGAACCGATGGCGCCGATGCGCAGCAGCGGCACCCGCCCTACCCTGTCCATCAAAAAGGCGCCGATGGTAGTCCCGACCAGTTGCACCACCCCGATCCAGATGGTCATAAACAGGGCGGCCTCGTTGTTGCCGGTGGCCTGCTCCAGCACCACGGGAGCGAAATACATCATCACATTGACGCCGGTGGTCTGCTGGAGGACGGCGATCATGCAGCCCACGAAGGCGATAAACCAGAACGCCCTGTCGTTGCGGTAGTCGATCTTGCGCTTTTGCTGCTGCTCCAGCCGGCGCTGCTTGAGCGAGTCCTTGATCTCCTTGAGTACCTTTTCCGGGTAGGGGCCGTTGTAGATCTTGCGCAGGGTGGCCAGGGCCGCGGCGTCGTTGCCCTTTATCACGTTCCAGCGGGGCGATTCGGGGATAAACATCACCACCAGGCAGAACAGCAGACAGGGAATCACTTCCGAGCCCAGCATCACCCGCCAGCCCATGTCCACCAGCCAGGCTTCGCTCGCCCCCTTGGCGATCAGGTAGTTGATGGTAAAAATCGCCACCTGGCCGAACACGATGGCGAAGTTCTGCATGCCGATCGCCCGGCCGCGCATGTCCTTGGGCGAGACTTCCGACATGTACATGGGCGACACCGCCGAGGCCAGGCCCACCGCCACCCCGCCGAGCAGGCGGTAGGCGATAAACCAGGAGAAGGTATCCACCAGGGCGGAGCCCAGGGCGGAAAGGGTAAACAGCAGCGCCGCCAGCACCAGTGCCTTCTTGCGGCCCAGCTTGCCGGCGATGCTACCGGCGGCAAAGGCACCGACGATGCAGCCGATGGCCACGTTGGAGACCGCCCAGCCCACACCGGCGGCGTCCAGTCCGAAATAGCTCTTGATGGGGCCGATGGCGCCGGAAATCACCGCCGTGTCGTAGCCGAACAGCAGGCCTCCCAATGCGGATACTGCGCAGATCAGCAGTACGTACTTGATGTTGTATCTTCCTTGCGGCGTCATGATGCCTCCGTTTGAATAGCTGCCTGGCCATCGGCCTGCGTAAAAGCAAGGTAACGTTATTGTTATTGATTTATCTCGGACACAAATCTAAACAATTAATCCATTAAATACAATTTTGGAACAAAAATTCCATGATCAGGATCTCGATTTGTGCCTGATATGTAAAATTTTGTCTGATCGGGATCTCGTTTCGGCAGCGCTCCGGGCACCGTCAGGCTGAAACGACGACCGCTTGTTTCATGCTGCGGTAGGGGAATCGAAGCCCCATAAAAAACAGGCAGGGGCCGAAGCCGCCTGCCTGAAAAAGGGCAAACTCGCAGTCTGTAATCAGCGTTTGACTCTGTTGCGGCGCATGTCGATGACCACGGCACCGACGATGATGGCGCCCTTGATGATGTCCTGCACATAGCTGTCCACCCCGATAAAGGTAAAGCCGCTCTTCATCAGGCCGAGGATAATGGCGCCGATCACACAGCCGGTGATGCGACCCACCCCGCCCATCAGGCTGGTGCCGCCGATGACTGCCGCGGCAATGGCGTCCAGCTCGTAGGCCAGGCCCATGCTGGACTGGCCGCTGCTCACCCGCGCCGCCATCACGATGCCCGCCAGCCCGGACAGGGCCCCGGCAATGGAGTACACGATGATCAGGTACTTGTCGACGTTGATGCCGGATACCCGGGCCGAGGTCATGTTACCGCCAATGGCGTACACGTATTTGCCGTAGCGGGTATGTTTGAGCGCAATATGGAACACCACCGCCACCACCAGGAAGATCACCACCGGCACCGAGCCCTGGCCGATGGAGGTAAAGCCGTCGGACAGGAAGCTGATGGGGTTGCCCTGGGTGTAGAACTGGGCCAGGCCGCGGGCCGACACCATCATGCCTAAAGTAGCGATAAAGGGCGGGATGCCGGTCTTGGTAATGAGGAAACCATTGACCACGCCGCACAACAATCCGACCCCGATGCCCGCCAGTATGGGCACGATGGCCGGCAGATCCACCAGGCCCGGGTACATGGGAGAGATGCTGTCGGCAGTCTGCGCCAGGCTGGCCGCCACCACCGCGGTCAGCGCCACCAGGGAGCCGGAGGAAAGATCGATGCCGGTGGTGATAATGACCTGGGTCACCCCCACCGCGATAATGCCGATGATGGCCACCTGCAGAACGATCAGCACCAGCCGGCCCGGGTTCATCAGGAAGGACTGGCCGCGGAACACCCAGCCCAGTACTTCGAACACCAGGGCGATGCCGATCATCACCAGGAAGATGCCCATGTCCTTGGGCATTTTCCGTTTGATATTGTTCCAGGCAGTGCCGCCATTCTGCGTCGCCGCCATCTCTTTCGTTGCCTTTACGTTTTCCATAGTCATATTCCTTTATAGCCGCTTATTCCGAGGCCAACTCGAGGATTTTTTCCTGAGTGGCTTCCTCTCTATCGAGAATGCCGGTGATATGCCCCTCGTGCATCACCATTACCCGGTCGCTCATGCCCAGGATTTCCGGCAACTCGGACGACACCATGATGATGGCCACGCCCCGGTTGGCCAGTTCGCTGATCAGTTTGTAGATCTCCGCCTTGGCCCCCACGTCGATGCCCCGGGTCGGCTCATCCAGGATCAGCAGCTTGGGCTGGGCCAGCAGCCAGCGGGCGATCAGCACCTTCTGCTGGTTGCCGCCGCTCAGGTTATTGATGATCTGATCCATGGTGGGGGTTTTGATATTGAGCTTCTGGATCTGCTCCATGCAGTCCCTGGCCATGTCGGCGTGCTTGACGAAGCCCTTGCCGTCGATGTACTGCGGCATCTTGACGATGCTCATGTTTTCCAGCACCGACAGCACCAGAAACAGGCCGGACTTCTTGCGGTCTTCGGTAAGGAAAGCCAGTCCCAGATCGATGGCCTGGGCGGGGGAGCCTATCTGTACTTCCTGCCCTTCCAGCACTATGCTGCCGCTGTCTGCCGGGTATACCCCAAACAGGCTTTCCATTACCTCGCTGCGCCCGGCGCCCACCAGGCCGGCCACCCCCAGGATCTCGCCGCGCTTGAGCGAAAAGCTCACATCGTGAAACTTGCCGGCGCGGCAGAGGTTGTTCACCGCCAGCACCTCTTCTCCGATATTGTCGTTGAACTTGGGGAACATCTGGGTCAGTTCGCGGCCCACCATTTTGGTGATCAGGCTCTGGCGATCGAAATGGTCGGTTTTGTCCGAGCCGACATAGGTGCCGTCCCGGAAAATGCTGATTTCATCGGTGATTTCGAAAATCTCGTCCATCTTGTGGCTGATGTAGACAATGGACTTGCCCTGTTCCTTGAGGTCGCTGATGATGCGGAACAGATGGAACACCTCGCCTTCGGTCAGGGCAGAGGTGGGCTCGTCCATGATCACCACGTCCGCGTCGTAGGACACCGCCTTGGCGATTTCGATCATCTGCTGGGTGCCGATGCTCAGTTCACCCACCAGCTCATCGGGTTTGACCTTGATGCTAAGCTGCTTGAGCAGCTTGTCGGTTTCCCGGTAGAGGGTGTCGTGGTCGACGAAAGGGCCTTTCATCGGCTCGCGCCCCAACCAGATATTTTCCGCCACCGTCATATGGGGCACCAGGTTCAGCTCCTGGTGGATCATGGAAATACCGGAGTGCAGGGCATCCATGGTATCGCGGAAATTCATTTCCTTGCCTTTGACCTTGATGGTGCCGGTATCGGGGGTATAGATACCGATCAGGCACTTCATCAGGGTCGACTTGCCGGCGCCGTTTTCGCCCATCAGGGCATGCACGCTGCCCGGGCGGATCTTCAGGGTGACGTTGTCCAGCGCCTTGACACCGGGGAAGCCTTTGCTGATGCCTTCGGCCTCGAGCACATATGGGTACATCTGATTACCTCCAAGACGTATCAAGGGGCCCCGCCGGGCGGGGCCCATACCGAGCCTTAGTTACGTCCGACGTAGTCCTTGTAGTTGTCTTTAGTAACCAACTCGAAAGGAATCATGACATTTTGCTCAACGGCCTCACCTTTAGCCATCTTGTAGGCGGTCTCGATGGCGGCAGACCCCTGGCCCTTGGCATCCTGGAACACGGTCACGTCAAGCATCCCCCTGTCAACAAAGGCCAGGGCGTCGGGAGTGGCGTCCACGCCGCCTACGATCACGTCCTTCAGGCGGTTGGGTCCCAGCGTCATGATGGCGCCGATGGCCATTTCATCGTTGTTGGAAGCGATAGCGTCGATCTCGTAGCCGGACAGCAGCCAGTTGTTGGTGATGTCCATGCCTTCCTTACGGGCCCACTTGCCGGTTTCCTTGGCAATGATCTTGATGTCCGGGTACTTGGCGGCCACTTCCTCCACCCCGCGGGTACGGTCGCGGGTGGCCTCGTCGGACAGAGCCCCCATCAGGATGGCCACATTGCCCTTGCCGCCCAGCTTCTCGACGATATATTCCATCTGCAGCACCCCGGCTACCTTGGAGTCGGAGCCCACATAAGCCATATTGGCGGGCAGCTCGGTTTCGGGACGGCGGTTAACGAAGATCAGCGGAATGCCGGCGGCTTCGGCGCGACGGATGATGGGGGCGACTGCCTGGGTATCCACCGGGTTGATGATGATGGCATCCAGCTTCTGGCTGATAAAGCTTTCCACCTGCTGCAGTTGCTGGCCCACATCTGCCTTGGCGTCCTCGAACTGGGCACTGACGCCGTCGAGCTCCGCAGTTTTCTCCTGCATGGCCTGGCGGATCAGGGTCAGGAAGTTGTCGTCGAACATCGCCATGGCAACGCCAATCTTGACGTCGTCGGCATAAGCGCCGAACGGCAGGGTCGCGGCCAGAGCGGAGGCAACAATCAGCTTTTTGAATTTCATGGTCTTACTCCTTGTGGGGAAACCGGGGTGTTTCATTCCTTGACCGGGCTATTCAACCACTAACAGCCCGATAACATCGCTATCGGTAATGGCGAACCATCAATTGAACGTTTATTTCAAAATTAATAATGTTGGAATTTATGATTTTTCGCAAGGCGCTATCACCCCCAATCATCAAAAAAATAACAATTCTTTGACATGGATCGTATTCTGCTGCCGAACCACGGCGGAACGGCAACGGAATGACCCTTAAATTTTCTTCAAAATCATAATGTTGTAAGATAAAGGTGAAATCAGAGAGAAAGGCGCGGGAAACGACCTTACCCAGACCCGAAAGAGTCCTTTTAAGGTCGAAATAAAATGAAACGTAAATTTCAAAGAGGGTGTGCAACCGCTCAGTGGCCCAGGTTCTCCCGGGTGATCAGGGAAAAATCGATATGTCCCCCGGCGGCCGGCGGTGCTCCCTGCTCCAGGTGGCAGAGCAGCAGCTCCAGGGCGCGAAAGGCGTGCAGCCTGGGGGTTTGATCCAGGGTCAGGTGCATTTTTCCCTGACGCAGCAGGGTTTCGGTGGTGGCATGCCGCTCGTGGCCGATAAAGATGCAACGACCAGCCAGGCCATGGCGCGCCAGCAAGCGGGCGATGGTGCCGTTGCCGGGCCCGGTGTTGTACACCGCCACCACCCGGCCCGTGGCCAGCCGTTCCCGCACCAGGGATTCGATAAGCGGGTTCTGCTCCCTGCCCTCCAGCACCAGGGGCACCAGATGAGGGGCCGATTCGGCCAATCGCTCCCGGCAGCCCCGCACCCGCTCCCGGTGCACCAGTACCTCTTGTGGGCCACACACCACCAGCACTTCTCCAGGCTGCCGGCACCATTGTTCCAGCAACCAGCCGGCGGTGCGCCCGGCGGCATATTGATCGATACCCACATGGGCGAGAGGCCGGGTACCCGGCAGCTCGGTGACCAGGCTGATCACCGGTATCCCCTTGTCCGTGGCGGCATTTACCGCCGCCACCACCGCCGGATGATCCGAGCCAAACAGGATAATGCCGTCCCGCACGGCGGCGGCCTGGTTCAGTTTCTTCACCAGCCGATCCGGCTCCCGCTCACCCACCAGGGTACGATGCAGCACCAGGCGCCGTTTGCCCAGGGTATCCGCCGCCTCCATAAAGCTCTGGCTCAACTGTTTGAAGAAATAGGTATCGCTGTCGCTCAGGAATACCTCCACGTGACGCAGCCGGCGCCATTCGTCCGGCAACACCCGTTTCATTCCCAGCTCCCGAGCGATACGGATCACCCGTTCGGCGGTGGCCGGCGCCACATTGCCCCGCTCGTTCAGCACCCGATCCACCGTGGCTTCCCCCACGCCGGCCCGTCTGGCCACCTCGGCCAGGGTGATCTTCTTCATGTTTTTACACTCCGGGCCTCGAAAATCGCCTCAGTATAGCTGCAATGATGGCTTTCCATCATCACGTTCTTGGCGTTTTGTCCCCACCACTGCTTATAGTGATTGCCATGAAACATAAATTCCACCAGGCCCGTAACATCGAAATGTACAGGCCTGGTGGAATGAATATCGCTGTTAACCGGCAGCAGGCCGGCAGGACCATGTTTAATCTGGAGAAATCATGACAATCAGAATCGGTGTTATCGGCACGGGCGCCATCGGCGAAGACCATGCCAGGCGCATTACCCAGACCTTGTCCGGCGGCAAGGTGGTGGCAGTGAACGACGTCAACCGTGCCCAGGCCGAAGCGGTGGTGGCACGCTTGGGACTGGATGCCGAGGTTTACGACAACGGCCATGACCTGATCAAGGCCGACAGCGTGGACGCCGTGCTGGTCACCTCCTGGGGGCCCACCCACGAAGAGTTCGTGTTATCCGCCATCGCGGCCGGCAAATACGTGTTCTGCGAGAAGCCCCTGGCCACTACCGCTCGGGGCTGCCTCAATATCGTCGAGGCCGAGGTAGCCACCGGCAAGCGCCTGGTGCAAGTGGGCTTTATGCGTTCCTACGACAAGGGCTACCAGCTACTGAAACAGGCCATCGACGCCGGTCAGATCGGCGCGCCACTGATGGTGCACTGCGCCCACCGCAATCCGACCGTGCCCGACAGCTATGTCACCAGCATGGCCATCGTCGACACCGCCATCCACGAGCTGGACGTGCTGCGCTGGCTGCTGGACGACGACTACAAGACGGTGCAGGTGGTCTACCCCAAGCGCACCCGCCACCGTTTCGCGCACCTGGCCGATCCGCAAATCGTGCTGATAGAAACCCGGAAGGGCGTACGCATCGATCTGGAAATCTTCGTCAACTGCCAGTACGGCTACGACATCCAGTGCTCGGTGGTAGGCGAAACCGGTATCGCCAACCTGCCCGAGCCTCAGAGCCTGCTGCTGCGCACCGAAGCGAAACTGGCCACCAGCATCCTCACCGACTGGAAACAGCGCTTTATCGAAGCTTACGACATCGAACTGCAGGACTTTATCAAGGGCATTGAACAGCAACAGCTGTCCGGCCCCACCGCCTGGGACGGCTATGCCGCCGCCGTGGCCGCCGATGCCTGCGTCAAGGCCCAGGAAAGTAGCCAGATTGAACAGGTGGAAATGGCCGAGCGCCCCACCTTCTACAACAAATGATGTACGGAGCCGAACCAAAATGTCTCAACTGAACCCGACTTTTTCCCTGAACCACATGACGGCCCCCAGACTCGACGCCTTCGAACTGCTCGATACCGCCAAGGCCCTGGGCCTGAAGGCGGTGGAGCTGCGCAACGACGTGGCCGACAACAGCGTCAGCGAGCTGGACCACGCCCGCGCCATCGGCGCCCGGGCCCATGAGCTCGGCATCGAGATCCTGAGCATCAACGCCCTCTATCCGTTCAACATCTGGAGCGAGGAGCGCGCCGCCCAGGCCGAAACGCTGGCTGAACTGGCCGCCGCCTGTGGCGCCACCGGCCTGGTGATGTGCCCACTCAACGACGGCAGCTACCAGGCCTCGGACGCAGAGAAGCAGGCCGGCCTGGAGCAGGCCCTGCGCGGACTCAAGCCAATACTGGAAAAACACGGCCTCAAGGGTTTTGTGGAGCCGCTGGGCTTCCCCATTTCCTCCCTGCGGCTGAAGAAAAATGCGGTGGCCGCCATCAAGGCGGTGGACGGCGAAGATCGCTTCGCCCTGGTGCACGATACTTTCCACCACATGGTAGCGGGCGAAACCGAATTCTTCCCCGAGTTTACCGGTCTGGTGCACATCTCCGGGGTGGAAGACACCAGTATTGGCTATGCACAGATGCTGGACGCCCACCGGGTGCTGGTCGGCCCCGCAGACCGGCTGCACAACCTGGAGCAGATCAAAACCCTGCTCGGCCAGGGTTATCGGGGCTACTTGTCGTTCGAACCCTTCGCGCGGGAAGTGTGCGAACTGGACGAGCCGCTGCCGGCAGTACAGGCCAGCATGCGGTTTATTGCCGCGGGCGTTACCGCCTGAGCACTTTCTCCTGTTTTAACTCCGTGGCCGCCTCGGCCACGGCCTTTACCCAGCACTCCACCAGCCGGACCATTTCGGCATCATCCAACCCCTGGGCCGCCAGCGACTGCCAGGTGGGAAAGTCCACACAATGGGCCAGCACGGCGTCGAGTTGCCGCCGCTGCACCGGTGCCGGTGCATAGGCCTGCGCCAAGTCGTCCCTGATCTCCTGCAAATAGCCGTGAAAACGGGCCATCGGCGCTTGCAACGCTGTCACTTCCGCTTCGTCCCGATAGGACAGGGTCCACATCCGGGCCGTGCTCCGGAAATAACCGTAAAGCTGCGCCAGCGCCGTTCTCAGCCGCTCCCCGGAAGCGTCGATAATTTGCCAGGACGCGGGATCCGGCGGCCGGTGCTGCGCCAGCCAGCGCGAGGTGCAGGCCTGGAACAGGGCCTGATCGTCCGGGAAATGGCGATAGACGGTCAGCCGCTGCACCCCGGCCCGTTCGGCGATGGCGCTGATGGTGGTATCACGCGGGCCCAACTCCTGGTGCAGCGCCATAGTCGCCTCGACGATACGCTCCCGGGTCTGTTCCTGCTGCTCGGCACGGCGTTTTTGTTGATAAGTACGTTTTTTCATTTGAGTGAGCATAACTGTTTAATGATTTCTTGACAACCGCCCCTGCCCGGGCGTAGCGTTAATTTTAATTGAACAGTGACGTTCAATGAAAGTGAGAGTGACGACAACACCATTGGCATCGGACGGATGCCAATGGTCAACACGGAGCAAAAGATGATGGAAGGAATCAACGGCATCAATCACCGGCGGGTAGCCGCCGACACCGAACTGCTGGGCGGCCATATCCCGGTGCCCGGATTCGGCATTCTACCGGTCAACAGTTACCTGATCCGGGCGACGCAACCGGTGCTGGTGGATACCGGACTCAGTCACCAGCGCGAGGGCTTTATGGCGGCACTGCGCGCCAGCCTGGACATAAGCCGGCTGCGCTGGGTCTGGCTGACCCACGCCGATCCGGATCACATGGGCAACCTGGCCAGCGTGCTGGCCGAAGCCCCCGAGGCCCGGGTAGTAACCACTTTTATCGGCATGGGCAAGCTGATGATGCACGGCCTGCCGGCCGAACGGATGCACCTGCTCAATCCGGGCCAGCGGCTGGACGTCGGGGACCGGCAGTTGCTGGCTGTGCAGCCCCCGGTGTTCGACGCCCCGGAAACCCTGGGCCTGTACGATCCCCGCTCCCTGACGCTGTTCAGTTCGGACTGCTTCGGAACCCTACTGCCAGGGCCGGCGGACAGCACCGAGGAACTGACGGCCAAGAGCCTGCGCCAGGGCCTGCACACCTGGTCGGCCATCGACTCCCCCTGGCTGCGCCTCTACGACGCGGATCGCCTCAATGCCAGGCTGGGTGAGTTGGCACAACTCGGCGCCGAAACGGTACTGGGCAGCCATCTGCCGCCGGCGCCGGGGATGCTGGGAGAGCTGGTACAACTGTTGGCCGCGGCCATGACGGCCCCGCCGGTGCCCAGCCCGGATCAGGCCGCCCTGGAGGCCATGCTGGCCTAACCGGCCCCTGCTGGCCGCCGCCGGTGGCGGCCAAACCTTTGCCAGCGGCCCGGAGCACGGGTAAACTGGGCGCACATTCGCAGTACAGGTCATTCCTATGAAGCAATTCGCCGAATTCATCCCGCTGATCATCTTCTTCGTGGTATACAAGACGGTCGATATCTATGCCGCCACCGGCGCCCTGATGGCCGCCACCTGCGTGCAGATGCTGGTGCAGTGGATCAGGCACAAAAAGCTGGAAAAAATGCACCTTATCACCTTGGTGCTGGTACTGTTCTTCGGCGGTCTCACCGTGCTTCTCCGGGAGGATGCCTTTATCAAATGGAAGGTAACCGCCGTCAACGGCCTGTTCGCCATCGGCCTGCTGGTCGGTCGCTACGGTTTCGGCAAGAACCTGATCAAACAGATGCTGGGCAAGGAAATGCCGCTGCCCGATGCCATCTGGGACAGGGCCAACCTGGCCTGGGCGGGCTTTTTCACCTTCTGCGGCGCCCTCAACGTCTATGTGGCCTTTTACCTGTCCCAGGAATTCTGGGTCAACTTCAAGGTATTCGGCCTGCTCGGCCTGACCCTGGCCTTCACCTTCGCCACCGCCTTTTACCTCTATCGCCAGTTGCCGGCACAGGACGGCACCAAACAAGAAGGACAACCCTGATGTGGTACGTGATCTTCAGTGAAGATGTTCCCGATAGCCTGCCCAAACGCCAGGAAGCCCGCCCGGCCCACCTGGCCCGGCTGCAGGCCCTGGCCGATGAAGGCCGGCTGCTGGTGGCCGGCCCCAATCCGGCCATCGATGCCGAAGACCCCGCCGAGGCCGGTTTTACCGGCAGCACGGTAATCGCCGAGTTCGACTCCCTGAACGCCGCCCAGGCCTGGGCCGACGCCGATCCCTACAGGGAGGCCGGCGTCTACGCCTCCGTCATCGTCAAGCCCTTCAGGAAAGTCCTGCCCTGAGCACCAAACCGGCCCTGGGCCGGTTTTTTATCCCCTGAGATGAGAACGCCTTAGCACCAGGGCGCCCGGCGCCAGGTAACGTGAAGGAGACTCGTCCGCCGTCAGGCGCCGGATGGCCTCGCTGATCAGCACCTGCAGCGGCTGCCGGTAAGTGGTCAGCTGGTAACAGGGCGAGGCAGCCAGCTCGATGTCGTCGAAGCCGACGATGGCCATGCGGCCTTCCTCCCCCCGCACCCTCAGCGCCTCCAGTGCCCCTATCGCCAGTATGTCGTTCTCGCAGAACAGGGCTTCTATCCTGGCCTCCCTCGGGGTGGTGTCCAGATAATGGAGCAGGCTCTGGTAGCCCTGCTCCCGCTGGTAATGTTCGGCGCTGAGGATCAACGCCAGCTCTTTCCCCCGCTCGGCCAAGCCGTCCCGAAAACCGTCCAGGCGTCGGAGCTGGGTGCTTTCCGACGGCGGGCCCGCCATATAACCGATGCGCTCATAGTCCTGGGCCACCATCAGGGCGGCGATTTCCTGCCCGGCGCGACAGCCGTCGGTGCTGACCACATGGATGTCCGGGTTGTCGCTGTTGCGGTAGAGCACGATCAGCGGGATATTGCCGATATTCCTCGCCAGTTGCAGCAGCTCGTCGCTCAGTATGGTGCCCAGGAAGATCAGCCCATCCACCTGGAACTGATCCGCCAGCGACATGGCGGCGCGGTAGCTCTGCTCCGAGGTGATGTTAAGTAGCATGGCCATGTAGCCCTTGCGCTGCAGCTGACGGGTGATCTCGTCCAGGATCATGGCAAGATTGGGGTTGCCCAGCTCGTCGACCACCAGGCCGACGATATTGGTCCGCCGGGTGGTCAGGCTGCGCGCCAGCAGGTTAGGCCTGTAACCCAGCTCCTCGGCGGCCTGCAGCACCCGCGCCAGTGCCTTGGGAGAGATAGACGCCCCTTCGGTAAAGGCCCGGGACACCGTCCATTTGGAGACGCCGGCCCGCTGCGCCACGTCGCTGGCGGTAACCTTGCGAACACCCTGTTCCTGTGTGTTTTTAACCATTTTTGAATTTACTGTTGACAGTTTCTTATCATGCGATCTAGTGTATTTGAAACCGGGTGCAAAAGAAAAGAGATTAATACTCTCCCAAGGTAACCAACTTACCGACATAGTGTCGGTTTTTTAAGAAACCATTTTGCAACCGGGTGCACTAACACCTTCCCCGCTCCGGGGAAAATTTTTAAACTTCCTTGCACCCGATTGCAAGAATCAACAGAACACGAGCGATACTGTCGCACTTTGAAGAGGATAAGATCATGATAAACGGAGAACGAACAATCGCGCGGCCCCTGCGCTGGGGCATGGTCGGCGGCGGCCGCACCGGTCAGGTGGGCTACAAGCACCGCACCGGCGCCCTGCGCGACGGCACCTACCAATTGCTGGCCGGCGCCTTCGATCTGGACGCGGCCCGCGGCCGCGATTTCGGCACCCGGCTCGGGGTGGCCGAGGATCGCTGCTACGCCACCTATCAGGAGCTGATCGCGGGCGAAACCGCCCGTGAAAACGGCGTCGAGGTAGTGTCGATCGCCACCCCCAACTTCACCCACTTCGAGATCACCAAGGCGTGCCTGGAAGCGGGCCTGCATGTCATCTGCGAAAAGCCGCTGTTCTTCACCGTCGCCGAGTGCGATGAGGTGGCGGCACTGGCGAGGGAAAAGGGACTGATCGTGGGCGTGACCTACGGCTTTACCGGCCACCCGCTGGTGCACCAGATGGCCGCCATGGTCAAGAAAGGCATGCTCGGCGATATCCGCATCGTCGACATGCAATACACCCATGGTTTCAACTCGGGCGACGACACGGGCGCGGGCGAGGCGGTGAAATGGCGGACCAACCCCGCCACCGCGGGGGCGACCTTCGTGCTGGGCGATATCGGCACCCACCTCTACTACCTGTCCGAGGTGGTGCTGCCGCACCTGAAGATCGACAAGCTGCTGTGCGACCGCAAGGCCTTCATTCCGACCCGGGCACCGCTCGAAGACCACGCCACCGTGCTGACCCACTACGACAACGGCGCCCGCGGGCGGCTGTGGGTGTCGTCGGTGAACGCCGGCAACATGGGCTCCCAGCGCTACCGTTTCGTCGGCTCCAGGGCCTCCGTCGAGTGGTCCGACGCCCACCCCGACCAGTTGATCTATGAAGTACAGGGCGAGCCGAACCGCACCCTGCACCACGGCATGCCCTACCTTGAAAAGGAGAGCCTGGCAGTCGATCGCATGGGCGCGCTGCACACCGAAGGCCTGGGCGACAGCTGGGCCAACATCTACCTGTGGATCGCCCAGGCCATCGACGCCAAACAACGCGGCGACGAGGCCTTCCTGAGCACCCATCATTATCCGGGCATCGAGGCCGGCACCGAAGGGGTGCGCTGGCTCGAGAACTGCGTGCGCTCGGCCAACGCCGGCGCCGTCTGGGTCGACTACCAATAACCGGTCATCAACAGTCTTAGCAACCAAGGATCAACGAACATGAAACTTTCCATCTGTACCGATGTGATGGGCAACCTCTCCTTCACCGAGATGCTCGACAAATGTGTGGCGCTGGGCGTCGAAGGCCTGGAAATGACCGGCGGCGGCTGGTCCAAGGGGCCCCATTTCCGCGCCGACGAACTGTTGGCCGACAAGGGCCTGCTGAAGAAAAAGCTGGGCGAAATCGAGGCACGCGGCCTCGAGATCGCCGCGCTCAACTGCTCGGCTAACCCGCTCGATCCGGGCGCCATGGGCGAGCGCCACCTCAAGGAGATGGAGCAGACCATCCGCCTGGCCGGCGAAATCGGTGTGAAGAAGATAGTCACCATGTCCGGCCTGCCCGCCGCCGCCCCCGGCGACAGCGTGCCGAACTGGCTGGTTTACACCAAGAGCTGGCCCGACGAGATGCCCGAGCGCGACCGCTACCAGTGGGAAGACTGCGCCTTCCCGCTCTGGCACCGGCTGGTGAAGCTGGCCAACGAGGTGGGGGTGGAGAAATACGCGTTGGAAAACTTCTCGGCCATGCTGGTATGGAACCCCGAGACCCTGTTCCGCCTGCGCGATGAAGTAGGGCCCAAGGTCGGCCTGAACCTCGACCCCTCGCACCTGTTCTGGAAAGGGGCCTGCCCCATCGCCGCGGCCCGCGCCCTGGGCAACGCCATCCACCACGTGCACGGCAAGGACACCCGCATCGAGCGCAGCCTGGCCGATGTGAACGGCCTGCTCGAACTGAAGGAGGTCACCGACGTGGCCAACCGCGCCTGGAACTACGTCGCCGTCGGCGCCGGCCACGACCTGCAGTGGTGGAAGGAGTTCTTCTCGGTGGTGCGCATGCAGGGCTACAACGACTGGGTCAGCCTGGAGATGGAAGACTTCACCATGTCCACCGAGGCGGGCATCCAGTCCTCCATCGACGCCCTGCAGCAGACCATCAGCAAATAATAGCGTCTCGAGGGTGGACAATGAAGGCGGGATGTCGGCGATAGCACCGACTTTCCGCCGCACCGGTTTATGCCTTTATGTGGCCTTGAAGAAATCAAGGTTGCACTTTGGCACCGGCTCACTGTCGGGCGATGTCTTCACCCATTTGGGGGATTTTTCTCTTCGGCATTGCCCAAACCTCCCTCCCTGGCCAAGGCTTGATAGGTCCAATGGACGACATCATTCCAACAACAAGGAGAGACGGGTATGTACAAGGCTCTGTTATCCACTCTGCTGGCGGCGACACTGGCTCTCGGCACCCCGGTCCTGGCCAACGAGCCGGTCCAGGAAGCCGTGATCACCAGCATCGACATCAATACCGCCACTCAGGATCAGCTCGCCCTGCTCACCGGCATTGGGCCGGCCAAGGCGGCAGCCATAGTGGAATACCGGGAAAACAACGGTCCCTTTGGCTCGGTCGATGACCTGGCCAAGGTCAGCGGTATTGGCCCCGCCACGGTGGAAAAAAACCGACACCTGCTGAGTAACTGACCTTCAGCCCTCCCGGGCATGGCCGGGAGGGCTGCTATTGGTTATGATACGAGCCCGTTGTTTTTTGGCGTCAGAACCATGTCTTCACAGCCATTGATTCGCAAAGCAGTGATTCCGGTCGCAGGATTGGGCACCCGCATGCTGCCCGCTACCAAGGCCATCCCCAAAGAAATGCTGCCGGTGGTCGACAAGCCCCTGATCCAGTACGTGGTCAACGAAGCGGTCCAGGCCGGGATCAAGGAGATCGTGCTGGTCACCCATGCCAGCAAGAACTCCATCGAAAACCACTTCGATACCAGCTTCGAGCTGGAGGCCACCCTGGAAAAACGGGTCAAGCGTCAGTTGCTCAGCGAAGTACAGAATATCTGCCCGCCCGATGTCACCATCATGCACGTCCGCCAGGGCGAGGCCAAGGGACTGGGCCACGCCATCCTCTGCGCCCATCCACTGGTCGGTGACGCCCCCTTCGCCATCTTGCTGCCCGATGTGCTGATCGACGAGGCCGCCTGTAATCTGCGGCAAGACAACCTGGCCGCCATGATCCGCGCCTTTGACAACAACGGTCACAGCCAGATCCTGGTGGAGCCGGTCGCCCATGAACTGGTGGATCAATTCGGCGTTGTCGATATCAACGGCAGCCTCCTGAGCCAGGGAGCCTCTTCGCCGCTGTGTGCCATCGTCGAAAAACCCCGGCCGATCGATGCCCCCTCCAACCTGGCGGTAGTGGGCCGCTATGTCCTGTCCGCCAATATCTGGCCGCTACTGAAAAAAACGCCGCTCGGCAAGGGTGATGAAATACAGCTGACCGATACCATTGCCATGCTGATGGAGCAGGAACCGGTAGAAGCCCACCATATCCTGGGGAAAAGTCACGACTGCGGCAGCAAGCTCGGTTTATTGATGGCCAATATTGAATATGGCCTGCGTCATCGGGAACTGGGGGCCGACTTCGCCCGCTATCTGCAGCAACTCAGGCTCAGGTGAGTTCACGGTTGGCGGTGAGCCGGATCTCGCCGCCAAAACTGCCCTTGAGGGTCAGATTCAGAGGGAAAGAACAGCGATAACTAAACTGGTTGGCGGTCAGTTCCTTCAATCCCAGGGGGCCGGCATCGCAGTGTTCCAGCCAGTCGCTGCCGACCATACCACCGTTGGCCACCTCCACCCGGCCTGCATCCGCATACAACCGAAACAAAGCCAGGTTGACCCGGGTATCCAGCCCCACGTCCAGAATAAGCTGGTTGATATATTCCAGGGTACGGGCCGGACTGTTCAGCACACTGCCAGGCTCGCTACCGTAGCGCCGCAGGGGTTCATTGAGTACGAAAGTGACCAGCGTCATGACCACCGGCGTGTCCATATTGAGCGGATCGAACTCCGCCAGCAGCAACAGCAGATCCTGATCCAGCGTGATGTATTCGGTCAGTACCCAGGGCGAGCTTTGCCGGCAACTCAGCCGCCAGTCTCCCAGGGCCCTTTCCGGCTGCTGCTGCCAGCTCTGCAGCAGCCGGCTGGCGGCGATATCTTCCCGACGATAATAGGCCAGATGGTCATTCAACTCGTCCAATAACCTGTGGGGATCGGGCTTCAGGCTGCCGACGATCACTTCCGCCACCAGGTTCCAGCTGCGAATGGGCTTGATCAGGTAGTCCTCGGCGCCGGCACGCAGGGCCCGCGCCACGTCCGCCATTTTCTGCTGGCCGGAAATGGCAATTACCGGCAGGGCAGGATACCGTCGCTTCAGACAGGCAATCACCTCCAGCCCCGCCGGCGCCGGCAGCAGCAAATCGCTCAGCACCAGGTCGGGACCGTTCAGCTCGGCCAGCAGCAGTCCTTCTTCAACGCTGTCCGCTTCGAGCACCCTGGCCCCCCACAGCTCGAGGTAGGCCACCATCAGTCGACGGAATACCGGGTCGTCTTCTATCAGTAAAATCAGCGGGCAAAAATCAAACATAGTTCAATGCGGCAGGGTAATGTGATGTATACACTGAGCCTAGCCGATTTTAGTCACAGTGACAGCGACATCACCCTACCGGCTGTATTCTGTCGGCACTTTGTTGGATAATGGCCACCCCATGCAGCAACAGTGGCATTATGACTCCGGCAGAATATCAGGCGCTGACCTCTCCCCGACTGTCCCATCCGGCCCGCAGCTTATACCAGTTTTACCTCCGGCACAGTGCCCGGGGCGATCATACCCAGGCCCTCGATTATCCGAGCCTGGGCAAGGCATTGGCGGTACAGGGGGAGGGTGAATTTCGTTACCGGGTTACCCCGGTGGAGCTGACCGCGCTGGTGGACGAACTGCTGGAAGCCGGCCTGCTGAGCCCGCAGGCAAAGCCCAACCCGCAACACTATCATGGTGCCGTGTTTTTACTGCCGCTGAAGCGGCTGCAGGGATTGGCTCCCCTGCCTTCCCGCCAGTTTGCCATGCACCCCGAGTGGCGCCCGGACGACCAGTTTGACGGCCTGGCCAGGCTGTGCGGCCTGCTGGACAGCCATTTTGATGACACCGAGCTGGGCGAGTTCATCGCCTACTGGCTGGGCCGCCCCGAGGTGTTTGAAAACCAACATCAATGGATGCTGAAATTCGTGCGCAAGCTCAAGAACCAGCGCAGCGTCAGACGCGTACCGGCACCACAGGACAGCAACGGCTACCAGCAGATCCCGGCTAAAGTCGACTCCGGCCCCAGCAAGCGCGCCCGTGAAATGATGGAAGAAGCCCGCCGCCTAAGCCCCCATGCCCAGGGAGATCGCAATGAAAAAGACACCTGAAGAGATTGCCGCCGACCTGGCCGACATTGCCCGTCGGCGACGCCAGCGACCGGACCGGAACCTGTCCGCCGACGCGAATGGTGGCCAGGTACAGGGGTTGCTGAGCCGCATCAAACGACTGCGTGCCAGTGGCAACCTGCCCCAGTACGACTATGCCAGCCTCAAGCGACAGTACGAGCAGCAGGCCAACGCCGAGGTGCGTCTGGCCCAGCAGGAGGCACGCCAGAAGCGCACCGAGCGCCTGCTGGCCCAGGCGGATCTCAATCCGGACTGGACCTTCGCCAATATGGACGGCAACGATCCGGTGCTCGGTCATCATATCGATACCGCCCATCATTTTATCAATGCCTTCGACCACTGGGAGCAAAAAGGCGGGGCCGCCATCCTGATCTACGGTGACTTCGGTACTGGCAAGTCCACCCTGGCCGGCGCCATCGCCCATGAACTGATCCGTCAGCACCAGAAGTCGGTGATCTTCCAGCAGTGGGCCTCGGTCGTGGATCGGCTGTTTTTCGGCGTGATCGAAGACCAGGAAAGTCGTAACCAGTATCGCCGGGCGCTGGAAGAGGTCGACCTGCTGGTGCTGGATGAGGTCGCCGCCAACCGTACCCGTCTGGCAGAAAGCCAGTCCAGCTTTCTGGGGCATTTGTTGCGCCGCCGGCGTAATCTGTCCAAGAGCGTGATCATCATCACCAACCACGATCCCCAGGCCCTGCACCGGGCGGTAGGGGATTTCTGCTTCGAGGCCATCAAAGCCTTCCATCCGGTCGACCTGGCCCTGCTCGGCCCCAGCCGCCGACCCGATATCGGTGACTACAGGAGCTAGCCCGGTAAACACCGGGCAGAACAGCCCTCACATTATTGCCGTCCCGTATTGGGCTGGCTGGCAGATGGGGGGTACACTAGGGCAAGCCCCCTATTACAGGCAGTGTTCAGGTGTCCGTTAACACAAAGCGCTTCTCCCCCCCGCTCCGCTTCCGCACCCAGGTGCTGTTGTTGGTCGGCACCCTGGTGGCCGCCACCCTGCTGGTGCAGGGCACCTACCTGCACCACCGTCAGGGCCAGATCATCACCGAACAGATTGGCCTGCGGGCCATGAACGTGGCCCAGGCCGTAGCCCAGATCCCCGCCATCGTCGAGGCATTCGATACTCCGGAGCCGGCGGCCATCATCCAGCCCCTGGCCGAGCAGATCCGTATCGAAACCGGCGCCCGCTACGTGGTGGTGGGCAATCGCTTCGGCATCCGCTATTCCCACCCGCTGCCGGAGCGACTGGGGCTGCCCATGGTCGGCGGCGACAACGAACGGGCGCTGATCGGCGGTGAAGCCTACATTTCGGAGGCGGAAGGATCGTTGGGGGAAGCCATCCGCGGCAAGGCCCCCATCTTCAATGCCGCCGGCGACATCGTCGGCATCGTGTCGGTGGGTTTCATGCTGGAGAAGGTCGACTACGATATCGACAACTACCTGGCCCTGGGCTGGATACTGGTCGGGCTCATGGTGCTGCTGGGGCTGGCAGGTGCCGCCTGGCTGGCCCAGCACCTGAAACGAGTGATCCTGGGCCTGGAGCCCCATGAAATCGCCCGCCTGGTGATGGAGAAGGATGCCATACTGCAGTCCATCCACGAGGGTATAGTGGCCATCAACCGGGAAGGGCGCATCACCCTGCTCAACCAGGCGGCCCGGCGCTTTCTCGACCTGCCGTCAGACAGCGACGCCTTGGGATTGCCGGTGCAGGAGCTGGTGCCCAATTCCCGGCTGCGGGAAGTGCTGTCCAGCGGCGAGCGCCAGTTCGATCAGGAGATGTGGATAGGCGAGCATCCGGTGGTGGTCAACCGGGTGCCCATCATCCACGCAGGCAAGGTGGAAGGCGCCGTGGCTACCTTCCGCAGCCGCCAGGAAATCCGGGATTTGTCCCTGGCACTGAACGCGGTCAGCAAGGACATGGATGCCCTGCGGGTCCAGGCCCACGAATTCTCCAACAAGCTGTATACCATTTCCGGCCTGCTGCAGCTCGATAAGCCCCAGCAAGCGCTGGCCCTTATCAACCAGGAAACCGCCCGCGAACAGGCCCAGTTGGCAACGGTGTTGGAACAAGTGGCCGATCCCCTGGTCGGCGGCATCCTGCTCGGCAAGCTGGCGGACGCGGCGGAGAAAGGCGTGCAGCTCGATATCGTCGAACACAGTGCCCTGCATACTCCGCTCAGCCCCGGTGGCCAGGAAGTGCTGTTGTCGGTGCTCGGCAACCTGCTCAACAACGCGGTGGACGCCGCCCTGCAGGGAACGGACACCATCCCCCGGGTACGGTTGTTCTTCACCGATCTCGGTGCGCAGTTGCTGTTCGAAGTGGAAGACAACGGTCCGGGCGTGGACCCCGGCCTGCTGGCCCAGATTTTTCAGGATGGCTTCACCACCAAGCAGGGCAAGCACAGGGGAATAGGACTGGCGCTGGTACGCCGGTTATGCCTGGAACACGATGGGGACGTCAGCCTGGAGGACGGTGATCTGGGCGGGGCCTGCTTTATCGTCACCCTGGCCAAGGATCGGGTGGCAAGGCAAGAGGAAAAAGCTGGATGAACAAGACCCACGGCGTACTGATTATCGAGGATGACTTTCGCATCGCCGAAATCAACCGCCAGTTTGTAGAACAGACCGCCGGCTTCAGGGTACTGCATGAAGCCAAAACCCGGGCCGAGGCCCTGTCCTTTCTCGCGGAGCATGCCGGGCAGATCAGCCTGGTGCTGCTGGATGCCTATATTCCCGACGCCACCGGACTGGAGCTGCTGTGGGAGATCCGCAGGCACTACCGGCATATCGACATCGTCATGGTCACCGCCGCCAAGGAGGTGGACACCATCCAGGAAGCCCTGCGCGGCGGCGTGTTCGACTACCTGATAAAGCCCACCCAAAGCGAGCGCATGGCCCATATGCTGGACCGTTTCCTCAAGGAGCGGGCGCTGCTCGAGCAGAAACAGGAAATGAGCCAGGAAGAGCTGGATCGGGCGCTCAACCGCCATCCGGCGGTGGCGGAACCGCCTCCCGCCGCCGCCAGCAGCAGCCTGCCCAAGGGCATCGACAAGCTGACCCTGGATACGGTACTCAGCACCATGGCCCAGGCCCGGGAGCCGCAAACCGCGGTGGACCTGGCCAAGGCCATCGGTGCCAGCCGCTCCACCGCCCGCCGTTACCTGGAATACCTGGTGGCCCAGGGTAAAGCCTGCGCCGAGCAGGCCTACGGCGAAGTCGGCCGGCCGGAGCGGCGCTACCGGCTCAATCCCTGATCAATCCAGCCGGAAACCAATTTTAAGCACCACCTGGAAATGCGCTATCTGGCCGTCAATGATATGGCCGCGCATTTCCTTTACCTCGAACCAGTCCAGATGATCCAGACTCTCGCCCGCCTTGGACACCGCTTTCCTGATGGCATCGTCGTAACCGGTGGTGGAAGAGCCGGCCACTTCTATCAGCTTGTACACATGTTCGGACATAGGTAACTCCATGTTCAGGGCTATGGCCGCACCGGCGGCCGTTCTCGACCTCCTTAAGCAATAGCAGCCCCCGCCCCCACCGTCACCCCGCCCCCTCCGTGAACAAAATGAATAAAATCGTCTTAATGCTGTTTTTTCAACTTATGCCCCAAAGCTTGTTGCTTAACACCAATGCATCTATTTTTACACCAGATGTTAACAAGGACGAACCAAGGAGAACTGCATGTTCAACACCCTACGCAAACCCTTTAAACGCCTGAGTCTGGCAGCCCTGCCGCTGCTGGCCCTCGGCGCGCAGATGCCTGCGGCCCAGGCCCAGGACTGGCAACCCACCCGGCCGGTCGAGTTTATTGCCCCCGCCAACCCCGGTGGCGGCTGGGATACCTTGGTGCGCACTTCCAGCCTGGTGATCCAGAGCGAAAAACTGTCGCCGCAGAATTTCGCCGCCATCAACATACCCGGCGGCGGCGGTGCCGTAGCCTGGGCCCAGATCGCCCGCGACAGCAAGAACGATCACAAGCTGTTCGCTACCAGCCCGCCCATTATCCTGGTGCCCCTGGCCGGCACCTCGCGCTTCAGTCACAAGGACTTTACCCCGGTCGCCCGCCTGAATACCGACTACTCCATCGTGCTGGTGCGCAAGGACTCGCCCTATGAAACCATCAGCGATCTGTTCGCAGCGATGAAAACCAACCCCAGCCTGAGCGTGGGCGGTGGTTCGGCGGCCGGTTCCATGGATCATATCGCCATGGCCGGCGCGGCCGCCGAGGCCGGTCTGGAGGCCCGCGGTGTCAACTACATCGCCTTCTCCGGCGGCGGCGAAGCCATGATCAGCCTGATGGGCAACCATGTGGAAGCGGTGATCACCGGCGCCGGCGAGGCCTCGGGCCAGCTGGAAGGCGGCAACCTGCGCGCCCTGGCGGTCTCTTCACCCGAGCGTCTGGGCGGCGCCCTGGCCGGTGTTCCCACCTTCAAGGAACAGGGTATCGACTACACCTTCGATATCTGGCGTGGCGTCATGGGACCGAAGAACATGTCCCCCGAAGCCCGGGCCTACTACGAGGACCTGTTCGCCCGCATGGTGAAAACCGATGCCTGGAAACAGGCCAGCGAGCAGCTGGGATGGATCGATGCCTTCCAGACCGGCGAGGAATTCGGTGTCTTCCTGGATGCCCAGCTCGACCAGTTCAGCACCATACTGGGTGACTTGGGCCTGCTGCGGCGCTAACGGACAAGGACGACGGGGTCTTCCCCGTCGTCCATGGCAACCACAGGTATTGTTATGAACAAACTCAACATCAACCAGAAGATTGGCATCATCCTGGCCCTGCTCGCCCTGGGCTATCTCTGGATGGCCTTTCAGATCCCGGGGTTTTCTCTGCCTCGTCCGGTCGACTCGGATGCCTTCCCCAAAGCACTGGGCAGCGCGCTGCTGCTGCTGGCCATACTGCTGTTCCTGGAAAAACCCAGGCATAAAGCCCAGGACGACGAAGAGCAGGACGACATCATCGAGGAAAGCGGTGGTTTCTGGACCAGCCCCCGGATGCGGGTGGTGATCACGTCCGTCGCCATTGTCGCCTACGCCTTCGCCCTGCAGCCGATAGGCTTCGTTGTCACTTCCATCCTGCTCTGTTGCGGCCTGGCCTGCTACTACGGCTACCGCAATCACAAGGCCAACTTGCTGGCATCGAGCGGTGTCGTACTGGCGCTGTATTTCATGATGAGCTATGTGATGGATGTTTATCTCCCCACGGGAATATTGCCTTTCTAAACGTGCCGTCGCGTTGACGTACCTTTAATCAGGAAAAATCAAAGGTTTACCATTATGATGGATGCATTCAACAGTCTGGTGTACGGCTTCGGCATCGCCCTGGACCCGATGAATATCATGTACGTGTTTGTCGGCGTCTTTGCTGGCACCATTATCGGCATGTTACCCGGGCTAGGCCCCATCAGTGCCCTGGCGCTGATGATCCCCATTACCTTCAGCATGGATCCCGCCTCGGGCCTTATCCTGATGTCAGGAGTCTATTATGGCGCCATCTTCGGTGGCTCCACCTCCTCTATTCTGCTGAACGCACCCGGCGTGGCCGGCACCGTGGCCACCTCCTTCGACGGCTACCCCATGGCCAAGAAGGGCATGGCCGGCAAGGCCCTGGCCATCGCCGCCTACGCCTCCTTTATCGGCGGCACCGTGTCCGTGATCGGCCTGATGCTGATTGCCCCGCTGCTGTCGAAGGTGGCGGTCAGCTTCGGTCCCGCCGAATACTTCGCCCTCATGCTGCTGGGCCTGACCGCGGTGGTCAGTCTGTCGGACAAGTCCCTGGTCAAGGGCCTGATCGCCGCCGTGATAGGCATGATGATCTCCATCGTCGGCATCGACCTGCAAAGCGGTACCGAACGCTACACCTTCGGCAGCCTGGAACTGCTCGACGGCATCGACTTCCTGGTGGTGGCGCTGGGTGTCTTCGCCCTGGCGGAAGTGTTCTACATGCTGCTCAAGGGCGGTAGCAAGGAACAACCCCGCAATAACATCGGCTCGCTCAAGCTCAGCACGGATGAAGTCAAGGAAATTGCCGGCCCCGTTGGCCGCAGCTCGGTGCTTGGCTTCTTTATCGGGGTACTGCCCGGCGCCGGCGCCACCGTGGCATCCTTCCTCGGCTACAGCCTGGAAAAACGCCTGGCCAAGGACGGAGACACTTTCGGCAAAGGCAACATCAAGGGCGTGGCCGGCCCCGAAGCCGCCAACAATGCCGCCTGTGGTGGCTCCTTCGTGCCCCTGCTGACCCTGGGTGTACCCGGTTCGGGCTCCACTGCCGTGCTGCTCGGTGCCCTGCTGGTGATGGGTGTCACCCCGGGCCCCATGATGCTGGAACAGCGTCCGGACGTGTTCTGGGGCGTGATCGCCAGTATGTACGTCGGCAACATCTTCCTGCTGGTGCTGAACCTGCCGCTGATCCCCTATATCGCCCGTATCCTGGACATGCCCAAGCCCTTGCTGCTGGCCATGATCCTGATCTTCTGCATGATTGGCGTTTACGGCCTCAGCTTCAACGTGTTCGACCTGCTGCTGCTGCTCGCTTTCGGCCTGATCGGCCTCGGCATGAAGCTGTTCGGTTTCCCCACCGCCCCACTGATCCTGGCACTGATCCTGGGCGCCATCATGGAAGAGTCGATGCGCCGTGCCCTGCAGATCTCCGGTGGCGACTGGATGACCTTCGTCGACAAGCCCATTTCCATGTGGCTGTTGGTGCTGGCCGCCCTGTCGCTGTTTGCTCCGCTGTTGAAAAAGGCCGTGCGCCGGCTGATGGCCTCGGGCAAGACCACCCTGGCCTGAACGGAGCACTGCCCTTAATCAAAAAAGCGCCGATTGGCGCTTTTTTTATTTGCTCCATTACAGCCTCGTATGACACATTCCTGTACCCGATTCAAGGTTGCCATTTAATTTACATATCACCAACATAATCATCTTGACCCTTATCTCTGTCTGACTATACCGTGCAAGTCGGCATCATGTAACATGGCCTCCTTTTTGGGTCATATTTCATCTGGTTGCCATTTCATAGCGATAAAAACCGACTAGGAGCATTCAGGATGAAACACGGACTCTGGCAATCCAGCCTGCTGGGCGCAGCGCTATTGAGCATTGCCTGTACCGGCCAGGCCCGGGAGTGGAAAGAAATAAAATTCAGCGTGGAAGGATCCTATCCTCCGTTCAGCTGGACCACCACCGATGGCAAGCTTGAGGGGTTTGAGGTCGACCTGGCCCGGGCCCTGTGCGAAGAGCTGCAGGTCAGGTGCACCATCTCCGCCCAGGACTGGGACGGCATTATCCCGGCCCTGCTGTCACGCAAACACGACGCCATCATCGCGGCCATGACCATCACCCCGGAACGGGAAAAAACCGTGCTGTTCACCATTCCTTACGCCCGGGTCCCCACCCGTTTCGTCACCCACCTGGACAACCATATCGACTTCAGCGATGCCGGTATGGCCAATCTCAAGGTGGGAGTTCAAAGGGCCACCATCGGCGACAAATATCTGTCGGAGAAGCACAAGACCATTAATATCATGCGCTACGGCACTTTCGACGAAGCCTTTATGGATCTGCGCGCCGGTCGGGTAGACACGGTGTTCGGCGGTGCGCTCGGCATCCAGAGTGGCCTGCTCGACAAACCGGACGGTCGGGACTTCCACTTTTCCGGCCCGGTGTTCACCGAGGAAGCCTGGTTCGGCAAGGGGATCGGTATCGCCGTCCGCAAGCAGGACAGCGGCCTGGCCGAACTGCTCAACAAGGGCATTCTGGCCTTGCGGGAAAAGGGCATTCACCAGGAGATTGCCGCCCACTATTTCCCTTACGACATCTACGGTGAAACGCCATAACGTCGGATGGCAGCCAAACAAAAAGGGCGCCTCGCGGGCGCCCTTGTCGTTACATAAAGTCGATACCGTTACTCGCCGTAAGCCTCGGTGGGCAGGCAGCTGCAGAACAGGTTGCGGTCGCCGTAGACGTCGTCGATGCGGTTCACGGTAGGCCAGAACTTGGAGCGGCGCACCTCGACCGAGGGGAATACCGCCTGCTCGCGGCTGTAGGCACGGTGCCAGTCGGTGTCCATGACGTCGTCCTGGGTGTGCGGCGCATTGACCAGGGGATTGTCTTCCAGGGTCCACTGCCCGCTCTGCACCCGGCGCATCTCCTCGCGAATTTGCTTCATGGCGGTGATGAAACGGTCGATCTCCACCTTCGACTCGGACTCGGTCGGCTCGATCATCAGGGTGCCGGCCACCGGGAAGCTCATGGTGGGCGCATGGAAACCGTAGTCCATCAGACGCTTGGCCACGTCCATCTCGCTGATACCGCTCTCTTCCTTCAGCGGGCGCAGATCCACGATGCACTCGTGGGCCACCCGGTCGTTGCGGCCACTGTAGAGGATGGGGAAGTCCTCGGCCAGGCTCTTCATCAGGTAGTTGGCGTTGAGGATGGCCACCTGGGTGGAGCGCTTGAGGCCTTCGTCGCCCAGCATGGCGATATACATCCAGCTGATCGGCAGTATGCTGGCGGAGCCGAAGGGCGCCGCGGACACGGCGCCGTTGTTGCGACTTTCCTTGCCGGTCTTGACCACCGCATGGCCGGCCACAAAGGGAGCCAGGTGCGCCTTGACGCCGATGGGGCCCATGCCGGGACCGCCGCCGCCGTGGGGGATGGCAAAGGTCTTGTGCAGGTTGAGGTGCGACACATCGGAGCCGATAAAGCCGGGCGAGGTGATGCCGACCTGGGCGTTCATGTTGGCGCCGTCCATGTAGACCTGGCCGCCGTAGCTGTGCACGACGTCACAGATCTCACGGATGCTTTCCTCGTATACGCCGTGAGTAGAAGGATAGGTCGCCATGATGCAGGCCAGGTTTTCACCCGCCTCGGCGGCCTTGGCCTTGAGATCGGCCATGTCCACGTTGCCCTTCTTGTCGCAGGCCACCACTATCACTTTCATGTTGACCATCTGGGCCGATGCCGGGTTGGTGCCGTGGGCCGAGCTCGGGATAAGACAGATATCGCGGTGGCCTTCCCCCCGGGACTCGTGGTACTTCTTGATGGCCAGCAGGCCGGCGTATTCGCCCTGGGCGCCGGAGTTGGGCTGGATGCAGATGGCGTCGTAACCGGTGACCTTCACCAGCCAGTCTTCCAGCTCGCCAATCATCTGCTGGTAGCCTTCCGTCTGATCCAGGGGCGCGAAGGGGTGGATCTGGGCGAACTCGGGCCAGCTCACCGGCACCATTTCGGCGGTGGCGTTGAGCTTCATGGTGCAGGAGCCGAGTGAGATCATGCCGTAGTTGAGCGCCAGATCCTTCATTTCCAACTTGTGGATATAGCGCAGCATCTCGCTCTCGGAGTGATACTTATTGAACACCTCGTGAGTCAGGATGGGCTCGTCGCGCTGCAAGCTCTCGGGGATGGAGCCGGTGCCCTTGGCGGCAACGGCGTCCAGCACTTCCACCGCCAGGCCATGGTCCGTCCCCAGGAAGATGTCGAACAGCTCCGCCACATCGGCGCGGGTGGTGGTTTCGGACAGGGACACGCCCAGGGCGCCGTCCAGATCGGTGCGCAGGTTGACGCCGGCGGCCAGGGCCCGGGCGACGATGGCGTCCTTGTCGGTGGTGACGATGGTCAGGGTGTCGAACCAGCTGTCATGCTTCAATTGCACGCCCTTGGACTTGAGGCCCAGGGCCAGGATGTCGGTCAGGCGATGGGTGCGCTCGGCGATGCGCTTCAGGCCTTCGGGGCCATGGTAAACGGCGAAGAAGCTGGACATGTTGGCCAGCAGCACCTGGGCGGTACAGATGTTGGAGTTGGCCTTCTCCCGGCGGATGTGCTGCTCGCGGGTCTGCATCGCCATGCGCAGGGCCGGCTTGCCGCGGGTATCTTTCGATACGCCGATAATACGTCCCGGCAGGGAGCGCTTGTGCTCGTCACGGGTGGCGAAAAAGGCGGCGTGGGGACCGCCGTAGCCCATGGGCACGCCGAAGCGCTGGGCGTTGCCCAGCACCACGTCGGCGCCCAGCTGGCCCGGGGCCTTCAGCAGCACCAGCGACAGGATGTCGGCGGCGACACAGGCGATGCCCTTCTGGCTTTGCACCTTGGCGATCAAGGCCTGGATATCGCGGATCTGGCCGGTGGTGGACGGATACTGGAACAGGGCCCCGAACAGCTCGTGCTCCACCACCGCCTCGGCGGGAGCCACGACGATCTCGAAGCCGTAATGCTCGGCCCGCTCGCGCACCACGTCGATGGTCTGGGGATGAACGTCATCGGCGATAAAGAAGGTGTTGGCCTTCTTGTTCTTGCTCACCCGCTTGGCCAGAGCCATGGCCTCGGCGGCGGCGGTGGCTTCGTCCAGCAGGGAGGCGCTGGCCAGGGGCAGACCGGTGAGGTCTTGCGTCATTTGCTGGAAGTTGAGCAGCGCCTCCAGCCGGCCCTGGGCGATCTCCGGCTGGTAGGGGGTATAGGCGGTATACCAGCCCGGGTTTTCCAGCACGTTGCGCTGGATCACCAGGGGCACATGGGTGTTGTGATAACCCATGCCGATATAGCTTTTGAACACCTTGTTCTGTTGGGCCAGGGACTTCAGGTAGGCCAGGGCCTCCACCTCGGTACGGCTTTCACCGATACCCAGCGGCTGGTCGTTCAGTATGCTGGCGGGCACGGTCTGGCGGATCAGATCATCCAGGGATTCGGCGCCCACCACCGCCAGCATCTCGGCCACTTCCTGCTCGGAGGGCCCGACATGGCGGCCGATAAATGCGTTGTTCTGCTCAAGTTCTAACAAAGACTGGGTCATTTCTTTCACTTCCTTAATAGGCCGGCAGCAGACGGGCTTCCGGACCGGCAATGCGGCAGTTCAGAGGAGGACAAAGGGAACGGCTCCGCCGACCGTCACCTGCCAGGGATGGCTGGTGCGAGCGTACCAGGAGGTATTCACAGCGTGTCGGCGGAGCTGGCCCTTTGGCCGACCTGCAGCGAAAGTTCAGGCTTTGTCGATACAATAAGCCCCCAAAAAGGGGGCTTGGGATCACTCTTCCTCGATGCTGTTCTCGTACCCTTCGGCATCCAGCAGTTCGTCCAGATCGGACTCGTCGGCGAGCTTGATACGGAACAACCAGCCATCGCCGTAGGGGTCGGAGTTGACCAGCTCGGGGCTGTCTTCCAGATCCTCGTTCACGGCGATGATCTCACCGCTGACCGGGGCATAAATGTCGGAAGCGGCCTTGACGGACTCGGCCACGGCGCAGTCTTCGCCCACGTCCACGGTGCGGCCCACTTCGGGCAGCTCAACAAACACCATATCACCCAACAGATCCTGCGCATGCTCGGTAATACCGACCACGGCTTCACCGTTTCCTTCCAGCCGTACCCATTCGTGAGAGCGGGCATACTTCAATTCACTGGGGATATTGCTCATCAGTTGTTCCTCTTGATTCTTAAAACTCGGCGACCGCTTGGCCGAAACGTACGAAAGTCGGTTTCACCACGGACACCGGCATCCATTTTTTACGCAGTTCCACTTGTGCACTGGCACCTATGGAGCGCGGAACCCGCGCCAGGGCAATGCTGAAACCCAGTGTAGGCGAGAAGGTGCCGGAAGTGATAATGCCCTGTTGTTCATTACCTTGTTCATCGGTAAAACGTACCGGGGTGCCGGCGCGCAGCACGCCTTTTTCCTTCATCACCAGACCTACCAGCTTGGGCTGGTCGCCGGCCCTGCGCTGGGCCTCCAGCGCCTGGCGGCCGATAAAGTTGCGCTCGGCGGGCTCCCAGGCGATGGTCCAGGCCATGTTGGCGGCAAGCGGCGAAACCGACTCGTCCATGTCCTGGCCGTAGAGGTTCATGCCGGCTTCCAGGCGCAGGGTATCCCGGGCACCCAGACCGCAGGGGCGCACGCCGGCGTCCTTGAGCGCATTCCACAGGGCACCGGCCTGCTCGGCGGGCACCACAATTTCGTAGCCGTCTTCCCCGGTGTAGCCGGTGGTGGCAATAAAGAGGGGGCCAGCCTGTACCCCGAAGAAGGGCTTCATGCCGTCCACTGCCGCATTCTGTTCGGCATTGAACACGGTGGCCGCCTTGGCCTTGGCGTTAGGGCCCTGCACCGCGATCATCGCCAGTTCCGGTCGCTCGGTGAGGATCACGTCGAAGCCGGCTGCCTGCTCGGTCATCCAGGCCAGGTCTTTCTCGCGGGTGGCGGAGTTGACGATCATGCGATAGTCGTCTTCGGCGAAGTAATAGGTGATCAGATCATCGATGACGCCGCCCTGCTCGTTGAGCATGCCGCTGTAGACGGCCTTGCCGGGCTGGGTCAGGCGACCCACGTCGTTGGCCAGCAGTGTTTGCAGGAAGGCCTTGGCCTGACTGCCCTTGACGTCGACAATGGTCATGTGGGAGACGTCGAACATGCCGGCGTCCTGGCGCACCACATGGTGCTCTTCCAGCTGGGAGCCGTAGTTGATGGGCATTTCCCAACCGTGAAAATCCACCATCTTGGCACCGGATTCCAGGTGCTGGGGATGCAAAACTGTTTGCTGAGTCATGGCGCTTCCTTTTATTTCAGGCCTGGCCTGTAAGCGATAATCCGGTATTGCCCCCCGATTATACTCAAGCCGGCCCGGGATAAAACCGCACCACACTTAAAAAAAACTTATCGTTTAATTTTTGAGACTAAAATATGAACTGACAGGCGATAGCCGTTTTAACGAAAGAAAGCGTTTGAATCAGTTTAAAACTTCAAAAATTAACAAAATATCAATATTTAAATTACGACATTCCCTCTTAATAAGCATAAGCACAAATGGTTCGGCCATTGGACAAAAAAAACAAGACTTAATAAAACTAATCACGAAAATCAATCGGATTAGTTTTTCTCAAGGCTGGACAGCACCGGCTGCAAACCGCCGACCCCCAGCGCATGAGCCGCCAGCTTGCGTTTAAGGGGAATCAGCCTGTCGGTCAGACCCAGCCCCAGGCCGCGTATCCCCCTCACCAGCGGATGGGCGGTACCGAACAATCGCTTGAGGCCTTCCATCGCCGCCAGCAAAGTGGCCGCTTCCGCCTTACGCCAGCGCTCGAAGGATCTCAGCCCCTGCAACTGGCCGATGTCACGGCCCTGCCTGTGCAGGCGAACCAAGGTTTCGGCCAGGGCGGCGGCGTCCTGTAGCCCCAGGTTGACCCCCTGCCCCGCCAACGGGTGTATGGTGTGGGCGGCATCGCCGATCAGGGCCCAACGCGGGCCGCAGAACTGCTGGCTGAAGCGGGCCCGGAGCGGGATCGCCATGCGCGGCCCCAGCACTTCACACAACCCCAGTCGCAGATCGAAGGCCGAGGACAACTGCCTGTTGAATTCGTCCTCGGGCAAGGCCGACAGGGCCTCGGCCCGCTCCGGAGCAGAGGACCAGACGATGGAACACTGGTGCGGATCGGCCAGGGGCAGGAACGCCAGTATGTCGTTGCCACGGAAGATCTGCCGGGCCGTCTGGCCATGGGGCTCCCTGGTGGTCACAGTCGCCACCAGGGCACTGTGATCGTAATCCCACTCGGTCATGCCCGGCTGTAACTGCGCCCGCAACCAGGAGCGGGCGCCGTCGGCCCCGACCAACAGCCGGCCGGTGATCGGGGTGCCATCGTCGAGCAGCACGAAGGCCCCCTGCTCGCTCACCGAAACCGAACGGGCCCGGGCCGGCATGTGCAGGCTGATGTGGGGGCATTGCCGGACCCGGGCCAGCAGGGACTGCTGCAACAGCCGGTTTTCCACGATATGGCCCAGGTGGGGCTGATGCAGCAGGGCGCCGGAGAAACCGATGCGGGCGGCGCTGTCGGCTTCCCACACCTCCATCTCGACATAGGGCCCCAGCCGCTCGCTCCGGCCTGGCCAGGCCTGCAGCCGTTCGAGCAGAGTTTGCGAGGCCAGGTTGATGGCGCTGACCCTGTTGTCGGGAATAGCGAGCAGTTCGCCGTCATCCTCCTGCCCTTCGATCACTGCCACCTTGAACCCGCCGTGCTCCAGAGCCAGGGCCAGGGTCAGCCCGACCATGCCGCCACCGATCACGATGATGTCTGCCGCTTGCATTGCTTACCTCTTGCCCATGGCCCGCCAGGCCAGTTGATCCTTCCACGACTGACAGGCCGCCATGGCCATCAGTCCCAAGTTGCGTCCGGCCGCCAGGGCCGGGTTGTCATTGGAAAACAGCAACGCCAGTGCCGTGGTCAGGCCGACGACGGCGGCCTGATCCGGCTGCCGGGTCTTGCCGTAGGCAGACAGCACCGGATAGCTGCCGATATCCTGCTCTTCGGCCAGCGCCTGTCGCAGGGTCGCGACCAAGGCTGCCACGTCGCGCAGTCCCAGGTTGAAACCCTGGCCGGCAATGGGGTGCAGCAGGTGGGCCGCGTTGCCCACCAGCACCAGCCGGTGGTGCCAGGGTCGTTCTACCTCATCCAGCACCAACGGATAACAGTGGCGCACGCCGGTGCGCTGCAGGTGCCCCAGGCGGTAGCCGAATTCACGTTGCAACTGCCGCAGGAAATCCTCGTCGTCGAGTGCCATAATGGCCTCGGCCCGGGCCGTGGATGCACACCACACCAGCGAACAACGATCGGCACTCATCGGCAGCAATGCGATAGGCCCTTCCTTCGTGAACCGTTCGAAGGCCCGTCCCCGAGGGGGCTCGGCGGCCTGGATATTGGCGATCACCGCACTCTGGCCATAATCCAGTTGCCGGCTGGCCAGCCCCAGTTGCCGGCGCACCACCGAACGACTGCCATCGGCGGCAACCAACAGCGAACCGCTCAGTTCATTGCCACCGGCCAGGGTCAGCACTATGTGATCCTGATGCTGTCGGAAATCCCGGATCTGCTCGGGGCACAGCAACCGAATATTGTGGCACGCCGCCATCTGCCGGTATAACGCCTGCCCCACCGGATTCAGCTCCACCACGTAACCCAGGGCCGGTACCCGGTACTCGGAGGCGTTCATCTGCACTTGGCCGAAGTGGCCCTGGTCGGATACCTGAATATGGGTAATGGGGGTTGCCAGTGGTGCAAGCCGCTCCCAGAGCCCGAGCTGATCCAGCAGCTCCCGGCTGTGCCAGGCCAGAGCGATGCTGCGGGCATCGAACCCCGGGTGGGCCTCGAAATCAGGGGGGGCGGCCTCGATCACGGCGATATTGAGCGCCGAACCGTCGGTCCGGCGCAAGGCACTCAGGCCGAGGGCCAGGACGGCACCGGTCATGCCGGCACCGTTGATTACCACGTCAAAATGGGTCATAGCGCAGCTAGCAGTATCGTTATTAATGCAGAGTGGGGCGCCGGGCAACCGGCTGGCCTGTGCCGAATTCTTCGAAGGCCAGGGTAGCACCCAGTTTCAGGTGTTCGTACAACACCACAAAAGCGGCTTCACTTTCCTCATCTTCCTGCTCGAATTCGCCGGAGACCTGGGTGATGTTGCTGATATCCTGGATCATCTCCTGCAGTTCGGGCGAGGCCTTGTTCAATTCCTGCTGCACTACGCCGAACCCGGCCAGGAAAGCCCCGGCCCATTCCATCATCGCATCCAGACGATCATCCAGCGGGTCATCGTCATCGGGCATCAGCAACTCGAAGCGGCTCTGGCTGAGCAGTTCCTCATACACCCGGTAAAACAGCATATTCACCGCTTTTTTCACGTCGGCAGGTAGCCCGAAGCCGTCATTCAGCAGGTCGTTGAAGTGCTGTTGCCAACGGGCATCGTCCTTAGCCATGCCGCCACAGATCAAACCGCAGATAACGCCATGCACCTCGGCGGCGGTAGCCACCATGTTGTGTTGTTCCAGCAGGGTGGTGAAGGCATCATAGTTGAGACGGGCGTTGTCGTTCATCATTTACTCGATTGGCGAAAAGGTGGCTCATATTATCCCGGATCCTAGCACTGTGGCCCAGCTCAGGCCAGCAACCCCTTGAAACTTCTGGAGCGCCGCTATATAGTCGCCACAATTTTATTGCTTATTGCAAGCCACCTGAGGACCACATGACCACAGCGGCAATCGACATCGTTATTCTCGGGCGCCCTTACAAGGTGGCCTGTCCCGCAGGACAGGAAGCGGCATTGCAGCGGGCGGCCAGCATGCTCAACGAGCGGATCCGCAGTTTCAAGCAAGGCGGCAAGTCGGCGTCCAACGAGCAGATCGCCATCATGCTGGCGCTCAACGTCTGCCATGAGCTCGAGCTTGAAAAAGACAAGAATCATCAATATGCTGACGCCATGGATAAACGCATCAAGATGCTGCAGCATACCATCGAGGAAGCGCTGGCCAGCAAAGTAGGTTAGGCGTTACAATCAGTTTTCAGTTTTGTTTTCCCTGGGGTGTTCGTCAGTTGGGTGGCGTCCCTGAGCCGATATCAACAGCACAGGAAAGTCGTGTTATTTGCTATTGAGCATGCTCGGCCCGACCGAGACGCCTGCGGCAGGTACCGGGTTTCCGCCTTGAACCATAGGGTTCAAGGACTAACACCTGCAACGGCACCCTGGGGACCCTTCGTTTTCTTCTCCCTTTGACCCTGACCGGCCCGACGTCGTAACAACGGGTAGCGCCCCTTTTACGGCATGCGCAAGCGGCACCGGCAGCTATTGCCGGTCACCTTTATCCTCCTTACGGAACCCGGCCACAACGCAGATCCCACCGAGCAACACCAATAGCAGCAGGGCCCAGTATGGCAGATAGAAAGTGCCATATACCGACCAACCCAACCGCTCCAACAGTTGGGACATGGGGGTCGGCGCCCCGGCCAGGTGCCCGCCCAGGGTGCCGGTGAGGGTGAAGAGACCGCTGCCGGCCAGGGCCAGGATCAGCAGGACAGCGCCTCTTCCGCCGCTAAAGGCGCGCGCTCCGCCCCGCCATACCAGCAGGGTAATCACCGTCCACAAGGCGGTGGCCCAGAGCGCCATCAGCAGGTGGTTGCGCGTCAGAGGACTGCTCAGGTTTGCAGCCGTCGGCCATACCAGCAGCCCGGTCACTATCGCCGCCAGGGCCCCCAACCAGGCCAGTATCAGTACCGCCGGCAAGCCGGACCGGCTGATCTGCCCCCATGCCCCCCGGGTACATACCCCCACCAGCACCATCAGGGCAGCGAGGGCCCAGAGCGCCAGCGGAAAATGGACCAGCATATGATGCATGCCTGTCATGATGCTTCTCCCTTGACGAAATGCCGGTGCAGACCGAACCAGAGCCCCAGTATCAGTATCAGGCCGGCGGCCAGGGTCAGCCACCACTGGCGGATGATCTCGGCATTGAATTCCATCTCCACTCCGTAGATGGCCAGTTGCCGTTCGCTGTGCCGGGGCCGTACCGGCACTCCCGCCGCTATGTCGGGCGCCCCGGCGTGGGCCCGGCTGGTCAGCAGGGGCCAGCTCACCTGCCCCGGGTAGAAGAGGGTGATCTCGACCCAGCCTTCCTCCGTCCAGTCGGGCTGGTCACCATCGAAATAACGGGCGGACAGGTCGGCCTCCCGTCCCAATCCCAGAGTGTAAGGATGCGAAACATAGTGCCAGCGGCTGCCGGTGGCGTCCCGGTGTACCGCAAAGGCCAGATCATATCGCCCCTGGGGATGGAAGGCCTTGTCGTCCAGCGGGTTGCCGGTATCCAGCGCCCGTACCAGGGTGACATCCCACCAGCCCGACTGCCAGCGGCCCTGGCCCTGAACGGTAATGTCGCCCCGGGAACCCTGGCCTTCCCGCAGCAGGCGGCGAGGTATCACATCGTCCTGCCGCCACGGATGTTCGGGGTCGAACGGCTTGGCCAGGGCTTCGGACAGGTAGTAGATGCCGTCGAAATCGACCTCATCGGCCTGCACCTGCTGCCAGCGCAGGGCATCGATGCCCGCCTTCTCAACGTCGAACATGAACAAAGGCTGCTGCCGCTGCGGATCCCAGTTGTCGGTGAAGGGCCCCCGGCCGGCGTCGTTGATCCTATGTTCGGCCACCAGTTGGTCATCGGACATGCCGACCGCGTTGGAGCGACCGGCTCGCCAGTGCCAGAGATCGAGGAAATAGCCGCTGGCCCGCTGCTCTGCCAGCTCCTGCTCCGACTTCAGGCTACGCCAGTCAGCCATGTTGCTGCGGGTTGCCGGCAAGTGTTTCTGCACTTCGTTGGTCCCCAGCGTCCCGAGATGGGGATGGGCGGCCACCTCGTCCTTGTCGGCCTGGGTGGTGAAGAAGCGCATATTGGCCCCCACTGTGATATAGCCACCGTAGCGGCCGAATTCTGGCACCCGGCCGTCATCCACCAGCATGGTCACCCGATCTTCATAGGTGCCGTCGGGATCAGGACCGACCCGGGAAGCGCCATGACGTACCCAGAGCCCGTCCTGATAACGCAGCATATCGTGGTAGACATGGGGCTTGTCCGCCGGCCAGCGGTAGCGGAAAAAAATCCGCTCGTCGTTGTAGGCCACCTGAACCCGCAGCGGCATGGTCAAGGGGTCCGGTATCCAGATATGGCGCCCGGGATCCGATTTCACCACCCCACGGCCCTGGCTGAACCAGGCAATGGCCAGGCCCGTCAGAAAGCAGGCCACCACCACCGGCATGTGCTGTAGTCGCATCTTGAGTTCCTCTCTCCATGGTGTAACGAGTCGATTGCAATCCCTTAACATCACTTTGAGGGTAGTCGCCTTTGGCGACGACAGCGTTGCTCTGGATCATGCTGGTGAGCAAATGGGCAAAGGGCATTGCCGGCGCCGGCCACCCTGCTACAATCCCCACTGGTTTCCCTATACAACAGGCGCCATCGATGGCAGAGCAACCCAACAACCCCCTGCACGGCATTACTCTGGAGGCCTTGCTGACCGAACTGGTCGAACGTTACGGCTGGGAAGAACTGGCCCGGCGGGTCAATATCAACTGCTTCAAGCAGGATCCCAGCATCAAGTCCAGTCTCAAGTTTCTGCGCCGTACCCCCTGGGCCCGCACCGAGGTCGAGGCACTGTACCTGCGCCTGAAGAACAGCCCCTGGAACCGCTAACGGCCGTTTTGCATTGCCGGCGGAGAGTGCGATACCCTGCCGCCAGTCCCTTTTTTATCGGAATCCGTAATGAGTGACAGAAATCATATCAGGCAGCAGATACGCCAGGCGCGCCGCCGGCTGACCGAAGCCGAACAACGGGCGGCGGCCGAGTTGATCGTGGAGCGGGTCGCCAAGGCCGGGCACCTGGCCTCGGCCCGCAAGGTCGCGCTGTACCTGGCCAACGACGGCGAACTGGATCCCAAGCCGCTGATCGACTGGTACTGGTCCCAGGGCGCGCAAATTTACCTGCCGGTGCTGCACCACTTCAGCCCGGGCCACCTGCTGTTTCTGCGCTACGATCCGGACGCGGCACTCATCGCCAACCGCTTCGGCATTCCCGAACCCCGGCTGGATATCCGGCTGCTGCTGCCTAAATCCGAGCTGGATGTCGTCTATACCCCGCTGGTGGCCTTCGACGCCTCCGGCAACCGTATGGGCATGGGCGGCGGCTTTTACGACAGAACCCTGTCCGGCTGGCAGCAGGGGCGAGGTCCCCGCCCGGTGGGGCTGGCCCACGACTGTCAGCAACTGGCCGCCATTCCGACCGACAGCTGGGACGTGCCCCTGCCCGAGTTGATCACCCCCAACCGGCACTGGCGCTGGTAAAAGCCGCATGCAAGGCAGGCCGCCTTTGCTATAATGCGCGCCACTTTTGCAGGAGACAGCACAGCCATGACACAAGACGAAATGAAAAAGGCCGCCGGCTGGGCGGCGCTGGAGTATGTGACCCCGGGCACCCTGGTGGGCGTGGGCACCGGCTCCACCGTCAACCACTTTATCGATGCCCTGGGCTCGATCAAGGACCAGATCAGGGGGGCCGTGTCCAGCTCCGAGGCCTCCACCACCCGGCTGCAGCAGCTGGGCATCGAGATTTTCGATCTTAACGAGGTCAACGAGCTGGCGGTGTACGTGGACGGTGCCGATGAAATCGACGGTTCCATGGCCATGATCAAGGGCGGCGGCGCAGCCCTGACCCGGGAAAAAATCGTGGCTGCCGTGGCCGACAAGTTTGTGTGCATCGTCGATGGCACCAAGACGGTCGAAGTGCTGGGCGCCTTCCCGCTGCCGGTAGAAGTGATCCCCATGGCCAGGGAATACGTGGCCCGCGAGCTGGCCAAGCTCGGCGGCAAGCCCCTGTATCGGGAAGGAGTGGTCACCGACAACGGCAACCATATCCTGGACGTGCACGACCTCAAGATCACCGATCCCAAGGGCCTGGAAAGCCGCATCAACGCCATCGTCGGCGTGGTCACCAACGGCCTCTTCGCCGAGCGTGGCGCCGACGTGCTGCTGATCGGCACCCCCGAGGGCGTGGTGCGCAAGGGCGTCTAGGAACTTCTGGTGGTATCCTCTCGGGTCCCACCGTTCAGGTCAGCAGCGCCACCGCCTTGATCAGGGCATAACAGCCTTGCCCTTCCGCCAGCCGTAGCTGGCCGGCGGAATAGGCGGACACCTCGGCCAGCAGTCCCTGGCCGTCGGCCAAGTCCCCGCTCACCAGCACCCTGCCCTCTTTGACCGGATGCACCCTGCTGATCCGCATCGGCAACTGATTGAGGATGGAGACCCCTTCCAGCGGCGTCAGCGACAGGCTGACATCCGAGGCCAGTATCCGTAACCGGGCCCGACGCACGGGTCTGTGCAACGGCTTGACCAACCAGAGTCGCTGTTCGCCGAAGTCAAAGGGGGTTCTGCCATCATCCAGCCCCTGCCCTATCACTCCCTCCAGAATGCTGGCCGCGCCTTCTTCGACGAAGAGCGGAGAATCCGGCCGGGCCAGGGCATCGCGCAAACTCTCGATGCGATTGATCCGTCCTTGCTCCATAAAGATCACCCTGTCCGCCAGCCGCTCCACTTCCTCCGGCGCATGGGTTACGTAGAAGATGGGGACTTGGGCGCGGGAAGCCAGCCCCTCGAGGTAGGGCAGTATCTCCTGCTTGGCAACCCGATCCAGGGCCGACAAGGGTTCGTCCAGCAGCAAGATGCGGGGACTGCTGAGCAAGGCCCGTCCTATGGCCACCCGCTGGCGCTGTCCTCCCGACAGCTCATGGGCACGATGACGGAGCAGAGGAGCCAGCCCGAGCCAGTCGATCACCTCTTGTCGCTCCAGTTTGCGTTCGGCGGCAGGCAGGCGCTTCCACCCATAGTTCAGGTTGTCCTCCACGGACAGATGGGCGAACAGGCTCGGCTCCTGGAACACATAGCCAAAACGCCGCCGGTGCACCGGCGTGAAACGCTGTGGGCTCTGATAACACAACCCTCCCAGCACCAGCTCTCCCTCGCATCGTTCGAGGCCGGCGATCGCCCGCAGCAGGGTGGTCTTGCCACAGCCGGAAGGGCCGAACAAGGCGGTGATCCCCACCAGGGGCTGTTCGAAGCGGACATCGAAGGTGAAGCCGGTGCGGCGAACATGAAATGCGGCACGAATCATCACGGGTGCACCACCGCGAAACGCCGATTCAACAGGTAGACCAGCATCAGTATGCTGAACGACAACACCAGCAGCATGGCCGACAATAGATGCGCCTCGGCATACTGCAGGGTTTCCACATGGTCATAGATGGCGATGGAGATCACCTGGGTAATGCCGGGGATATTGCCGCCGATCATCAGCACCACGCCGAACTCCCCCAGGGTGTGGGCGAAACCGAGCACGATGGCGGTGAGAAAACCGCTACGTGCCAGGGGGACCGCCACGGTAAAGAAGCGATCCAGGGGGGATGCCCCGAGGGAAGCCGCCGCCTCCAGGGGACGCTGTCCGATGGCGGTAAACGCCCCCTGCAGGGGCTGCACCACAAACGGCAAGGAATAAAACACCGAACCGATCACCAGGCCGGTAAAGGTGAAGGCCAGGGTGCCGCCGCCCAAGGCCTGAGACAGGCTGCCGATGGGCCCATTCGGCCCCAATGCCAGCAACAGATAAAATCCCAGCACGGTGGGAGGCAGCACCAGCGGCAAGGCCACTATGGCTTCGATCACCGTCTTGAACCGGCTCCGACTTTGGCTCAGCCACCAGGCCAGAGGGGTGCCAATCACCAGTAGCACCAGCACAGTCACCGCGGCCAGACGCAGGGTCAGCCAGAGGGCGGCCATATCCTGAGGAGACAACATTCAAACTCCTCGGTGAGTCTGCCGGGCCAGGACCGAGGAGCTCTCCACCCCGTAGCCAAAAGATTCGATCAGCTCGGAGGCGGCAGGGCTGCGCACATAGTCGAGCAAGGCCCGGGCCGCCTCGGTGTCTTTCAGCAGTACCGCCTGCTGGACGATGGGGGCGTAGAGTTCATCGGGCACCTGCCACCAGGAGCCGTCGGCGAACTCCCCCTGCCGATAGATCTGGGCCTTGGCCACGAAACCGAGCTGGGCGTTGCGGCTATGGACATACTGATAGGTCTGACCGATATTTTCCCCACGAACCATCTTGCTCTGCAACCCCTGCCACAGCCCCAGGTGTTCCAGCACCTCCTGGGCAGCACGGCCATAGGGAGCGGCACCCGGGTTGGCGATGGACAAGAAACGGAATTGCTGCTCCTTCAACACCCGGAGATCTTCATCAATATAGTCGGGAGCGGGACTCCACAGGACCAGCTTGCCCAAGGCGTAGGTGAAGCGGCTGCCGGTCACCGCCTTGCCTTCCCGCTCCAACAGCTCCGGACGCTCTTCATCGGCGGAAAAAAAGACATCGAAGGGAGCGCCATTGCTGATCTGGGCGTATAGCTTACCGGTAGCGCCGGAGGACAACACCACCTTGTGCCCCGTCTGCTGCTCAAACCCTTGTGCCAGTTGCCCCATAACATCGATAAAGTTGGTGGCGACCGCCACCCTGACCTCGTCGGCACTCGGAGATGTGGAAAAAGCCAGCACCCCGAGCAGCAATGGAAAATGCAGAACCCGTTTCATCCGGAGACCCTTCCGCTGGTTGTATAAAAATATATATAGCGATAGCGACTCTAACGCTATATAAAAAAAAACACAACGCCATTTACTGTCTTGCTGGTCAGGATAATAATTTGTACCTTTCCCCCAGGCACGCCAAAATGCACCTATTTAGCCATGAGAGCCCCAATGGATCTGGAACTGTTACTGAGCCTGCACCGCGAGGGCCGTCTTTTCGTCAACCCCAGGCGTATCCGCCTGCTGGAGCAAATTCAGCAACAGGGCTCCATCAGCCAGGGTGCCAGGGCCGCTGGCATCAGCTATAAATCGGCCTGGGACGCGGTCAAGGAAATGAACGAGCTGGCCGGCCGTCCCCTGGTGGACAGCGGGGCAGGCGGCAAGGGCGGTGGCGGCGCCCGCCTCACCCCCTATGGCGAGCGGCTGTTGAAAATCTACGGCCTGCTGGCGCAGATAGAGCGGATGGCGGTGGACGCCCTGCAGGACGAGTCCGCCTCCCTCGACAGCCTGCTGGCGGTGGTGGCGCGCCTCGGCCTGCAGACCAGTGCCCGCAACCAGTTCTTCGCCAAGGTCGAAGGCCTGGATCCGAGCGATCTCAGCCGCAAGGTCAGCCTGCGGATGAGTGGCGGTACGCCGCTGTATGCGGACATCACCGAACGCAGCTGCCGGCGGCTGGGACTGACGCCAGGCAAGGAAGTACTGGCCTTGATCAAGGCGCCGTGGGTCGGCATCGAACAAGCTCCGGCCACCGACAGCGCCCTGAACCGCTTGCCCGGCACCATCATAGAGGTGATCACCGGCGAACAGTTCAACGAAGTCAGGCTACGGCTGGATCAGGGCGGCGATATCTACGCCCTGCGTCCGGTGCAGGAATCCCTGCCCGCCCCGAACAGCCGCGCCTTCGCCTGCTTTGCCCCCGAACAGGTAATCCTCGCCACTCTGGGGTGACGATAGCTTCAGAGCATTCTGCGGATCACATAGTGCAGTATGCCGCCGTGGCGGTAGTAGGTCAGCTCTTCCTGGGTGTCGATGCGACAGCGCACCTTCACCCTCTCCTGCTCGCCGCTGGCCCGACGGATGCCAACCTCCAGTTCCTGGCCCGGAGACAAGGCGTCCAGCCCACCAATGGAAATCACCTCCTCTCCCTTGAGCCCCAGGCTGGCGGCACTGTCGCCGCCGGTGAATTCCAGCGGCACCACGCCCATGCCGATCAGGTTGGAACGGTGGATACGCTCAAAGGACTCGGCAATCACCGCGCGCACCCCGAGCAAGCGGGTGCCCTTGGCCGCCCAATCGCGGCTGGAGCCAGAGCCGTACTCCTTGCCCGCCACCACCACCAGGGGCACCCCTTCCTCCTGATAGCGCATGGCCGTATCATAGATCGGAAGCTGCTCGCCGCTGGGATAATGGCGGCTTTCTCCCCCCTCCACATCGTCCAGCATCAGGTTACGGATACGGATATTGGCGAAGGTGCCGCGCATCATGACCTCGTGATTGCCGCGCCGGGAACCATAGGAGTTGAAGTCCCGCTCCGCCACTCCCAAGGATTGCAGATACTCCCCGGCCGGACTGGATGCCTTGATGTTGCCGGCCGGAGAGATATGGTCGGTGGTGACCGAGTCGCCCAGTATCGCCAACAGCCGGGCGTCTTCGATATCGCGCACCGGCTCGGGCTCCTTTTTCATGGTGTTGAAAAACGGCGGATGCTGAATATAGCTGGAATCCGGCTGCCAGTCGAAGGTGCTGCCACCGGCAACCTGAATCGACTGCCAGCGCTCGTCGCCCTCGAACACCTCGGCGTATTCCTTGCTGAACATCTCGCTTTTTACCTGCTCCACCGCCTCACTGATGGCCTGCTGGGAAGGCCAGATATCCTTGAGGTACACCGGTTTGCCGTCCTTGCCGGTACCGAGGGGATCCCGGATCAGGTCGACCTTCATGCTGCCGGCCAGGGCGTAGGCCACCACCAGGGGCGGCGAAGCCAGCCAGTTGGTCTTGACCAGGGGATGAATGCGCCCCTCGAAGTTGCGGTTGCCCGACAGCACGGAGGCAACGGTAATGTCGTCCTGCCGGATAGCCTGTTCGATCGGCTCGGGCAGGGGGCCCGAGTTGCCGATACAGGTAGTGCAGCCGTAACCCACCAGATAAAAGCCGAGCTGCTCCAAATAAGACATCAGGCCCGCTTGCTTAAGGTAGTCGGTCACCACCTTGGAGCCCGGCGCCAGCGAGCTTTTGACCCAGGGTGCGCGCACCAGGCCCTTTTCTACTGCCGCCTTGGCCAGCAGGCCGGCGGCCATCAGCACGCTGGGATTGGAGGTATTGGTGCAGGAGGTGATGGCAGCGATGACCACGGCGCCGTCCCGCAGCCAATGGCTCTTGCCATCCAGCGAGATGTGGGTTCCTGCCAGGGACTGCTCTGCCCCCACCGCCGTCTGCCCGCCCTCGTCTTCGAGCCGGCTTTGCTGGGACGCCTCCGCCCTGACCTGGTTGTTGAGGCCGAAGGCCTCGGGCACCCGCGACAGCGGCACCCTGTCCTGGGGCCGCTTGGGCCCGGCCAGACAGGCCTCCACCTGGCCCATGTCCAGGCTCAGGGTGTCGGTGAACACCGGCTCGTCGCCGGGGTCACGCCAAAGGCCCTGGGCCTTGCTGTAGGCCTCGACCAGTTCGATGTGTTCGTCGCTGCGGCCGGTCAGCCGCAGATAGCGCAGGGTTTCCTCATCCACCGGGAAGAAGCCGCAGGTGGCTCCGTATTCCGGCGCCATGTTGGCGATGGTGGCCCGGTCCGCCAGGGGCAGGGTCGCCAGGCCGTCGCCGTAGAATTCCACGAACTTGCCGACCACCCCCTTCTTGCGCAACATCTCGGTGACGGTGAGCACCAGATCGGTGGCGGTGATCCCCTCGCGCAGCCGGCCGCTCAGCCTGAAGCCCACCACCTCGGGGATCAGCATGGACACCGGCTGGCCCAGCATGGCCGCTTCCGCCTCTATGCCGCCCACGCCCCAGCCGAGCACGCCCAGGGCATTGATCATGGTGGTGTGGGAGTCGGTACCCACCAGGGTGTCGGGACAGGCGACGGTGTCACCGTCCCGAAGCGTTCGCCACACCGTCTGGCCCAGGTATTCCAGGTTGACCTGGTGACAGATACCGGTGCCGGGCGGCACCACCCGGAAATTATCGAAGGTTTGCTGGCCCCAGCGCAGGAAGGCGTAACGCTCGCCGTTACGAGCCATTTCCATGTCTACATTGGTGGCGAAGGCCTGGTCATCGGCAAAGGCGTCCACCATCACCGAATGGTCGATCACCAGATCCACCGCCGACAGGGGGTTGACCCGCTCGGCCTCGCCGCCGAGGCGCTTCACCGCCTCGCGCATGGCGGCCAGATCCACCACCGCCGGTACCCCGGTAAAATCCTGCATCAATACCCGTACCGGACGAAAGGCGATCTCCCGCGAGCTCGAACCGGCCTTGAGCCAGTCGGTCATGGCGGTGATATCATCCAGGGTGACGATGTCGTTGTCCAGGTGGCGCAGCAGGTTTTCGGTCAGCACCTTGAGGGATTTGGGCAGCCGGGCCAGGGCCTGCCCATCGGGCAATTTTTTCAGGCTGTAGTAAAGATAGGACTCTTGGTTCAGCGTCAGCGTATCGGTAAAGGGCACATTCGGGCTGGAAGACATGGCTCCTCCTTGCTTGTTGGGCATGGCAGGCGGCAAGCCGGACGACTTGCCGCTTGTCTCCGTTGAACAATTATTTAGGCACAGTCGGGACAACAAATAAAGCGACTGGTTAAAATCAGACCGGCCAGCTCTTTTTGTGCCGGATAAATAGGCAATACTGTTACTGAAACTGCAAAAACGAATATTTTTCGGTTCAGCCCCGTTTTTTCTTGTTGGCGCAACCCCATCGGATAGCGTAGATAGAGGGCCTGAACTTTCTCCCTGGTCGCAACGGATAGAGAGCCGTGCCAAACACATGAAAATTGCCATCCTTTCACGCAATGCATCCCTTTACTCCACCCGCCGCCTGCAGGAAGCGGCCGAGGCCCGGGGACATGAGGTCACCATTATCGATGCCCTCAAGTGCTACATGAACATCAATGACAACAAACCCTCCATCCATTACCGTGGGCGGGAGCTGGATCAGTTTGACGCGGTGATCCCGCGCATCGGTGCCACCATTACTTTTTATGGTACGGCGGTATTGCGTCAGTTCGAGATGATGGGCTGTTATTCACTCAATCATTCCGCCGCCATCAGCCGCTCGCGCGACAAGCTACGTTCACTGCAACTGCTGTCCGGCCAGGGCGTGGGCATGCCGATTACCGGCTTTGCCTGCAAACCCGATGACGTGCCCGACCTGATCGACATGGTCGGCGGGGCCCCCCTGGTGATCAAACTGCTCGAGGGTACCCAAGGCATTGGCGTGGTACTGGCAGAAACCCGCAAGGCCGCGGAGAGTGTGCTGGAAGCCTTTATGGGCCTCAAGGCCAATATCATGGTGCAGGAGTTTATCGAAGAAGCCAACGGTGCCGATATCCGCTGCTTCGTGCTGGGTGACAAGGTCATCGCGGCCATGAAACGCCAGGCCAAGGAAGGCGAGTTCCGTTCCAACCTGCACCGGGGCGGCGAAGCCCAGCTGATCCGCATCAGTCCGGAAGAACGCAAGACCGCCATCGCCTCCGCCAGGGCCATGGGCCTGAACGTCGCCGGGGTGGACCTACTGCGTTCCAAGCGAGGCCCCCTGGTGATGGAGGTCAACTCCTCACCCGGCCTGGAGGGCATAGAGCAGGCCACCGGCAAGGACGTAGCGGACTTGATGATCCAGTACATCGAAAAACACGCTCACAAGAAATCGAAGACCCGGGAGCGCGGTTGATGGTCGCGCCTTTTCATCTCGCCGGTACCCAAATTGCGCCCGGTAGCCGCCAGATACTGCAACTGGCCCTGGCCCAGCTCTACACCCAGTCACCGCTGACGGTGCCGCTGGAGGTGGTACACGGCCGACGGCCCGGCCCGGTGTTGCTAATCTGTGCCGCCATCCACGGCGATGAACTCAACGGGATCGAAATCGTCAATCAGGTATTGGCCAAGGTAAACCCGGCCCGGCTGAAGGGCACCCTGGTGGCGGTACCGGTAGTCAATGTGTTCGGCTTTATCCACAAATCCCGTTATCTGCCCGACCGACGGGACCTGAACCGCTGTTTTCCCGGCTCGGAAAAGGGCTCTCTGGGCTCGCGGGTGGCCCATTTTTTCGTGGATGAGATCGTCAATAAGTGCACCCATATCGTGGATCTGCACACCGGAGCCATCCACAGATCCAACCTGCCCCAGATCAGGGCCAAGCTCGACTGCGATATTACCCGGCAACTGGCCGATGCCTTCGGCGCGCCGGTGATCCTGGACGCCAGCATCCGCGATGGCTCGCTCAGGGCGGTGGCGGAGAGCCGTGGCATACCGGTGATCCTCTATGAAGCGGGGGAAGCACTGCGCTTCGAACCGCTGGCCATCAAGGCCGGCACCCGGGGTGTTCTGAACGTGATGCGCACCCTTGGCATGCTGAAACCGGTCACCGGCAAAGCCAAGGTTCAACCCATGATAGCCAAGTCCAGCACCTGGATTCGTGCCGAGCAAGACGGCCTGTTGCACCTCAAGGCCCGGCTGGGCGATCGGGTCAGCAAGGGGCAGTGCCTGGGCACCATTACCGCTCCGCTGGGGGCGGATACCTGCGCGGTCATCGCCCCCAAGAACGGCATCGTGATCGGTTGCCTGACCATGCCGCTGGTCAACGAGGGGGATGCTATTTGCCATATCGCCAGTTTTGATGCGGTGAAACAGGCAGAAATCAGCGTGGAACGCTTCGTGGACGAACTGGATATTTACCCGGAGACCTTATAGCAAAAAGGGGCTTTCGCCCCTTTACAACACCTTAGTGCAGGATCCGGGCACGAATGGTGCCATCGATGGCCTTCAGCTTGGCCAGGGCCTGCTCGCTCTGGGCGGTTTCCACGTCGATCACCACATAACCAATTTTAGGGGTAGTTTGCAGATACTGGGCCGCGATATTGATATCGTCGACGGCAAACGCCTGGGCAATCTGGCTCAGGATCCCGGGCTTGTTGTGGTGAATGTGCAACAGGCGGCTGGTACCGGAATGCTCGGGCAGGGACACTTCCGGGAAGTTGACCGCCGACAGGGTAGAGCCGTTATCGGAATATTTGACCAGCTTGCCGGCCACTTCGTAGCCGATGTTTTCCTGGGCTTCCTGGGTGGAACCGCCGATATGGGGAGTCAGGATGACGTTGTCGAACTCCCGCAACGGAGACATGAACTCTTCATCGTTGGACTTGGGCTCCACCGGGAACACATCGATGGCGGCTCCGGCAATATGCTTGCTCGCCAGGGCAGCGGCCAGGGCGTCGATATCGACCACGGTGCCGCGGGAAGCGTTGATCAGGATGGCACCCGGCTTCATCATCGCCAGCTCTTCGGCACCGAACATGTTCTTGGTCTGAACGGTTTCAGGTACATGCAGCGACACCACGTCGGACATGTTCAGCAGTTCTTCCAGGCTGGCAATCTGGGTGGCGTTGCCCAGGGACAACTTGTTCTCGATGTCGTAATAAAACACCTGCAAACCGATGCCTTCGGCAATAATGCCCAACTGGGTACCAATATGGCCGTAACCGATGATACCCAGCTTCTTGCCCCGTGCTTCGAAAGAATGAGTGGCGGTTTTCTGCCAGATGCCCCGGTGGGCCTGGGCATTGCGTTCGGGAATACCACGCAGCAGCAGCAGCAGCTCGCCCAGCACCAGTTCGGCCACGCTGCGGGTGTTGGAGAAAGGCGCGTTAAAGACCGGGATACCGCGGATTTCCGCCGCTGCCAAATCGACCTGGTTGGTCCCGATGCAGAAACAACCGATGGCCACCAGCTTGTCGGCGGCGTCCAGTACGGCTTCGGTCAGTTGGGTACGGGAACGAATACCGACGAAATGAACGTCTTTGATGCGTTCCTTAAGTTCATCTTCTGCCAGGGAGGTCTTAAGGTAGTCGATATTGCTGTACCCAGCATTTTTTAAAGAATCAACAGTACCCTGATGTACGCCTTCCAGTAATAATATTTTAATTTTTTCTTTATCTAAAGAATAGTTAGCCATTACCTGGTCCTTTATGACAGCTGCGTTATAGGACCATAAAGTATCAAAAACATCGGCTTTAGGGAATTTCTGTAATCAAGGTCACGTTTTTTTAAGTTATAAATTTTTTTTTAATCATTGACGGCTGCGTGGCCTCGGGTATCGACCGGCTCCGAACAATAAATCCGGGGAGGATTCCCCCTCCCCGGCACGGCTTACTTCAGGGTAAACACCACCTGCACCGAATCACTGAACTGGATTTCATTCTGCACATAGCTGGCGTCCAGACTTTCCGCCGAAGCCATCCTTGCCATCATGCCGAAGGGCCGCGGCAGTATGGGCCCCTGGGCCTGGTATTCTATGGCATAGACCTCTCCCAGGCTGCGGCCGAAGCCTTCGGCCAGTTCCTCGGCCAGACGCCTGGCATTGGCCACCGCCGCCAGCCGGGCCTCCCGACGCACCTCGTCGGCATCGCGCTTGTCGTAGCTGACCTGCTGGATGCTCTGGATGCCTTGCTCCAGTATCTTGTTAAGAGCCGGGCTCAACAACTCCAAATCGTACAGCCGCACCGTGATTTGCCGCTCGGCCAGGTAACCGTTCAGCTCGGGGCCGTCACCGTCTTTCGGGTAGCGATAGTCGGGGCGGGTAATGACATTGCCACTGTCGATATTTTCCTTGTTGATGCCCAGCGTAGCGAGGCTGCTGAACAGGGCGGCGACCTTGGTATCGACTTCTTCCTTCGCTTCCCGGCTTTCCGGCTTGAGCGCGGTAACCGACACCGACAGGGTCGCCATATCGGGCTCAACCCGGATCTCCGACTGTCCCTGGGTGACCAGGTGGGGGGCGTCGGGCACCCCGATGGCGAAGGTGGCGGAACTGAACAGCAGGGGCAGCAGCGACAGGCTGCCGAGAGGGGAAATACGCATGACAATGCCTCATGATGGAAGTGACCTGGGTCTGACCCGGATGGGACCAACCGGTTCAATCATGATGATGATACACCGCCAGCCAGTTGATCACATCGTCGATTATCTCGCTGTTCAGCCCGGCTGTGTCAGGGCCGGTCGCAGGCGGGATTTCCTCCAGCTCCACCACCTCATCCAGAATATCATCGATATCCGGCAGCACCAGCTCGTTGACGGTGTTGTCGGTCATCGCCAGCTCGGAGGGCGGCAACAGGGGTTCCTCCTGCAGTAAAATATCATGGGTTTCGTCTTCCATCGGCGACAGCAGACGATCCCCCCGTTCATCCAGCAGGATAACCTCATCGGCTCCCCCCGGGCCCAGCAAGGACCACTGTTGAGCCGAAAAATCGATGGAGAAGGCCGCCAGCGGCTCTCCTTCCCCATCGAACAGTTCAACCTGCTCCAGGGCGCTGCCCGGCAACGGCCATGGCATATTGATGCCGTCGTCCACCAGTATGTCCTGCCCGTTCCAGTGGTAACTGACGCCCTGGAGCAGAACCGTTGTCACCTTCGCCATGGTTACCTCTGCGAGGCAAGGGCGGCCGGGCCGCCCGCCATTACTTGTCTACCATCAGGGATTGATCGTCCAGCATGGCCTGGATCAGGGCCATGTTGCTCTCGGCACCGTAGGCACTCAGCAGGTCCAGGCTCTCGAAACGGATCTGCTGCTGATTGCCACCATCGCCATTGGGTGAGACCACCAGCAGCGTATCGCCGTTATCCAGGCTGAAGATGAGATAGTCGTTCAAGTTCCCTGACTCTTCACCATTCAGAAGCTCTCTCAGGTCGAGCCGGTCAATCCCCTTTTCAAAGTCGGTGATGGTATTGACAGAGCCGGATTCAGCGTCCACAAAGCGGAAAACATCCGCCCCTTCACCACCGGTCAGGATGTTGTTGCCCAGACCGCCAATCAGAATATCGTCACCAGCACCACCGATCAGAATATCATCTCCATCACCACCAAGCAGAACATCATTATCACTCCCTCCAATCAGAGTATTATTTCCCCCAACACCCTGGATATAAGCCTTGTTACTGCCCGAAGCCTCCAGCGTTTCATCCGCATCGGTGCCGACAATATGTTCGGTCTGACCATCGATGGTCACCGAAAATGTTCCGGAATGACTATCGCCATCACCGTCCACGACGGTGACTTCAAAATCAAGAGTTTGATCATCAGGCAGCAAGCTGGTCGAGGTGGCAGTGCCATAAAGCAGCACAGGATCGCCACCGGCATGGAAAATTTCTATACCATAAAAACCACTCACCGACGGGATCAGGCTGGTGTCTATGGTCACATAGCCAAGGCCATCCGCCCCCTTGGTGACGGTAGCGTTGATAACATGCAAAACGGTTCCATCGATCGCCAGCAAAGACAGCATGATATTGGCGGTGGTATCGCCTCCCCGGAAGTTAAACGTCAGCGTGAGTTTGTTTATTTCTTTTTTCTCGGTCGGACTGGTATTGATATCCCCATCCTTATCGCCCTCAAAAAACTCCAATTTAAGGGTATCTCCCGAATTAAACTGATTATTACCTACCCCAATACCCTGCTGGCTAGGATTAATAGAGCCCGAAGCCGTGAACCGAATATCCGTATCCACATCCTCTCCCACTATTCTCTCCGCCCACAATTCGTTGAAGTTACCAGGCAATTGTTTATTGAGTTCGAGTATCTCCGTGACCATCGGATTCGGCGTTACCAGGTTAAAATCGTAACTCCCATCCGCCCAAACCGTAAGAATAAAAAACACCTCATCCAGATCATCCTGCTCTCCGTTGGAATTGGAGTCCGCATAGGCTGTCAGTCGCTCACCAAGGTAGTTTCCGTATTCATCATAAAGGTCTTCCCTACTAACCATGATCCCGGGGAGATCATTCAGCAGTGCCAAGTTTATGCCTGACTCTATATTGTCTCCTTCAAGAAAGAAGCCATCGGCGCCGGTGATATAGTTCCAGCTCCCGAGGAAACTGGTGGATACATTGGCCACATCCAAGCTGTCAATAGAATGGATATGAGGACCATCATCCCATATGTCGATGTCCAGACTGCCCAGGGTCACCGAGCCGTCGTCGTCTTCCACCCGGATGGCGAAGCTGTCCATCAGGGTGTCGTCCGCCCCGGTACGGGTCGGGTCGGCATGCTCCTCGGTATTGCCGTCCAGGGTATACACCCAGCTGTACACCCCGCCACTCAGGGTCACCACCAGCTGACCATACTGGCCCTGCACCGTGCCCCCGCCGGTCACGTCTACCCAGTCGTTGTTAACGTCCCTGAGCTCCAGCGTCGCCAGCTCGTCGCCGCCGGTGTCGATGTCGAACACCCCCGAGGTCGATTCGTTCGGGCTGTCCGGATCGGAGCCGGTCGCCAGCGCCGCCTCTTCCACCCAGCTACGATCATCGTCGAAATGGATCACCAGCTCGGGGACCGAGTCGGGCCCCACGGTCACGGTCAGGGTGGCGGTGTCTTCATCCCCGTCGCCGTCGGTCAGGGTGTATTCGATCACCGCCTCCCCTTCAAAGCCGGGGGCCGGGCTGTATTTCACCTGGCCGTCGTCGGTGATCTCCACCTCCCCTTCGCCCGACACCAGCGTCACCGCGGTCACGGTGGCACCGTCCGCCCCCTGGGTGTCGTTTTCCAGTACATCCACCACGATGACGGTGTCTTCATCGGTTTCCGCCACGTCGTCCACCGCCACCGGGCCGTCGTCCCACACCGCGATGTCCAGACTGCCCAGGGTCACCGAGCCGTCGTCGTCTTCCACCCGGATGGCGAAGCTGTCCATCAGGGTGTCGTCCGCCCCGGTACGGGTCGGGTCGGCATGCTCCTCGGTATTGCCGTCCAGGGTATACACCCAGCTGTACACCCCGCCACTCAGGGTCACCACCAGCTGACCATACTGGCCCTGCACCGTGCCCCCGCCGGTCACGTCTACCCAGTCGTTGTTAACGTCCCTGAGCTCCAGCGTCGCCAGCTCGTCGCCGCCGGTGTCGATGTCGAACACCCCCGAGGTCGATTCGTTCGGGCTGTCCGGATCGGAGCCGGTCGCCAGCGCCGCCTCTTCCACCCAGCTACGATCATCGTCGAAATGGATCACCAGCTCGGGGACCGAGTCGGGCCCCACGGTCACGGTCAGGGTGGCGGTGTCTTCATCCCCGTCGCCGTCGGTCAGGGTGTATTCGATCACCGCCTCCCCTTCAAAGCCGGGGGCCGGGCTGTATTTCACCTGGCCGTCGTCGGTGATCTCCACCTCCCCTTCGCCCGACACCAGCGTCACCGCGGTCACGGTGGCACCGTCCGCCCCCTGGGTGTCGTTTTCCAGTACATCCACCACGATGACGGTGTCTTCATCGGTTTCCGCCACGTCGTCCACCGCCACCGGGCCGTCGTCCCACACCGCGATGTCCAGACTGCCCAGGGTCACCGAGCCGTCGTCGTCTTCCACCCGGATGGCGAAGCTGTCCATCAGGGTATCGTCCGCCCCGGTACGGGTCGGGTCGGCATGCTCCTCGGTATTGCCGTCCAGGGTATACACCCAGCTGTACACCCCGCCACTCAGGGTCACCACCAGCTGACCATACTGGCCCTGCACCGTGCCCCCGCCGGTCACGTCTACCCAGTCGTTGTTAACGTCCCTGAGCTCCAGCGTCGCCAGCTCGTCGCCGCCGGTGTCGATGTCGAACACCCCCGAGGTCGATTCGTTCGGGCTGTCCGGATCGGAGCCGGTCGCCAGCGCCGCCTCTTCCACCCAGCTACGATCATCGTCGAAATGGATCACCAGCTCGGGGACCGAGTCGGGCCCCACGGTCACGGTCAGGGTGGCGGTGTCTTCATCCCCGTCGCCGTCGGTCAGGGTGTATTCGATCACCGCCTCCCCTTCAAAGCCGGGGGCCGGGCTGTATTTCACCTGGCCGTCGTCGGTGATCTCCACCTCCCCTTCGCCCGACACCAGCGTCACCGCGGTCACGGTGGCACCGTCCGCCCCCTGGGTGTCGTTTTCCAGTACATCCACCACGATGACGGTGTCTTCATCGGTTTCCGCCACGTCGTCCACCGCCACCGGGCCGTCATCCAGGATAAAGATATCCAGGCTGGCGCTGGCAGTATCGCCATCGTCGTCGGTCACCCGGATCTGGAAAATATCGCTCAGTGTGTCCTGATCAAACACGGCTCCGGCATTGGGGTGATCCACAGGACCATTGAGGGTATAGGTCCAGGAAAAGTCGGGATTGATCACCAGAGTGCCATACAAGCCGTCTACCACGCCGCCACCGGTCACATTGATCCAATCGCCGTTTTTGTCCTGCACCAGCACTTCCAGGGCCGCCAGCTCATCGTTGCCGGTGTTGATCACTATGCTACCCTGAGTGACATGCAGGCCGCTGCCTGCCTGGCTTCCCCCTTCCAGCGCGGCTTCACTCACCCAGGAAAAGGCTCCCTCCACGCCAGGCAGCTGGGGCTGCCGGCCATCGGGATCGGTCGGCGGCCGGGGGACAATCACTATGGTGGGAATAGAGTTGGGGAGCAGGGGCTCATCAACCGGCAACAGCAGATCCAGTGTATCTTCATCCTCGAAGGCCAGCGGATTAAAGGCGGTCAGGAAGCCGGCTTCGGGTTGAACAAAGCCGCCAACCCTGTCTACCACCACAAAACCGCCGTTGCCGCTGCCCAGCCCGGCCACTCCTGCAGCCGCCGGCCCGGCTCCGGCGGCAGGGCCCGCCGCCGTTGCCTCAAACAGTTCGGTCGGATCCAGCCCGGCCAGGATGGCGGCCTGGATAGCGTCGGCTTCGGCCAGGGCGTCATTGTCCAGCGGAAGTCGGGACGCCCCTGCGGGCAGTTGAGGATTATCGTCATAAACAATGCGGGTGTTGCCGTCGGTGACCAGCAGGGTGCCCGGCAGCAGTATCTGCCCGGAGGACACCGCCCGCAGGCTGCCATCCTGGTCGATAACATAGGCCTGGCCTTCCAGCTCAAGAATTTGAACGGCTTTATCGATTCGAGTCGTGTTCATGGCTTACATCCCTATTTGCCGGCTATACCTTAAGGCTAGGGCTGAAAGCCGTTAACGTCCTGCGCAAAAAATCGGCGATTCTCTCGGAAAGAATCGCCGTTTGCTACGAAAAAATAGAACAATTAAACCAGCGGCCGGGGCGGGCTGATAAACCCTTGGTAAGCGTCTACATACAAGGTTTTCAGGATCTGGACCTGTTGTTCGGTTTCTACTCGGGTCGCGATGGTCATGGCCCCCATGTTGTGGGCCGCCCGACTCACGGCCGCCAGGAAAGCATCATCATAATCGGGTTCGGTCACCTGACTGGTATAGCCGTGGTCCAGTTTGACATAATGGGGACGAAGCGACCCCAGTTGGGTCAGCAGATCAAAGTGCCGGCCGAAATGATCGATGCCCCAGGCCACGTTCAGCGAGGTCAGAGGTACTGCCAGTATCTCCTTGCCGAAGACGAAGGCACTTTCCGGCAATTCCAGAAACAGGCGGTGCCCGCCCCCTTGATGCCGTGCCAGCAAGTCGGCCACGGCATTCCAGAAACTGGGTTGATGGCAACTTTGCCGCGTCAGGTTCACCGCCAGTTTAAGCTCGGGTTGGTCCGCCAGCAACGCCAGTGCCCGGTCGAGAATATGGAGATCCAGCCGTTCCCCCAGCTTGAATTGCTCCACCACCGGTAAGAACTGGCCGGCACCGAAGGTGACATCGTCTTTGCGAATATGGATAAACAGCTCGTCATGGTAGTGCTCTCCGCTGAAGTCCAGTACCGCCTGGGTACTGAGCTCGAAGGCGTCCTCATCCAGCGCGGCTTCCACCCGTTGCTTCCAGGCCAGGCGCCCCATGCTGTCTCCGGCCAGGCTGCGTTCGACCACCACGGCGCCGGTATGCTCCATTCGCGCTTTATTCAAGGCGTTGTCGGCTCGGGTCAGCAACCGTCCGACATCGTCCCCCGGTTGCACCACCGCCATGCCGACCACCGACAGCTCCCGGCCATTGACCGGATCAATCACCAGATCGGCGATGGAACGGTTGATCTCCTCCCCCAGCATCGCCAGGCGCTCCGCATCGGATTCCGGCACCAGCATGGCGAACTCATGGGCGGATATCCGCGCCAGAGTGTATTCACCAAAACGCCGGCACAACTGCCGCAGGCTGCCGGCAATCGACTGGATCATCTGATCCCGGGCGGAAAATCCTTCATTCTGATAAAGATGTTCCAGCATATCCACCGAAATAAGGATCACGGCCCCGCCTGTCGCCTCGCCGACCCACGACTGGCTTTGGGAGACAAAATAAGCCCGGTTGCCCAGCCCGGAGGTTTCGTCCAGAAACGCCTTGTGCCGCAGCCGCTCGGCTTCATCCGCCTGCTCCCTGAACTGAACCTCAAGCTGACCGGCCATCCGGTTGATGGCGACGACCACTTCTCTCAGTTCCCGGGTCGCGGGCAACGGTATGGCTTTACCGAAATGATGCAGCTCTATTTCCCGAGCCTGAACCTCGATATCGTGCAACGGCTTGAGCAGGTAACGCAGAGCCAGTACCAGCAGACCCCACACCAGCGCAAAGCACAGCAGGAACCAGGTTGCCAGCCTGCTCATGCCCTGCCACAACTCGTAATAGGCCTGGCCTGAGTGCCCCTCTACATAGAGATGACCCAGTTGCAGCCAGCCGGAGGTCAACACCGCTTCGTGCCGGGCTCCCTCGAACAGGCCCAGACCGATAAACCAGGCCGGTACCTGACGCGGCGCCGCCGTGTGCTCCCGTCGTATCTGTTGATCGGCCGCCAGCAGGTCCAGACGAACCAAACGATAGAAGCCGCCATCGAACACCGCATTGATCACCGACTCGGCGCCCAGCGCATCACTGGTTTCAAGATAGGGCGTCAACGCCAGCCCCAGCGAGGTCACCGTATTGATGACCGAGGTCTGTTGCTGCTGCGCCAGGTAATTCCTGGTGGAGTTGAACTGCACCGAATAAGCCGTGACGAACAGCATGGCGAAAAGCAGCAGCATGGTCATCAGGAGTTGTCGGTAAAGGGTCATAGTTATCCATCCAAGTTTATTATTGGTCGCTGCAGTCGCTTTATGTCGGCTCGGTTACGCACGTCATTCCACAGCGACAATCGCGATGCCTGACCGGCCAGTTCGCCTTGCCCTCGCTCCCGCATCAGCCACAGGTGCTGACCGTTGAAACTGTAGATAGGCTCGAGATCGCTGCGTTCGGTCGCTGCCCGGATGGTTCCCTCCAGGTTGTCCAGGATCAGCGGCACGGAAGAGGGGGTCGGATAATAGGCGACCACCATATGGAACTGATTGAGATGCAACGCCTTGACATACACCAGCCGCAATTTGCCGTCGTCGATGCCCAGCTCCAGCAGGGAGAAATATTTGGCGATACTGAAATCCTCGCAGTCGCCACCGCCGGCCCCCAGAAACTCAAGCGGCGTGGCCCAGTAATCCTCTTTGCCCCACAGCCGGATATCATCGATAAAATGCAGTCGGTTAAAGAAGATATTGACTCGGGACAGGGCCTCCCGATCGCTCCATCCGGCCGCCTGTCCAACCCGGATCAGTTGTCGCCAGCCCTGGGTTCGCCGGGCCGCTGGTTCACCGTAGAATTGACGGACCACCGTGATCATGTTGTCGTCTTCCCGCAGCAACGACTGGGCCGGCAGCCCGAGCACCAGGCCCAGTACTGCCAACCCGCACAGCAGGAAGACTGATCGCCTCATCGAAAAAGATCGGCATCAACGCTCAACGCTGTATACGTTCCAGCGCATTCTTACCCCTTCCCGGGAACTGGCCAAGGCGCCCACCACCCTCCGGTTGGCGGCAGCCGACTGCTCGTCGGCACCCATCAACACCGGTCGGGTATCACCATAGCCGATGATCTCCAGCCGATCGCCGCCGACGCCGGCCTGCATCAGGGCCTGACGTACCGCTTCGGCCCGCCGCTTGGACAACGCGATGTTGTAGTCATGACTGCCAACCTGGCTGGCATGCCCTTCCAGCAATAACCGCAGGTCGGGGTTCGTCGCCATAAAAGAAGCCATCTGGTTGATTTCAGACTGATACTGGGAAGTGATAACGGAGCGGTCATGAGCGAACAGCACGATCAGATCCTGTTGCAACGCCTGGCTTTCACCACTATGGCAGCCGTCGTTATCCACCGAAGCGCCTACCGGTGAGTCCAGACAGTTGTCCCGGGCGGTGATCACTCCGTCCCGATCGAGATCGGTCAGATCATAGGCCGGAACCGTTTCTCGTTCGGGTTCGGTGGTCAGGGTGCAGGCAACCAGCGGGAAGATCAGAGCCAACAAAGTCCATGTTTTCATCGTGCATCTCCTTATTGTTAGTTGCTTGCCTGCCATTGCTCGGGCTGGGTAAAGCGCAGCGCGCCCAACAGCTGCCCGGTGGCATTCATGATGCGGTACTCCGCCAGCAATTGATCGTACTCGGCATTGATGTAGGAACGGCGTGCCTCGAACAGTTCGTTTTCGGTGTTGAGCACATCGAGCAGGGTACGGTTGCCGAGAGAAAACTGCTTCTTATAAGCATCGACGGTGTTATAGCCGGCCTCCACGTGCTGGCGCAGGAAATCTTTCTGCCGGCCAAGGGATTCATAGGCCGCCCACGCCAGCCGGGTGCCCTCGCCCACCTGGCGATGGGCATTCATATGAATGTCTTTCGCCTGCATTTCCAGGGCGGAGGTAGAGCGGCTACGGGCGACGTCGCCCCCCCCGTTGAACAGGTTGTAGCGCATCCGTACCATGGCGGTAAAGTCATAGTTATGACCCCGGACTCCGTCGATGTCGTCATTCCAGTTCTTGTCCAGTTCCAGGCTGACATTGGGGTAGAAACCGGATTTGGCGTCCTCATGCTGATAGCGGGCCGCCTCTATATCGAATGCGGCCGAACTCAGGGTAGGGTGATTCTCCTGGGCCCTGGCCAGGGCGTCAGCCAGGGTCGAGGGCATGAAATTGGCGTCGGGCTGGGGTTGACGCAAATCATCCGGCATTTGGTTGACCAGGGAGATAAACCGGCTTTGGGCATCACGCAGGTTGTTCTCGGCGGCGGTCATATTGGAGTAGGACCTGGCCACCCGCCCCTGGATCTGCGTAAAGTCGGCGGTAGACCCCACCCCCGAGTCGGTACGGCGCTGAATATCGGAAAAGATCTGCTCGTGCGTTTCCAGATTACGCCGTGAAAGTTCAACGATTTCACCCTGACGCAAAACATCCAGATACACTTCGGCCACCCGCAGCGCGATGTTTTCCGCATCGGACAGCAGGGCATAACGCTGGGCATCAGCTTCGGCCTGGGTTCGGCCGACATTGCTGGAAGTCTTGAAGCCGTCGAACAACATCTGTCGCAACGACAGACCGGCTTCCTTGCGGGTCAGGGTCTTGTCGGCCCGGTCGCCACCATCCCGGGTACCCGGACTGTCGGTATACTCATAACCGATACCGGCATTGGCATCCAGCTTGGGCAGATAACCGGCAAACGCCGCATCCTGCTCATATTGCCTGGATTGGTAGAGGTGGAAGGCTTCCTTGACCTTGGGATGGGTCATCAGGGTCTGGGTCACCGCTTCCTCCAGGGTCTGAGCCTGCAGCGGCAGCACCAGCGATGCGCCGACCAAGACTGCTACAGTCGTTTTTTTCATTGTTGTTACTCCCTTTTAGAATCAACGCTCTCGCAAAGCGTCCTGTCTTGCTCTCAATATGGGTTTCAGCAGGTAGTCCAGTACCGTCTTTTTACCCGTTATGATGTCTACTCCCGCCTGCATCCCCGGGATGATCATCAAGGGCGCCTCCTCGGCCCCCAAAAAGCTCTCCTGGGTGCGAATGGTGGCCAGAAAAAAGGTATTGCCCTCATCATCCTGGATGGAATCGGCACTGATTTTTTCCACCTCGCCCAAAAGGCCACCATAAATAGTGAAATCATAGGCGGTAAATTTGACCATTGCCTCCAGGCCGGGGCGTAAAAAACCGATATCTTTCGGCAGGATACGAGCCTCGACCAGCAGCGTATCCTCCAGCGGCACTATCTCGACCAGATCCATACCCGGCTGTACCACTCCCCCGACCGTGTTTACTTTCAGGGTCTTGATGGTGCCCTTGACCGGTGAAGTGACCAGGGTTCGCCTGACTCTGTCCTGCAACCCCACCTCCCCCTCCTGCAATTGGGCCAGCCGGTTGCGGCGATCGTTGAGCTCCCGCTGCGCCTCGGACCTGAAGGTCAGGGCAATCTCCTTGCGCTTGAAGATCGTCTCCCGCAGCGAGGCGTCAAGCTTGGGCAACAACAAGCGTGTCGACTCCAGTTCCCCCTGCATTTGATTCAACTGACGCTCAAGCCGCAGAATTTCCACCTGGGGTACTATGCCTTCACGGGCCAGAGGGCGACTCATGTCCACTTCCCGCGCCGCCAGAGACACCCCCCGCTGCAGGGTGCGCACCTTGGCATTGGTCTCGATAACTTCCTGCTCCCGCTGCTCTATCTGATTGCCGAGAATGGACAACTGGTTTTGTACAAACCCCAATCGCTCCTCAAACAGGGCCTGCTGTATTTCAGACTGCCCCGGGTATCGCGTCCGGAAGTCATCGGAGAACACCAGGTTGCCCCTCTGGACCTTGACCTGCTCCCGCCAGACCAAGCTGGTATCCTCCCTGATGGCCATTGCGGCCACTTCGGCTTCCAGCCGTCGCACATCCCCGTGCAAGGCCGCGATTTCCTGGCCTCGTTCACGCAGATCGGAAAGGAAACGGGTATCATCGATCAGCAGCAGGGATTGTCCCTTTTCCACCTGCTGGCCTTCCCGGATATACAGCTCCCGGACTATGCCGCCTTCCAGATTCGACACCACCTGGATTTGCTGCGACGGGATCACTGTCCCCGTACCCGAGGTCACTTCATCCAGCTTGGCGACACGCGCCCACAACAGGGCCACCACCACAAACAGCAGCATGCACCACAGCAGTGCCCTGGCCCCGCGCGGGGTCGTGAGCAACAGCGCCGCCGTCGTGTCATTGGTGTAATCGAGCAGCTCGGGGGGAAGTGCTTGCCTAGCCATTGCTGGCCTCCCGGTTGCGCACCTTGCCGGATTTCAGTTGCTGCAGAACCTGGGCCTTGGGTCCGTCGGCGACGATCTGGCCCTGTTCAAGCACGATAAGCCGATCCACCACTTCCAGCATGGAGGTACGGTGCGTGATCAACAGCAGGGTCTGCTCCGCTTTGAGCTTCGCCAGTTCCTGGCGGATATACTGCTCGGAACGGTTATCCATGTTGGACGTCGGTTCATCCATAATCAGCATCACGGGATCATTCAGCATCGCCCTCGCGATCGCCACCGCCTGGCGCTGACCGCCGGACAGCTGGCGCCCGCCCTCCCCCACCTGACGGTCCAGGCCGTCCGGATCCTGATTGGTAAACAAGGTGACCCCCGCCCGCTGGGCGGCCCGGAGTACATGGAGTTCATCCGCCAAGGGGTTGGCGATCACAATATTGTCTCGTATGGAACCAAAAAACAGGGTCACATCCTGGGGGACGCAGCCGATGTTGCGACGAAGCGCCGCCGGCTGCAGCTGACCGATATCGATGCCGTCGATGCGGATAGCCCCGTCGGTGGGCTTGTACAGACCGACGATCAAGCGCTCCAGCGTGGTTTTTCCCGAACCGATACGGCCGATAATGGCCACTTTTTCTCCGGCCTCGATATGCAGCGATAATTGGTTAATCACATTATGCTCGGAGCCGGGGTACTTGAAAGCGACCCGATCGAACAGGATCTCTCCCCGGAATACCGGATGGTGGATATAGCGCCGACCGTGCTCCTGTTCATCCGGTGCCGCCATGATCTGCTCCAGTATGGTCATGGCCGACCTTGCCTGGTTATAGCGGGTAGACAATACCGACAACTGCACCATGGGAGAAATGGCGCGACTGCTCAGCATCACCGCGGCAATCAGCCCCCCCATGGACAGCTGGCCGGCGGCAATCAAATACACGCCCAGCACAATCAGGCTGACGGTGGTCACTTGCTGGGTCACGTTGGCCAGAGTGGACACGGAGTTGGTCAGCCGCCGGGTTTTCATGGCCCAGTTGGCGATATGACTGACCGCCTGTTCCCAGCGGTGCTGAAAGGCCCCCTGGGCACCGAACAGTTTGATGGTTTCCAGCCCGGCGATGCCTTCCACCAGGTTGGCGTTTTTCTGGGATGCCAGACGGGATCCTTCCTCGATACTGCGTTTCAAGGGCCTCTGGACCAGCAGGCTGAAGGCGGCCAGCAACAAAATCGCCAGGATGGGCACCCACACCATTTGGCCGGCAAAGACCCAGATGATCAGCAAGAAGATCAGGGTGAAGGGTATATCCACCAGGGCGGCCACGGTGGCCGAGGTCAGAAAATCCCGCACCGACTCGAATTCCTGCAAATGCCTGGCAAAGGCACCGGTAGAAGGCGGCCGAGCTTCCATCCGCATCCCCATCACCTTGGCAAAGATCTGTGCCGACAGCAGTACGTCCGATTTCTTGCCGGCCACATCGATAAAGTGGCTGCGCAGCATGCGCATCACAAAGTCGAACAGGAAGACGATACCGGCCCCGATAGCCAGCACCCAGAGCGAGTCGAAGGCCAGGTTGGGGACTATCTTGTCGTACACATTCATGGTGAACAGCGGCGTCACCACCGCGAACAGGTTGATCAGCAGCGAACCTGTCAGCACATCCCGGTAAATGGAAGATGAACGCCGCAGGGTCCCCCAGAACCAGTGCCCGTCGTGGTGACCCAGCACCTTGGGCGAACGTTCGTCGAAACGAAACTTGGGCTTGGTGAACAACACCCGGCCGCTGTGGCTGGCCTCGAGCCGGTCGAGGGACAGCCACTGCTCCGCTTCCTCCGACCCCGGCAGCATCACCTTGCAGTGGGCCCGGGCGGGATCCGACTCCAATAACACGCAGGCGCCGCCTTCTTTCAGCAGCAGAATGCAGGGCAGCAATAAATCCGATATCTCGCGCACGGCCTGGGCGGCATGGTGCACCGACAGTTCGGCCCGCTCGGCCGCCCGGGAAAACAGCAGTGGAGTCAGCTTTCCCTCCGGCAGGGGCAAGCCGGAGACCAGCGCTTCTCCCTGGTGGGGATGGCCATAAAACTTGGTCAGGAACACCAGGCTTTGCAGCAGGGGATCCTGGTTCATCGCATGACTGTATTGCATTATGTCGTGTATCCTTACACTTACTGCAAAATCAACATGCCGACATCAGGCTTGAAGTGTGTTCAACTTATCAACAGTATAGAAAAGCCCACCGGCCCTGGCCTGTACACGGAAGTCGGTTCCCACCGACTCGCCCCAGCCACCTTTGCCTCATATCATCCTTGAGTACGGGGTCCTTCCTGTTCGGCCTCGACGGCTTTATCTTGAAATCTAGTCGGTTATCGGAAATACACCAACCCGACCTGCTGCCGGGTCATTTCCAAGTGGAGCTTGCAGGCATAAAAATACCGGCGCTGAGGCCGGTATCGGGGATTGCCGAAAGGTAACGGCAATAACTTACAGTACGTCGATGGCGTTCAGCTCTTTGAATGCCTGCTCCAGGCGGGCAATCATGCTGCTCTGGCCTTCACGCAGCCAGACGCGCGGGTCGTAATACTTCTTGTTCGGCTTGTCTTCGCCATCCGGGTTGCCGATCTGGCCCTGCAGGTAGCCTTCTTTCGCCTTGTAGTAGTTCATCACGCCCGCCCAGGTCGCCCACTGGGTATCGGTGTCGATATTCATCTTGATCACGCCGTAGCCGATGGACTCCTTGATTTCCTCGGCGGAAGAACCGGAACCACCGTGGAACACGAAGTTCAGGGACTTGGCCGGCAGGCCGAACTTCTCGGACACGTACTTCTGGGAATTGTCCAGGATCTGCGGGGTCAGCTTGACGTTGCCCGGCTTGTATACGCCGTGCACGTTGCCGAAGGAGGCGGCAATGGTGAACTTGTCGCTGACGGCGTTCAGCTTCTCGTAGGCATAGGCCACGTCTTCCGGCTGGGTGTAGAGCATGGAGCTGTCCATGCCGGTGTTGTCCACACCGTCTTCCTCGCCACCAGTGCAGCCCAGTTCGATCTCCAGGGTCATGCCGATCTTGCTCATGCGCTCCAGGTACTTGGCGCAGATTTCGATGTTCTCTTCCAGGCTCTCTTCGGACAGGTCGATCATGTGCGAGCTGAACAGCGGCTTGCCGGTTTCGGCGAAGTGCTTCTCACCGGCGTCCAGCAGACCGTCGATCCAGGGCAGCAGCTTCTTGGCGGCGTGGTCGGTGTGCAGGATCACCGGCACCCCGTAGGCTTCGGCCACCGCGTGCACATGCTTGGCACCGGAGATGGCGCCGAGAATGGCAGCCTGCTGGCCTTCCAGCTTCAGGCCCTTGCCGGCGAAGAAGGCGGCACCGCCATTGGAGAACTGTACCACCACCGGGGCTTTCGCCTTGGCAGCCGCTTCCAGCACGGCGTTGATGGAGTCGGTCCCCACCACGTTGACCGCCGGCAGGGCAAACTCGTTGGCCTTGGCGATGGCGAAGATCTTCTGCATGTCGTCGCCGCTGACCACACCCGGTTTTACTACATCAAAAATTTTCTGGGACATTCTCTTGCTCCTGTTGAAATTCGGGCGACCGGAGTGAGCCGGCCGCTTTAAATGGATAAGGTTAACTCAGCCCTTGGCTCGCTGCTCGAGCATGGCCACCGCCGGCAGGGTCTTGCCTTCCACGAACTCGAGGAAAGCGCCGCCCCCGGTGGAAATATAGGAAATCTGGTCCTTGATCCCGAACAGGTCGATGGCCGCCAGGGTATCACCGCCACCGGCGATGGAGAACGCCTCGCTCTCGGCGATGGCTCGGGCCACGATTTCGGTGCCACGACGGAAGTTTTCGAACTCGAATACCCCTACCGGACCGTTCCAGATGATGGTCTTGGCATTTTTCAGGATATCGGCCAGGCGCTGGGCAGACTCGTCTCCCAGATCCAGGATTTCTTCGTTGTCGGTCACTTCCGATACCAGCTTGATGGTGGCCGGGGCGGTTTCGGAGAATTCGGGCGCGGTACGCACATCGGTGGCCAACGGAATATCACAGGTTTCCATCAGGCGCTCGGCTTCCGGGATCAGGTCCGGCTCGTACAGGGACTTGCCCACGTTGTGGCCGGCGGCGGCCACGAAGGTGTTGGAAATACCACCGCCCACCACCAGTTGATCGGCAATCTTGGACAGGGACTCGAGCACGGTCAGCTTGGTGGATACCTTGGATCCCCCGACCACCGCCACCATGGGCCGGGCCGGGTTATCCAGCGCCTTGCCCAGGGCTTCCAGTTCGGCGGACAGCAGCGGGCCGGCACAGGCCACGGGGGCAAACCTGGCCACACCATGGGTGGAGGCCTGGGCCCGGTGAGCGGTGCCGAAGGCGTCCATCACGAAGACGTCGCAGAGGGCAGCGTACTGCCTGGACAAGGCCTCGTCGTCTTTCTTCTCGCCCTTGTTGAAGCGCACGTTTTCCAGCACCACCAGCTCACCGGCGGCCAGGTCGACGCCGTTCAGGTAATCCTTGGCCAGGCGCACCGGAGCATCCAGCTTGGCGGCCAGATAGTCCACCACCGGCTGCAGGGAGAACTCGTCGGCATATTCGCCCTCGGTGGGACGGCCCAGGTGGGAAGTGACCATCACCTTGGCGCCTTGAGCCAATGCCGCTTCGATGGTAGGCAGCGAGGCCAGGATACGGGCATCGGAGGTGACCTTGCCATCTTTTACCGGTACGTTCAGATCGGCGCGGATCAGTACCCGCTTGCCGGACAGATCGAGTTCATTCATTTTGATGACTGACATAAAACGTCCTCTATTAAAGTACTAGTGTTTTTTAGAAACGGTCTCAGCGGCCGCCAGCCAGGCCAGGCTGGTATCGAGCATCCGATTGGCAAAACCCCATTCATTATCGCACCACATCAGCATCTTGATCAGATTGGCGTCACTCACCCGGGTCTGGGTGCCGTCGATGATGGAGGAATGGGGATCATGGTTGAAATCGACCGACACCAGCGGCGCTTCGGTATAGCCGAGAATGCCCCGGAGCGGGCCTTCGGCGGCCTGGCGCAGTACCTGGTTGACGGCCTCGACGGTGGCCTTGCTCTCGACGATCACGCTCAAATCCATGGCGGTAACGTTGATGGTGGGCACCCGAACGGAAATGGCCTCAAATTTGCCGGCGAAGTGGGGCAAGATGCGCTCTACTCCCTTGGCCAGTTTGGTGTCAACCGGGATGATGGACTGGCTGGCAGCCCGGGTCCGGCGCAGATCCGAATGATAGGCATCGATCACCTGTTGGTCATTCATGGCTGAGTGAATGGTAGTAATATTACCACATTTTATATTAAAAACTCTGTGCAATGTCTCAATTACGGGCACCACACAGTTGGTGGTACAGGAAGCATTGGACACAATAGTTTCGTTGCCGGTCAGTTGTAGGTGGTTTACACCATAAACGATGGTGGCATCCACATCATTGTCGGCCGGGTGGGAAAACAGCACTTTTTTCGCCCCTGCCGCCAGGTGCAGACCTGCATCGGCCCGGCTCGACAGCACACCGGTGCACTCCAGTACCAAATCGACCTCCAGTTCGGCCCAGGGCAACCTGGCCGGATCCGGCTCGTGACACAAGCGGATCACATCATCTTCTATTTCAAAGGCGCCCGGCAGCAGGCTCACCTCATGACCGAAACGGCCATGACTGGAGTCGTAACGGGTCAGGTGGGCCATGGCCTCGGGATCGGCCAGTTCGTTGATGGCCACTATCTTCATATACCGGTGCAGATCACGTTCGTAAAAAGCCCGTAATACACTGCGCCCAATACGGCCGTAGCCGTTGATGGCTAGTCGAATCATTACTTGTTGTTCCTGCTGGGCTTAAAGGCGGCACCGGCATATTCGCCTCCGGTGCGAAATACAGGCTCAAGTCTAACGGGGATTGAAAGCAAGGGGAATGGCTGGGAAGCAGTTTGCAGCAGTCGCGTCGCGTCTTCGGTGCAAGCATGAGCACACTCCGTTTGGCGGTAGCAGTTTGCCGCATCCTGACTGGTTCACCGCCGGGTACGGTGCCGGACGGCGGTAAACTACACCACCTCCAGCGCCTCTTCCGTCCCCATCACCGGTAGCTCGGGCGCATCTGCCTGACGCTGCAACCAGAGCAGTAGTTGCACCGGGTAGCAATCGTCCACCGTCTCACGGCAGGGCGACGACAATTCTGATGGGGATGGGGTGACACGGCTCGGCATTGGCGTATAAGGCATCGTCTCGTCCTCGGGAATGGAATCCGCCCCAGGCTAACGTTTCCGGTTGACGTTTCAATGACAATGCCCCTGGCGGGCTCAACGCGCTACGATAACGGATTCCTCTTCGGCACCGGCTTCCGGCTCGGGAAGCTCCAGATCCAGTTGGCTGGCCTGGGCCTGAGCGATTTCCTCCTGCTCCAGATCCGGGAACACATCCTCCATGGGCACATCCACGAACTCTTCATTACGGGGGTCGAGCTCGGTGATGACACCCGCCGTTTCGACCGGTGTGGGAATATAGTGGGCCTGATCGGCCACCGCCACCGTCTTGCTGCGCAAGCGCCAGATCCAGGCGTAACAGCCCAGCAGAAAGGCCACGCCGGCACAGCCGTAGTAGAGCCCCTGGGCACCCAGCCAGGTCATCATGCTGGAGCTGAACAAGGGCCCGAGCGAACTGCCCAGGCCATAGCTCAGCAGCAGGGTGGTGCTGGCCGCGACGATATGCTGGGCTTCCATCCGGTCGTTGGTAATGGCCACCGCCACCGGGTAGATGGAAGCCACCATACCCATATAGAGCGCAGAAAACCCGATCAACAGCCACAGATGGTAATGGCCGGCAAACACCACTCCGAGGGCGCTCAGGGTAATGATGCCGTTTATCCAGATCATGATCTTGCCCCGATCCAGACGGTCGCAGAGGCGACCGAGTGGCCAGGCAAAAAGAATGAAGGTAAAGACCGAAACCGCCATAAAATAGGACAGCTGAGCCACCGGCAAGCCGACCTGGATGGCATAGACCGGCGCCATGGAGTAGAAACTGCTGATCAGTATGCCGCTGCACAACGCCGCCAGCAGCCCCACCGGCGCATCCCGGATAATGGCTTTCACGCTGATACGCTCATTATGCTCTATGGTAGGCGCCGCCATGCGGGTCAGCGACAGGGGCACCAGGGCTGCAGTCAGCACTATGGCCCCCAGGGTAAAGGGCACGAAAGCGGCGGGATCGGTAAGACCGATCAGCAGTTGGCCGGCCGTCGCCGCCAGGTAGGCACAAATCTGGTAGGCGAAAAACAGGGTGGCCCTGTTGTCGTTGGTAGCCACAGCGCTGAACCAGCTTTCGATCACCACGAAGCTGCCGGCTACCGCCACCCCGCTCAGGGCCCGGAGCAACGCCCAGAGAATAATGCTGTCAGTCAGCGGAAAGATCAGGGTAGAACTGGCCAGGAAGGCACTGAACACGGCAAAGGCACGGATATGCCCCACCCTTTTGATGATCCGGGGGCCATAAAGGGAGCCCAGCACAAAGCCCACCGAATAACACACCATGATGCTGCCGATCAGGGTCGGTTCAACGCCTTTCAATCCCAGGTTGACCCCGAGCAGGGTCATCACGAAAGTATTGCCGCCCACCAGCAGGAAGACACTGAAAATCAACGAAGAAAGCGAAATGACCAGACGTTTTATCATGAGAGGCCGCTGTCGGTATGGCTGAACGAAATGAGCTGATAGGGTGACAGGAAAGCAATCTCGTTAACAGTGCCCCCGGCGGTTTTTATCCAGCCTGCCCACGATAATTCGGCATGGAGCCATGAAAAAAAGTCATGGATAAAAAATCCCCGGACAAGCCGGGGATAGTCAGTCACGACGGGCGTTTAACCCTGGGCCTTCAGCTTGCGCCGGTAGGCGTGCAGCAAAGGCTCGGTGTAGCCGCTGGGCTGGGTTGTGCCCTCGAACACCAGGGCACAGGCGGCCTGGAAGGCAATGCCGTCGAAGCCCGGTGCCATGTTGCGGTACAGGGGATCGCCGGCGTTCTGCTGGTCGACGATGGCGGCCATGCGCTGCATGGTTTCCGTCACCTGCTCCTTGCTGCAGATGCCGTGGCGCAACCAGTTGGCGATGTGCTGGGCGGAGATGCGCAGGGTAGCGCGGTCTTCCATCAGGCCCACATCGTTGATGTCCGGCACCTTCGAGCAGCCCACGCCCTGATCGATCCAGCGTACCACGTAACCGAGGATGCCCTGGGCGTTGTTGTCCAGCTCCTGCTGGATGTCTGTCGCGCTCAGGCTGGCCGGGTCGGCGAGCAGCGGGATGGTCAGAATATCGTCCAGGCTGGCCGGAAAGCGGCTCTTCAGCTCGTCCTGGCGCGCCTGTACATTCACCTGGTGGTAATGGGTGGCATGCAGGGTAGCCGCGGTGGGCGACGGGACCCAGGCGGTGTTGGCACCGGCCAGGGGGTGCACGATTTTCTCTTTCAGCATGTCGGCCATGTTGTCGGGGATGGCCCACATGCCCTTGCCAATCTGGGCCTTGCCCTGCAGACCGGCGGCCAGGCCCACGTCCACATTGTTGTTTTCGTACGCCTGGATCCAGGCCTGCTGCTTCATGGCCCCCTTGCGTACCACGGGGCCGGCTTCCATGCTGGTATGAATTTCGTCGCCGGTGCGATCCAAGAAGCCGGTATTGATAAACACCACCCGCTCACGGGCCTCGTAGATACAGGCCTTGAGGTTGGCGCTGGTACGACGCTCTTCGTCCATGATGCCGACCTTCAGGGTGTTCTTGGCCAGGCCCAGCACCTGTTCGACACGGCCGAACAGCTCACAGGCGAAAGCCACTTCTTCCGGACCGTGCATCTTGGGCTTGACGATATAGACACTGCCGGTACGGGAGTTTTTGAATCTGCCGTTGCCCTTGAGATCGTGGAGGGCGATCAGGCAGGTTACCAGACCGTCGATAATGCCTTCGGGCACTTCGTTGCCGTCCTGATCCAGCACTGCCTCGTTGGTCATCAGGTGACCCACGTTGCGCACAAACAGCAGGCTGCGGCCGTGCAGGCTAAACGTCTCGCCCTGCGGGCTGAGGTATTCCCGATCCGGGTTCAGGGTACGGACAATGTCCCGGTCACCCTTCTGGACCTTCTCGGTCAGGGTGCCCTGCATCAGGCCCAACCAGTTGCGATAGACGCCGACCTTGTCTTCCGCATCCACCGCGGCCACGGAATCTTCGCAGTCCATGATGGTGGACAGGGCAGATTCCAGCAGCAGATCCTTGATCCCCGCCTTGTCGTCCTTACCCACCGGATTGTTGCGATCGAACTGCAGCTCGATGTGCAGGCCATTGTTACGCAGCAACACGGCCACGGGCACGGCTGCATCACCGTTATAGCCGGCGAACTGCTCGGCCCGGGCCAGGGTGGTTTGCTCAGCGTTTTCCAGGGTGATCCGCAATTGGCCGTCGACCACCCGATAGGCGGTGGCGTCCGCATGGCTGCCGTTTGCCAGCGGTGCGGCCTGGTCCAGCAGGTTGCGTCCCCAGGCAATCACCTTGGCGGCCCGGCGCGGATTGAAGGCCTTGCCTTTTTCGGCACCGTCGGTTTCGGAAATGGCATCGCTGCCATAGAGGGCGTCGTACAGGCTGCCCCAGCGCGCGTTGGCGGCATTCAGCGCATAACGGGCATTGTTGACCGGAACCACCAGTTGAGGACCAGCCAGGGTAGCGAGCTCGGCATCCACGTTAGAAGTGGTGATAGTAAAGTCGTCGACCACCGGTAGCAGATAACCGATGTCCACCAGAAACTGCTTGTAGGCAGCAGCATCATGGGACTGGCCGGCACGAGCCTGGTGCCAGTCGTCGATCTGACGTTGCAGTTGCTCCCGTTTTTCCAGCAAAGCGCGATTTTTGGGTGCCAGATCCTTGACGATCTGCTCCATACCGGCCCAGAAGGCGGCAGGTTCAACGCCGGTACCGGGAATGATTTCATTTACTACCAGATCATGAAGAACGGTAGCGACTTGTAAAGTGCCGAGGTGAATACGTTCCGTCATAGTTGCTTCTTCTATTGTAGTTGTCAGTAGTTATGTATAGACCGTTTGTTAACCCTAATTGCTTGGGAGCCACAGTTTACCCTGTGAAGGGACAAACTGGCAAAGCAGAATTGCAATATTTGGTCACACAATCTTTACAAATTGTGCATAAACAGTCGCTAAATTTGTGATACGGCTGGCAATTCAATGGTATAGCCCCTTGACCTATGCAAAAGTGCCACAATGAGAAAACGCTAAACACCATGAGTCCCATCACTTACAATTCGAGACGAGCATCCCGTCGATACGGGTAACCGGCGCTCTGTTCCAATCCACCAGCATCTGGGTCCCTTATGGAAAAACCGTCCGTTTCGCCTATCCGAACGTCCCTGTCCCTCAGCCTGGAGACTCGTTCCGGCAAACATCACTTTCCCTCTTCCTTCTGGAACATGCCCCCCCGTCTGCTGTTTTTCTATTTCTTTATCGCCTTCACCTGGATACTGGGATCGGACATTCTGGCCAACAAGCTGATAGCCCACTACGGCCCCGGCCTCGACTGGCTGCATACCGCCAAGGGGATCGGCTTCGTACTGGTCAACGGGCTGGCCCTGTATGGACTGAGCCGTTATCTGATCAATCAGGCTTGGCGAGCCCACGTGCGTTTGAATGACTCCGAACTGGCTTTCAGAAGCGCCTTTATCGACAACCCCACCGCCATGTGGGTGTATAAAGCCGATGACGGCAAGATGCTGGAGGCCAACCAGGCGGCCTGCCTGCAGTATGGCTATACCCTGCACGAATTTCTGAACCTGACGCCACACCGCCTGAGCGGCGGCCTGGCATTACGCTTCCAAAACGGCCTCCAGAATCATCGGCATCGCCAGGGCAATCTGATGATTATGGAACTGACCGTCTATGCCATGCGTTACCAGGAGACCCAGGCCCAATTGGTGCTGGCCCGGGACATGACCGGCAAGATTCAGGCCGAACGGGCGCGGGCCCAGAGCGAAGCCCGCTTTACCGAACTGGTCAGCAAGGTCCCGGAGGCCTTCTGGGTGTTCGACGTGGAACAGGGCTCCCACCAGTACATCAGCCCGGCCTTTGAAACCATGCTGGAAATCAACCTGCACCAGCTCAAGCAGGACAGCAGCCTGCCGTTCAGCCGCATCCACCCGGAAGATCTGGAAACCGTTGAGCAGACCCTGGTCGACTCCCCCGAGTCGGCCATCGAGCTGGAATACCGCTGGTTTACCAGGCAAGGCAACCAGCTCTGGCTGCTGCACCGAACCTATCCGGTGTTCGAGCAGGGGAAAATGGTCCGGGTGATCGGGGTGCTCAGCGATATCAGCCACGAAAAGGCACAGCAGCAACAACTCTATGAGCTGGCCAATTTCGACAGCCTCACCGGCCTGGCCAACCGCATCAATTGCCACAGTTACCTGACCTCGGCCTGTACACATGCCGCCCCCTTTTACCTGCTGCTGCTGGGGCTGGACCGGTTCAAGCAAATCAATGACAACCTGGGCCACGACACCGGCGATGAATTGCTGAAACAGGTGGCACAACGGCTGGAAGACGTGCGCGAAGGACAAGGGCTGCTGGCCAGACTGTCAGGCGATGAATTTGCCCTGATCGTCCATCACCAGGATCAGAGTGCCAACGCCCGGGACTGGGCCGACCAGCTTAACCGTGCCCTGGCCCTGCCCTTCAGCCTGACCAGCAATACCCTGTTCATCACCGCCAGCCTTGGCATCGCCTGCTTTCCCGAAGACGGCCGGGATCCGGACACCTTGCTGCGACACCTGGATCATGCCCTGGCCCAGGCCAAGCGTCAGGGACGCAACAGCATCTGCTTTTACCAGCATCCCGCCAAAACCACCTTGCCCATCAGCAAGGTCACCCTGGAAAATGCCCTTCGCCTGGCCTGGGAAAACAAGGAATTCGAGCTCTGGTACCAGCCCAAGATGAGCATCGGCAGTGGCCGCCTGGCGGGTTTCGAGGCGTTATTGCGCTGGCATCTGCACGGAACGGGGCCGGTATCGCCAACGGTGTTTATTCCCATACTGGAGGACACCGGCATGATCATTCCGGTGGGCTACTGGCTGATCGAGCAGGCCTGTACCGATCTGCGGCAATTGGCCGACCTCGGCATTGAAATGCCCGTTGCGGTCAATATCTCCGCCCGCCAGCTGACCCAGGACGATTTTGCCGAACAAGTGCTGGCGAGGCTGGCGCATCATCGTCTGCCGCCGCAGCGGCTGTCGCTGGAACTGACCGAAAGCTCGCTGATGCAGGAGCCGACCCGCGCCGCCGGCATCCTCGGCAAATTACGCCGGGCCCAGATGTCCATCGCCATCGACGACTTCGGCACCGGTTATTCGAGCCTGAGCTACCTCAAGCGCTTCCCGGTGGATACCCTCAAGATCGACCGCAGTTTTATTACCGAGGTGGAACAGGATGCGGACGACCGCAGCATAGTGGACGCCATCATCCGCATGGCCCACGGCCTGTCGATGACGGTAGTGGCGGAAGGGGTGGAGACGCCCGAGCAGGCCGCCCTGCTGCGCCAGCTCGACTGCGACCAGATCCAGGGCTACTGGTATGCCAGGCCCATGCCCCTGGCGCAGCTGACTGCCTGGCTGGCGGAGCTGCGACAATAACCAAGAAGCCCGCACCGGGCGGGCTTCAGTTGGCTATGACAACGCTTACTTCATGGTCGGCATGGAGAACTCGGCGCTCTGCTGGGGTTCGGACGGCCAACGGCTGGTCACCGTCTTCATTCGGGTGTAGAAGCGCACGCCATCGGGGCCGTGTACATTGAGCGGACCGAAGACGGAACGCTTCCAGCCGCCGAAGGAGTGGAACGCCATCGGCACCGGGATCGGTACGTTGATGCCCACCATCCCCGCCAGCACGTCATGGCTGAACTGGCGGCCGGCGTGACCGTCGCGGGTGAAGATGGCGGTGCCGTTGCCGTATTCATGGCTGTTCACCAGCTCCAGGGCCGAGGCGTAATCGGGCACCCGCACCACCGCCAGCACCGGGCCGAAGATTTCCTCCTGGTAGATGGTCATCCCCGGGGTCACCTTGTCGAACAGGGTGCCGCCCACGAAGTAGCCGGCTTCATGACCCGGCACCCTGAGGTTGCGGCCATCCACCACCAGTTCGGCGCCCTCTTGCTCGCCCTGATCGATATAGCCCACCACCTTGTCACGGTGCACCGCAGACACCAGCGGCCCCATGTCGTTTTCCTGGCCCTCGACCATGCCGGGACCAACGCGCAGGGCTTCCACCTGGGGCTTGAGCCTGGCGATCAACTGGTCGGCCACCTCGTCGCCCACCGCCACCGCCACGGAAATCGCCATGCAGCGCTCACCGGCGGCGCCGAAGGCGGCGCCCATCAGGGCGTTGGCGGCCAGGTCCAGATCGGCATCGGGCATGATCACCGCGTGGTTCTTGGCACCGCCCAGGGCCTGGCAACGCTTGCCGTGAGCGCTCGCGGTACTGTAAATGTATTCGGCGATGGGGGTGGAGCCGACAAAGCTCACCGCCTGCACCCGGTGGTCGGTCAGCAACACGTCCACCGCTTCCTTGTCGCCGTGCACCACGTTGAACACGCCGTCGGGCAGGCCCGCTTCCTTCAGCAGTTCGGCCAGGCGCACGCTGGTAGAAGGATCCTTCTCGGAGGGCTTCATCACGAAGGTGTTGCCGCAGGCGATGGCCACCGGGAACATCCACATGGGCACCATGGCCGGGAAGTTGAACGGCGAAATGCCGGCGCAGACCCCGAGCGGCTGCATCAGCGAGTTGCTGTCCACCCCGGTGCCCACGTTGAGCGAATGCTCGCCCTTGAGCAGGTGGGGGATGCCGCAGGCGAACTCCACCACTTCCAGGCCACGGGTCAACTCACCCACCGCATCGGAGTAGACCTTGCCGTGCTCGTTGGAGATCAGCCGCGCCAGCTCATCCATGTTTTCTTCGAGCAGCGCCTTGAACTTGAACAAAATACGGGCACGGCGCAACGGGCTGGTGCCGGCCCAGCGCGGGAAGGCCTTCCGGGCGGCGTGGATGGCGCCGCGCACTTCGTCCGCCGAGCTCAGCACCACTTCACGACTCTGCTCGCCGGTGGCCGGGTTGTAAACGGGTGCGGTACGACCGCTGTGGCTTTCGGTGATCTCACCGCCAATAAAGTTCAGTACTTGTTCCATGCTAGGTGTCTCCGTTACAGCAAGCCGGCGTTCCTGGCGAACGCATGTAAGTTGTTATGGCCCAGGGTGGCGTAGGTCAGGGGGTGGGCGACGGACGGATCCTGCTCGGCCTCCACCACCAGCCACCCCTGGTAGTCGTTGTCTTTCAGCACCTTGAACACCGCCGGGTAGTCGACGCAGCCGTCGCCGGGCACGGTGAAGGCGCCGTCCAGCACCGCATTGAGGAAGCTGGAGTTGCGGTTGCGAGCCTCCTTCAGGATATTGGCGCGGATGTCCTTGCAGTGCACATGGTTGATGCGCCCGGCCCAGCGTTGGGCCACCGCCACCGGGTTGCCGCCGGCGTAGGTCATGTGACCGGTGTCGAGCAGCAGCCCCACTTCGGGGCCGGTGTGCTGCATCAGGGCATCCACCTCGGCTTCGGTTTCAATCACGGTGCCCATATGGTGGTGGTAGGCCACCTGTACGCCCTGGCTTTGGGTGTAGCGGGCAAACTCGGTGAGTTTGGCGCCGTACTCTTCCCAGCGCTCGGCAGGGAAGTGCGGGCGCTCGGTGACCGGCTTGCTCTGGTCGCCGTGCACGCAGCCGGTGACTTCGCAGAACACCATCACCTTGCAGCCCATGGCCTTGAGCAACTGGAGATGCTCCTGCACCGCCTCGATTTCGTCTTCCACCGAGCGCTGCAGCAGGTAGCCGGAATACCAGCCGGAGACCAGCTCCAGCTCATGGCGCTGCAGTATGGGCTTGAGCAGCTCGGGATCCCGGGGGAATTTGTGGCCCAGCTCGAAGCCGGCGAAGCCGGCCTGCTTGCCTTCGGTCAGGCAGGTGGCGAGCGGGGTGTCGCCGCCCAGGCTCGGCAGATCGTCGTTGGTCCAGGTCAGGGGGTTGATGCCCAGTTTTACGCTCATGATGTTCTCCAAAATTCGGTTCTCCCTGAAGCCAGACATTTGACTGCTCCAGGTAACGGATAAAACTTGTGCCCCAGTGCCGGTCGGCCAAAGGGCCGACTCCGCCGACACGCTGTGAATACATCCATGTACGCTCGCACATGCCATCCCTGGCATGTGACGGTCGGAGGAGCCGCTCCCTTTGTCCTCCCCCAGGCAACGTCGTTGCCTGTCGGGCGCCGTCGTTTACAAATTCTGCAGCTGACGGGCCTTATGGGCCTCGTAGCGGGCACGGGCTTCCTGCACCTGGCCGCGGGGCGACACTTCCGGCACCGCCACGTCCCACCAGGAGCCGCCCTCTTCGGTCACGATCAGGGCGTCGGTGTCCAGGGTCACCACATAGGTGATGTCCGAGGCCTTGGCCCGCGCCAGCGCCGCTTCCAGCTCCTTGATGTTGCCCACCTTCTCGCCCCTGGCACCCAGCGCGATGGCGTGGGCGGCAAAGTCGGTCTTGGGTGCGCCGCCTTCCACCGCCAGGCAGTCGTCCAGCATATTGTTGAAGCCGGGGCCGCCGCAGAACTGCTGCAGTCGGTGGATGCAGCCATAGCCGCGGTTGTCGAGCACCACCAGTATCATCTTCTGGCCCAGCATCACCGAGGTGGCGATTTCCGAGTTCAGCATCAGGTAGGAGCCGTCCCCCACCATCACGAACACCTCGGACTCGGGCCTGGCCATCTTCACTCCCAGGCCGCCGGCAATTTCGTAGCCCATGCAGGAGTAGCCGTATTCCATGTGGTAGCCCTTGTGGTAACGGGTGCGCCACAGTTTCTGCAGCTCGCCGGGCAGGCCACCGGCGGCGCAGACGACGATGTCCTGCTCCCCGGCGGCACGGTTGACCGCCCCCACCACTTCCGCGTCGGTGGGAAGCTCGGTACCGCGATCCGTGGTGGCCACGTCCTGGGCATGCAGCCACCGGGCGCGCAGCTCGGCGGCTTTGTCCACCCAGCTACCCTCGGGCTGCCAGCCCTCGAGCCCGGCGACAAGCTTGGCCAGGGTCAGTTTGGCATCGCCCACCAGGGGCTGCGCCTTGTGCTTGTAGGCATCGAAGGAGCCGACGTTGATGGACACGATGCGCGCATCCGGGTGGTACATGGCGCGGGAGCCGGTGGCGAAGTCACCGAGCCGGGAGCCCACCGCCAGGATCAGGTCGCAGTCGGCGGACAGGGCATTGGTCGAGGCCGCGCCGGTGACGCCGATGGACCCCATGTTCTGGGCATGATCCCAGGGCAGCGCCCCCTTGCCGGCCTGGGTCTCGCCCACCGGCAGCTGGTATTGGGTCACCAGTTGGTCCAGCTCCTGGAGCGCGCCCGAGTAGTGCACCCCACCCCCAGCAATTACCAGCGGCTTTTTGGCGGACTTGATGAGTTCAATCGCCTCGGCCAGCTCCACTTCGTCCGGGGCCTGGCGGCGCAGACGGTGCACCTTTTCCTCGAACAGGTGCGCCGGGTAGTCGTAGGCCATGGTCTGCACGTCCTGGGGCAGCGCCAGGGTCACCGGACCGCATTCCACCGGATCGGTCAGTACCCGCATCGCCTGGGGCAACGAGGTCAGCAACTGCTCGGGGCGGGTGATGCGGTCGAAGAAGCGGCTCACCGGCTTGAAGCAGTCGTTGGAAGTGATGGTGTGATCGCTGAACACCTCCACCTGCTGCAGCACCGGATCCGGCTGGCGGGTGGCGAAGGTGTCACCCGGCAGGAGCAGCACCGGCAGGCGGTTGACGTGGGCCACGGCGGCGGCGGTCACCATGTTGGTAGAGCCCGGGCCGGCGGAGGCGGTACAGGCCATCATCCGCCGGCGGTTGTGGGTCTTGGCGAAGGCGATGGCGGCGTGGGCCATGCCCTGCTCGTTGTGCGCCCGATAGGTGGGCAGCACATCGCGGGCCTGGTACAGCGCCTCGCCCACCCCGGCCACGTTGCCATGACCGAAGATGGCGAAGACCCCCTCGAACAGGGGATGGATTTCCCCGTCGATCTCCACTTTCTGCGCCGTCATGAACTTCACCAGGGCCTGGGCCATGGTCAGACGAAGGGTGTGGGACATCTTCATTCTCCTTGATGACGCTGACGCCAGAGGGCGATCAGATGATGGTAATTGCGTTTGATGGCTTCAATCAGCCCCTGGTCGTCGAGCCGGCCCGCCAGCCAATCGCGGCTGGGGGCACCAAAGATGGTGCGACCGATGGCGAAGCCCTTGACCAGCGCCTTGCCGGCGGCGGCGCTGAAGCCAGCCTGCAGTTCGGCCTCCGGCGCGTCCAGGCCCAGGATCACCACCCCGTGGCAGTGCGGGTCGCGCTCGGTGACCACGGCGGTGACCTCGTCCCAGCCGTGGCTGGACAGCGGCGGCAGTTTCCACCAGTCGGGCTTGACGCCGAGGTTGTAGAAGCGCTTGAGGGCGCGCACGTAGAGCTCGTCGGTCTTGGGCATGTCCGCCGGCAGTATCACTTCCAGCAGCAGCTCGTGGCCACTCTTGCAGCAGGCCTGGTAGACCTCGGTGATCAGCCGCTCCTGCTCCAGGCGCAGCTCCACCTGATCTTCCGGGTGATAGAACACCAGGCACTTGACGATGTGCTCCAGCGGCCAGTCGATCAGCTGGCTGCCGATGTTGCCGTGCTCCAGGCGCAGCGGGCGCGAGCTCGGCAGCTCCAGGGGGCGGCCTATCCACCAGCCCTGGCCGGTGATCTCGTTGAGCACCGGCTGGCCGAAGGTGGTGTCGGCCAGTATGCCGGCACGGCCCTCGAGCCCGGCCTCGATCGCCACCTGGCGGCCGGCCTTCAGGATCAGCTTTTTCAGCCGGGGGATCTCGCCGATATCCGCCCCCGCCTCGATGGCCATGTCCACGAACTGGCGGCGGTGATCGAAGGCCAGGATACAGAGATCGTCCCACTCCCGGTCCCGGGTGGTGACCCGGTGCAGGTGGTTGAGGCGCGCATCCAGATCCGGGCGCGGCACCGACTCGGCGCGGGACAGATAGTCGTCCAGCTCTTCCTTGCTCGGCATGGCCGGAGCACAGCCGTGGCGTGACACCACCAGGGCGCCGCAGGCGTTGGCGTAACGGCAGGCCTGCTCCCAGCCCTCGCCGTTGAGGTAACCGCGCAGCAGGCCGGACATGAAGGCGTCCCCCGCACCCAGTACGTTGAGCACCTCCACTCTGACCCCATACACGGTCAGCCCCTCGTCCAGGGTGGCGGGGATGGCGCCCTCGAACACCGAACAGCCCAGCGGGCCGCGCTTGCACACCAGGGCGGCACCACTCACTTCGCGCACCGCCTTCAGGGCGGCCACGGTGTCGGTGCTGCCGCCGGCGATATGGAATTCCTCCTCGGTACCGACGATGACGTCGAACAGACTCAGCATCTGCTGCAGCTGTTCGGTGACGGCGGCGGACGGAATAAAGCGGGTCTCGCCGTCACCCCGGCTGGTCAGGCCCCACAGCACAGGGCGGTAGTCGATATCCAGCGCGGTTTTTACCCCGTGTTGGCGGGCGAGCTCCAGCGCCTTTACCACGGCGGCACGGGTGTCCGGGTGCGACAGGTGGGTGCCGGTGATGGCCAGACACCTGGCGGAGGCAATGAACTCCTCGTCGATGTCTTCCGCCCGGATGCCCATGTCGGCGCAGTTCTCCCGGAAGAAGATCAACGGGAAGGTATCCTCGTCCTTGATGCCGAGCACCACCAGGCCGGTGAGTCTGTCCTGGTCGGTCTTGAGGTGGCTGACGTCCACCCCCAGCCGGTCCAGTTCCTCGCGCAGGAAACGGCCCATATGGTCGTCCCCCACCCGGGACAGCATGGCGGATTTCAGGCCCTGGCGGGCGGTGCCGTAGGCCACGTTACCGCTGGAGCCTCCCAGGTACTTGGCGAAGCTGCCCATGTCTTCCAGCCGGGCGCCAATCTGCTGGCCGTACAGGTCGACGGCCACCCGCCCAAGGCAAATCACATCCAGGTGCTTTCGTGCTGACATTACTCTCTCCTCCGGGACGGGTCCCTCTAGTCCTTTTTACAGAATTTCTTCCACATGGATCCACTGGCGGCGCTCGGCCGACAGGGCGACGGCATCCAGCACCCGGGAAACCTTCCAGCCTTCCTCGAAGTCGGGCCACATGGGACTGCCGGCAGCGATGCCATCCACCAGATCACGGATTTCCACGGTTTTCTGATCGTTGAAGCCGAAGCCATGGCCGGCGCTGATGCAAAAGGCCGCATAGTCCGGGTGCTCCGGGCCCACCAGCAGGGTCTTGAAGCCCTGGCGACCCTGGTCGTCGTCGTGCCGGTAGAGCTTGAGCTCGGCCATCCGCTCCTGGGTATAGCTGATGCTGCCCCGGGTACCGGTGATCACGTAACCGAGCCCCATCTTGCGGCCGCAGGCGATGCGTGAAGTCTCAATCTGGCCCATGACACCGGACTCGAAGCGCAGCAGGGCATGGGCCTGGTCTTCGTTCTCCACCGGCCGCAGCCGGGACGGATCGCGCGAGTCCGGACGCTCGGTGATGATGGTCTGCATATCGCCGCTCACGCTGGCGATCTGGGATCCCACCAGATAATGGGCCATGTTGATGATATGGGCGCCGAGGTCGCCCAAGGCCCCCAGGCCGGCAGTTTCCTTGCGGCAGTGCCAGTCCAGCGGGGTGGCCGGGTCGGCCATGTAATCTTCATTATGGGTACCGTAGAAATGCACCACCTCGCCGATCTCCCCCCGTTCGATGATCTGGCGGGCCAGTCGGGTGGCGGGGTTCTTCATGTAGTTGAAGCCCACCAGGGTCTTGACCCCGGCCCGGCGGGCCGCTTCCACCATCTCGGCGGCATCGCGGGTGCTGAGCGCCAGCGGCTTTTCGGAATACACGTGCTTGCCGTGGGCGATGGCGGCCAGGGCCATTTCCTTGTGCAGGAAGTTGGGGGCGCAAATGTCGACCACGTCGATGGACGGGTCGGCCACCAGCTCGCGCCAGTCGCCGGTGGAACGATTGAAGCCCAGGCTCTCGGCCTGGCGGGCCGCAAGCGCAGGGGTCACTTCGGCCAGCATCTCCCGCACCAGTTGTCCCTTGAGCGGAAACACTACCGGTGCCTGGGCATAGGCGATGGCATGACAACGCCCGATATAACCGGTTCCGATCAATCCCACCCGTACTTGCTGCATCTTTAGCACCTCGATTTTTGGCGCCAGGCTGGCTTCGCCACACTGGCCGTCACATTTCATTTGCTTATTTATACGAAACAATTATTTCATTATCAACTCAGCATGAAATATTTGTATGTAAATGTGATGTAGCACGCACTTCTCGGCCGCCCGGTCGGACAGACCCTTGCTCCTTTCCATCCCCGTGTTTCGAAAACCCTTCCATATCGATCATCGAGACCGGAGCAGGCCCCCCGGGAACAGAAATGTTCATTCGATAAGAAACATAGGAAAAATAAATACTCGTTTCGAAAAAATCCATACCCCGGTTAACCGGTTCTGGCCAGGCCATCTATTAAAGAAAAAATAACTGATTTAGCACGGCTTTTGTGACAACACGGCCCCATCGGTAGAGCCTGGATGGCCACTATGATCGAGTGTCTTTTTGCTAGCTGAATCGGTTAACCATGAAATGGAATATTTATTTCGATACAATATTTCACTTACACTGGGTACAGGATCGCCGGCAGCGGGCCGGGCGAACAGCAAGCTTCAGAGAGCCATCATGTCAGCACCCAACAACTATTCCGAGTTACAGGATGTGATCCGCAGCCGCTACGGCGAACTCAGCAAACGGCTGCAGCAGGTTGCCGCCTATGTGCTCGACAACACCAACAGCGTCGCTTTCGACACCGTGGCCATCATCGCCGAACGGGCCGATGTCCCCCCTTCCACCCTGATCCGTTTTGCCAACGCCTTCGGCTACAGTGGCTTCAACGACATGAAGCAGGTGTTCCGCCGTCACCTGGTGGAGGAAACCGCCAACTACACCGACCGGGTACGACTGTTCCGGGAGCTGGAGGACCAGGCCGCCCCCGAGCGTCCCGAGGAAATCCTGAACGAATTCGCCCGGGCCAATGCCCAGGCCCTGCAGCAGTTGGCGGCACAGACCTCGGCGGAGGATCTGAACAAGGCGGTGCTGGCCCTGGCCGAGGCGGAAAACATCTATGTGATCGGCCTGCGCCGCTCCTTCAGCGTGGCCACCTACCTCACCTATGCCCTGCGCCACCTCAACCGACGCGCCTTTCTTATCGACGGCCTGGGCGGCATGTTCAAGGAGCAGCTGGAACTGATCGGCCCCAAGGACGTGGTGGTGGCGATCAGCTTCTCGCCCTATGCCCAGGAAACCCTGGTACTGACCGAAACCGCCGCCGGTGTGGGCGCCAAACAAATCGCCATTACCGACAGCCAGGTCAGCCCCCTCGCCTCCTTCAGCGATATCTGCTTCGTGGTCAAGGAAGCCCAGGTGGACGCCTTCCGTTCCCAGTCCGCCAGCCTGTGCCTGGTGCAAACCCTGGCGGTGTCCCTGGCCTTCCACGACGACAGCGGCAAGGGCGGTAAAAAAAAACGCGCTAACGCGCGTTTCTGAGGAAAAAAAGGCCGCATTGCGCGGCCTTATTGCATTTATCTGCCCAGCATATTGTGAATGTCTTCGTCGCTGGTATGGCGCACGTCCTTGCCCTTGACGAAATAGATGATGTATTCGCAGATATGCTGCACCCTGTCCCCCACCCGCTCCAGGGAGCGGGCACACCACAATACGTTCAGCACCTGGGGAATGGAGCGCGGGTCTTCCATCATGAAGGTCATCAGTTCGCGGATGATGGACTCGTATTCCCGGTCCACCTTGTCGTCTTCCTTGTGCACCTCGATGGCCGCCTCCACGTCCATGCGGGCGAAGGCGTCCAGCGCCTCGTGCAGCATCTTGACGGTACGCCGGCCCATGTTCTCCATCGACACCAGCGGCGGCTGTTTCTTGTTGGCATTGTCCAGCAACATCATGCCGATACGCTTGGCCACATCGCCGATGCGCTCCAGGTCGGTGATGGTCTTGATGATCGCCAGCACCAGGCGCAGGTCCGAGGCCGCCGGCTGGCGCTTGGCGATGATGCGGGTGCATTCCTCGTCGATCTGCACCTCCAGGCCGTTGACCTTGTGATCGTTGGCCACTATCAGCCGGGCCATGTCCATGTCCTGCTCATGGATAGCGGTGATGGCATCGGTCAGTTGCTGCTCCACCAGGCCGCCCATCACCAGCACCTGGTTCAGCACCCCTTCCAGCTCCACGTTGAACTGGCCGGAGATATGCTTCTTGAGATTGATCTTGTCCATGGTTCGGGGTCCTTAACCGTAGCGTCCGGTAATATAGTCTTCGGTCTTCTTCTTGCTGGGCGTGGTAAACAGGGTATTGGTGTCGGTGTACTCGATCAATTCCCCCATGTACATGAAGGCGGTGTGATCCGACACCCGCGCCGCCTGCTGCATGTTGTGGGTCACGATCACCACGGTGAACTGGTTCTTGAGGGTGTTGATCAGTTCCTCGATCACCAGGGTGGAGATGGGGTCCAGGGCGGACGTCGGCTCGTCCAGCAGCAGCACTTCCGGCTCGATGGCGATGGCCCGGGCGATCACCAGTCGCTGCTGCTGACCGCCGGACAGGCCGAAGGCATTGTCGTGCAGCCGGTCCTTCACCTCGTCCCACAAGGCGGCACCGCGCAGGGAGCGCTCCACCGCCTCGTCCAGCCGGCGACGGTCGTTGATGCCCTGCAGGCGCAGGCCGTAGACCACATTCTCGTAGATGGACTTGGGGAACGGATTGGGCCGCTGGAACACCATGCCCACCCGCCGGCGCAGGGACGCCACATCCACCCCCTTGCCGTAGATGTTCTGATCGTGCAACAGGATCTCGCCTTCGATGCGGCAGCTGTCCACCAGGTCGTTCATCCGGTTGATACAGCGTAACAGGGTGGACTTGCCGCAACCGGACGGACCGATAAAAGCGGTCACCTGACCCTTGGCGATCTTCATGTCCACGTTGAACAGCGCCTGTTTGTCACCGTAGAACAGGTTAAGGTCGCGGACTTCCAGGGCGGTCTGTTCTTCGCTCAGTTGGCTGATATCGAGTACGGTATCATGGCTCATGGTCGGTGCTACGTTAATCATCTTGTTACCTCAAAGCTATGGCTGTCCTGATTACTGGTCAAGAGAGCGGAATTTTTCACGCAGGTGGTTACGAATGCCGATGGCGGTCAGGTTGAGCCCGACTATGACGGTAACCAGCAGGAAGGAGGTCGCGTACACCAGGGGCCGCGCCGCCTCCACGTTCGGGCTCTGGAAGCCCACGTCGTAGATATGGAAGCCCAGGTGCATGAACTTGCGCTCCACGTGCAGGTAGGGGAAGTTACCGTCCACCGGCAGGTTGGGCGCCAGCTTCACTACCCCCACCAGCATCAGCGGGGCCACTTCACCGGCGGCCCGGGCGATAGCCAGGATAAGGCCGGTCATGATCGCCGGGCTGGCCATGGGGATGACGATGCGCCACAGGGTTTCCGCCTTGGTGGCGCCGAGCGCCAGCGAGCCCTGGCGCACCGCGCTGGGAATGCGCGACAGCCCTTCCTCGGTGGAGACGATCACCACCGGCAGCGTCAGTATCGCCAGGGTCAGGGCCGACCACAGCACCCCGGGCGAACCGAAGGTGGGCGTGGGCAGCGCCTCCGGATAGAACAACCGGTCGAGGGACCCCCCCAGCATGTACACGAAAAAGCCCAGGCCGAACACCCCGTACACGATGGAGGGAACCCCCGCCAGGTTGATCACCGCGATGCGGATGATCTTGGTCAGGCTGTTCTTGCCCGCGTATTCGTGCAGGTAGATGGCCGCCACCACTCCCAGCGGGGTCACGATGATGGCCATCAGGATCACCATGAAGACGGTGCCGAAGATGGCCGGGAAGACCCCGCCCTCGGTGTTGGCTTCCCGCGGCTCGCCGGTGATGAACTTGCCGATCTGCTTGAACCAGTGCGCCGTCTTGGCCAGGGTGCCCATGTCGTTGGGCCAGGCCACGTCCAGCAGTTCGCCCAGCGACAGCACCACTTCCTGGCCGCGCATGTCCTTGATCACCACGTTGTCACGGCGGGCCTGATCCCGCAGCTCGAACAGTTCCCGCTCCAGTATCTGATAATCCGCCCTGAGCTGTTGCTCCTGAGCCTGGATGGCGGCAATGGCTTCATCGGTAGCATTGCCGGCCAGCTCCAGTTTACGCTGTTGCAGGCGCAGCTTTTCCAGCTGGAAGTTGATCTTGCCGATCTCGCCCCGCTGCAGCTTCTTCATCCGCTTGTTGAGCTCTAGCACCCGCTCGATGCGGCTTTGCAGTTGCTCGCGCACATCCCCGCCCAGGGCCCGGTCGCCTTCCAGCACCCGCTCTACATAGCCGTAGAAGTTGCCGTGGTTGGAGCGCTCCAGCACCGCCAGCCCGGCCGGGGTGTCGCGGGAGACAATGTTGGTCTCCAACAGCCAGCGGAAATCCAGCGGCACGAATTCCCGGTTGCCGGTCTTCACCAGATAACGGGTCAGGGTGTCCTCGGTCACCCCTTCCAGGGTGAGGCCTGAACCGCGCAGCTGGGCCACGGTTACCGCTTCCCGGTCGTGGATTTCGCCGATGACGGTATAACGTTCGCCCTCGGGCGAGGTCAGTTGCCATTCATAGATGGTATGGGGCCAAAAGTAGGTAAGGCCGCGCCAGCCGATCAGCAGCAACAGGCCCAGCACCGCCACCAGACTGAGGCTGACCGCGCCGCCGGTCAGCCAGATCCAGGGCGCCCCCGATTTAAACCATTTAGTCATGAGTCGTCTCGCCCCTTACATTGAGCTGTATTTGTCACGCAGTCGCTGACGAACGAATTCCGCGACCGTGTTGAACAGGAAGGTGAATACAAAGAGCACGAAGGCCGCCAGGAACAGCACCCGATAGTGGGAACTGTTGACCTCGGCTTCCGGCATTTCCACCGCGATGTTGGCGGCCAGGGTACGCATGCCGGCGAAGATGCTGAAATCCATCACCGGGGTATTGCCGGTGGCCATCAGCACTATCATGGTCTCACCCACGGCCCGCCCCAGGCCCATCATCACCGCCGAGAAGATGCCGGGGCTGGCGGTCAGCATCACCACCCGGGTCAGGGTCTGCCAGGGCGTGGCGCCCAGGGCCAGGGAACCGTTGGTCAGGTGCTTGGGCACCGAAAACACCGCATCCTCGGCGATGGAAAAGATGGTGGGGATCACCGCGAAACCCATGGCGATGCCTACCACCAGGGAGTTGCGCTGATCGAAGCCTATCCCTAACTCGTTGGTGAGGAAGCTGCGGGCGTTGCCGCCGAAGAACAGGTTCTCTACCGCCGGGCTGAAGGCGAAGGAGGCCCAGCCCACCAGCACCACCACCGGCAGCAGCAGCACGCTCTGCCAGCCTTCCGGCACCGCGTTCTTGATCGGCTTGGGCAGGTGGTGCCAGACGAAAGCCATCACCAGCACCGACAGGGGCAGCAGCACCAGCAGTATTACCACTCCCGGCAAGTGGGACTCGATCAAGGGGGCAAGCCAGAGCCCGGCCAGGAAACCGAGGATAACGGTGGGCAGGGCCTCCATGATTTCCACCGTCGGCTTGACCACCTTGCGCAGCCCCGGCGACATGAAATAGGCGGTATAGACGGCGCCGGCGATGGCGATGGGCACCGCGAACAACAGCGCGTAGAAGGCCGCCTTGAGGGTGCCGAAGGAGATGGGCACCAGGCTCAGCTTGGCCTCGAAGTCGCTGCTGCCGGAGGTGGACTGCCACACGTACTGGGGCTCGGGATAGCCTTCATACCAGACCTTGGTCCACATGGCGCGCCAGGTCACCTCGGGATGCTCGTTCTCGATACTGAAGGTAGACAGCCGCTCGCCGTCCAGCAACAACAACAGGGAGTTACGGGGCGAGATGGCCATGGCCTGCGCCCCAGCCGCCGCCTGCTTGTCGGAAAACAGGCGGGTACCGCCGGTGGTGTGGAAGATATCCAGGCCGCCGTTGGCGGAGGCGGTAATAAAGCCCTTGCGATTCACTTCCGGAGTAATCAGCCCGACGGCACCACCGGCCTGGAACTCCCGGATAAAGGTGAACTCGCGCTTGCCGTCTTTGGCCACCTCGAACCACTGGGAGACCTTGCCGTTGTCATTGCCCACCAGCAACGAGTTGCCGCCGGCCAGCAGGGCCATGGTGGTGATGTTAGCGCCAACGGCGTTCATCTCCAGCACATTACGCAGGCTTACTCTGTCGATGTTGCGCACGTCATAGATGGAAACGGCGTTGCCGCTGCGCACGAACAGGAAGCGCAGGTTGGGGGTCAGCAACAACTGATCGACCCGCTCGGGCAGGCCGGCAATGGCCACCTGTTCCGCCGTCAGCTCCAGCTCGCCGGTGAGGAAATTTTCCTTGCCGGCAAAGCGGGTCAGGATGCCACGGCCGTCCTCGGTCACCGCAGCCGCCAGCAGGTTGCCGCCGCCCTGGGCAAAGCTGAGCTGGCTCAGGCTGCGCCCCTGCTCATCGAGCACCAGCGGACTCTCACCGAAGGGAAACACGACTTCGGGCATGATGGTACGGATATTGTCCGGGTAGCTGACGTTGAACTTGGGCGCCAGCACCAGGAAACGGCCATCATCCAGGCCATAGGCCACCATATTGCCGGTGGTGCTGCGGGCCACGCTGGTGACCTGGCCCTCCACCCGGGCGCCGAACACCCGCTCACCCCGCCGGGGCAGGGAGTAAAAGCTGACCTCCCCCCGGTCGTCGAAGTGGTAGACCAGTTCGTTCTGCTCTTCCACCCCCAGCAGCACGGTGTTGCCGCCGCTGGCCAGGGAGAACTGCGGGCCCGGCTCCACCCTGGCGCCGTCAAAAATCGGTTTGACCACGTACAGCAGGTAGAAGAAGATCAACAACAGGGCAACCAGCACCAGTATCCCGCCGGTGGTTACCCCTATTTGTGCCAGTCGGTCCTTGAGCCAGCGTCCCTTGCTGCCCGACAGCGCCATGGTTTGGGTTTCGGTTGACATCAGTCACCTCGGTAGATGTTCAGTTGCGCCCATTCTATGGCGAACAGATGACAGTTTTGTTACACCCTGGCCCGAGCGGGCAGATGCCTGTAAAAAAGTTCGGAAAGGTGTATCTTGAACAGGCGGTAACGTATTTTTTCCAAGGAGAGAACGGATGAAAACCCTGGTCGCCACCCTCATTGGTCCCGACAAGACCGGCCTGGTCAAGCAACTGGCCGCCCTGATCAAACAGCACCACGGCAGCTGGCAAGGCAGCGCCATGAGCGAACTGGCCGGCTGTTTCGCCGGCATCGTCGAAATCCGGGTGCCGGAAGAGCACTGCGAGGCCCTGAGCCAGGCCCTGACCCGGCTGCCCGACTTCCAGGTACAGTTGGTGGAAGGCCGGCAGCAGCAGCCCCAAGGCCAGCACCTGACCCTGACCGTCACCGCCAACGATCGCCTCGGCATCGTCGACGAAGTCACCGATATCCTGAACCAGCTCCATATCAGCGTCAAAACCCTGAAGACCGACAGCCATCCGGCCCCGGTCACCGGCATCATGCTGTTCGAGGCAAGAAGCACCCTGATCCTGCCCCACGGTCAGACCCTGGGCGATCTGCAGTCCCGGCTGGAAGCCCTGAGCGACGATCTGGTGGTGGACATCGAACTCGGCTGAGCCGTCACAAAACTGTCATAAAACTCTGTCATAAAAAGTGCCTGAAACTGAAGAATCCCGTTTGACAGGAATAAGAATGAGCACGGACAAGTGGTATCAGGAAAAAGAGTTAAGCTGGCTGTCGTTTAACGAACGGGTATTGCAGGAAGCCATGGATAAAAGCGTGCCCCTGGTCGAGCGGGTGCGCTTCCTCGGTATTTTTTCCAACAACCAGGACGAGTTCTTCAAGGTACGGGTGTCCGACGTCAAGCGTCAGGTGATGATCGACGCGGATCAGGGCAAGACCAACGGCGCCGCCTCCCTGCTCAGGAATATCCAGCAGAAGGTGGTCAGGCTCGCCAACACCTTCGACGAGGTCTACAAGGAGCTGATCGTCACCCTGGCCCGGCAGAACATCTTCCTGCTCAACGAAAACCAGCTGGCCCCGGAGCAGGAAGCCTGGGCCAAGCGCTATTTCGAAAATGAGGTGCGGGCTTACCTCTCCCCCATCATACTGCGCGCCGAGATCGATCCGGTGCGCTTTCTCAAGGACGAATACACTTACATCTGCGTCGGCATGGTCAAGGACGAAGAACGTCATTACGCCCTGGTGGAAATCCCCACCGATGTGCTGCCCCGCTTCGTGGTGCTGCCCCCGGGCAAGAGCCGGCGCAAGAAAAGCATCATCATCATGGACAACGTGATCCGGCTGTGCCTGAACGAGCTGTTCGCCGGCTTTTTCGAATATGACGAGATCCACGCCTATTCCTTCAAGATGACCCGGGATGCGGAATACGATCTGTCCGATCAACTGGATCAGAGCCTGCTCGAAAAGATGAGTGACGGTCTCAAGCAACGGCTTACCGCCCTGCCGGTACGCTTCGTGCACGACCGGGAAATGCCGCCGGAGATGGTACAGACCCTGGTACGCAAGCTCAGGATCCAGGGCCACGATGCGGTGATGTCCGGCAGCCGCTACCACAACTTCAAAGACTTCATCGGCTTTCCCAACGTCGGCCGCAAGCACCTGGTGAACAGGCCACTGCCCCCGATCAAGTGTCGTGAATTCCAGGACAGCCCCTCTTCCTTCGACGCCATCCGCCGGCGCGATATACTGCTGTATTTCCCCTACCACAGCTTCAGCCATGTCACCGAATTCGTGCGCCAGGCTTCCTTCGACCCGGCGGTGCTCAGCATCAAGATGAACGTGTACCGGGTGGCCTCCCTGTCGCGCATCATGTATTCGCTGCTGGATGCCGCCAATAACGGCAAGAAGGTGACGGTGGTGATCGAGCTGCGCGCCCGCTTCGACGAAGCGGCCAACATCGAGTGGGCCAAGATCCTGACCGAGGCCGGCGTTACCGTGGAATTCGGGGTGCCCAGCCTCAAGGTGCACTCCAAGCTGTGCCTGGTCACCCGCCGGGAAGGGGAACAACTGGTGCAGTACGCCCACGTGGGCACCGGCAACTTCAACGAGAAAACCGCCAATATCTACACCGATTTCTCGCTGCTCACCGCCAACCCGGACATCACCAGCGAAGTGTCTGCGGTGTTCGATTTTATCCGCCAGCCCTACCGCCGGGCCAAGTTCAACCAGTTGCTGGTGTCGCCCATCAACTCCCGGCGCGGCCTCTACAGCCTGATCGACGCCGAAATCGCCAACGCCCGTCAGGGCGTGCCCGCCCGCATCACCCTGAAGCTCAACAACCTGGTGGACAAGGGGCTGATCAACCGGCTCTACGGCGCCAGCCAGGCCGGCGTTCGAATCGATCTCATCGTGCGCGGCATGTGCTCCCTGGTGCCGGGAGTGGAAGGTGTCAGCGACAACATCCGTGCCATCAGCATAGTGGACCGCCATCTGGAACATCCCCGGGTGATGGTGTTCCACAATAACGGCCAGCCGAAGGTATATATTTCCTCCGCCGACTGGATGACCCGCAACCTGGACTTTCGGGTGGAGGTGGCCACCCCCATCCTGGATCCGGAGCTGCGCCGGCGCATTATCGACATCCTCGACATCCAGCTCAACGACACCACCAAGGCACGGATAATCGATGCCGAGCAGACTAATCGCTATGTCGACAGAGGCAACAGGCGTAAAATCCGCTCCCAGACCGCTATCTATGATTATCTGAAAGCCCTGGAGGGATAACCCCGCATGACCGATCAGTACGTAGCCACCATCGATCTCGGATCCAACAGCTTCCATATGGTGATTGCCCGCTACCACGGTGACAGCCTGCGCATCGTCGACCGCCTGAAAGAACGGGTACGGCTGGCCGACGGCCTGGACGACCAGAGCCTGCTCAGCCAGGAAGCCATGGAGCGGGGCCTGGCCTGCCTTCGGCTGTTCGGGGAACGGTTGCGCGGCTTTCACGCCACCCAGGTGCGGGTGGCGGGCACCTTCACCCTGCGCGAAGCCGCCAACGCCAAGGAGTTCGTACGCCAGGCCCAGCAGGTACTGGGCTTTCCCATCGACATCGTCAGCGGCAACGAGGAAGCCCGTCTTATCTACCAGGGCGTGGCTCATACCCAGAATACCCAGGGCCAGGTGCTGGTGATCGACATCGGCGGCGGCAGCACCGAGCTTATCATCGGCCGGGATGTCGACTGCAAGCTGGTGTCCAGCCGCAGCATGGGCTGCGTGAGTTTCACCCGCAAGTACTTCGCCGACGGTCGCCTGGCCGAGGAAAACTTCGAACAGGCCATCGAAGCAGCCGAGTACCAGCTGGCGCCGGTAATGGGTCGCTACCTCAGCCTGGGCTGGGATCAGGTGCAGGGCTGCTCCGGCTCCATCAAGACCCTGCTGGAGATGTGTTCGGCCATCACTCAGGAGCCGGTGATCGATCTACCCGGCCTGCTGCACATCAAGAGCCAGCTGATCAATGCCGGTCATATCGACAAGGCGGACATCACCGGCCTGGGCGAGGATCGCAAACCCCTGATCGCGGCCGGCCTGTCGATACTGCTCGGCATCTTCCGCAGCCTCAACCTGGACAAGATGGGCTTTTCCGACGGCGCCCTGCGTGAAGGTCTGCTCTATGCCTTCTTCGGCCGGGCCACCCACCACGATACCCAGGTCAACACCATCCAGGCCCTGAGCCGGGAATACGCCATCGACACCCGCCAGGCCGAGCGGGTCAGGCAGACCGCGATCTCGCTGTTCACCCAGGTGCGCGACGGCTGGCAGCTGGACGAGGGCTTCGCCGATCTGCTCGGCGGGGCCGCCCTGCTGCACGAGGTGGGGCTGCACATCAACTTTACCGGCATCCACCGCCATTCCGCCTACATCCTGAGCAACGCCGACCTGCCCGGCTTTACCCAGGAAGAGCAGAAGGCCCTGTCTGCCCTGGTGCGCTTTCACCGCAAGGCGCTCAAGCTGTCGGAGCTGGACCCCCTCAACTATCTGCCGGAACAGCAGCTGTGGCGCCTGGTACGGCTGCTGCGCCTGGCGGTGGCCCTCAACCGCCGCCGCCAGGATGGCGTGCTGCCAGCACTCGAGCTCGGCCTCGGGGCCAACGACGGACTGCACCTGAACCTGCCCGCCGACTGGTGCGACAGGAACCACCTGCTGCTCACTACCCTGGAGCGGGAGCAGGCCTATCAGGCCAAGGTGGGCTGGAAGCTGACGCTGATCAGGGGATAGGCACTACTCGGTGGCAATGCGGATTCGTCAAGAGGGGCAGGCTGTCGCCTGAGCCAACCGTCGATGGCAGGGATGCCATCGACGAGCATACAAGGACGTACTTGCTGCGTGTTGGCGTGGCGACAACCTGCCCCGATGGCACCTTACCTGAACGGCATTACTACTCAGCCGCCTGTTTTTTGGCGGCCTTTTTCTCCGCCCGGCGGCGCTGGAAGAAGCGGCTGAGCTGGGTGGCGCAGTCCTCGGCCAGCACCCCCGGCTGCCAGACCACCTGATGGTTGAGGCCGGGGGTGGCCAGCAGCCGCAGCACCGAGTCCACCGCCCCGGTCTTGGCATCGGCAGCGCCGTATACCAGCCGCCGGATACGGCTGTGCACCATGGCGCCGGCGCACATCATGCACGGCTCCAGGGTCACGTAGAGGGTACAATCCAGTAGCCGGTAGTTGCCGATGTTCTGGCCGGCCTGGCGCAGCGCCATGATCTCCGCATGGGCGGTGGCGTCGTGGCTGCCGATGGACTGGTTCCAGCCCTCGCCGATGCAGTGGCCATCGAGCACCACCAGGGCGCCCACCGGCACTTCCCCTGCCTGCTCAGCCCGCGCCGCCAGGGCCATGGCCCGGCGCATCCAGTATTCGTCTTGTTCGTTCATCACCGCCTCCGTAGGCCGCGTATTATGGCAAAAGCCGGCACGGCTGCAAGCCGGGACGGGGCCCGCCGGGTCGCCCGGTGAGGGAAATGATGAAAAAAACACAACAATGCCCAAGAAAGCGCCAAACGCGCCCAAATCATAAAAAGGGGCTTGCAGCGGGTGCGGGCCATCTATATAGTTAGCCCCAATTCGGCGTGTAGCGCAGCTTGGTAGCGCACTGTCATGGGGTGTCAGGGGTCGGAGGTTCAAATCCTCTCACGCCGACCAAACTACCCTCGAAAAACCCACCTTACGGTGGGTTTTTTGTTGCCTGCAGTCGAGCCGGCAACGGAAATCGTCTTCCTGTCTTCAGGCCCTGTATTCCATCAAGATCACCGGTACCTGTTCACCTCGACGCTCGAGCTGGCGCTGCTCCAGGCAAACGAAGCCCATCCGCTCGAAGAAGGGACGAGCGGTAATGCTGGCTTCGCAGTAGAGCCGGGACAGGCCTCGGGAAGCGGCTTCCGCCTTGAGCCGCTGCATCAGCGCCCGACCTATGCCCTCGCCCTGGCGGGCATGATGCACATAGAAGAGATCGATACGGCCGTCGTCGCTCAGCTCGGCAAAGCCCAGCAGAGACTTGCCATCCATCGCCACCAGTGGCCGGGTGCGGATAAAGCGGCTGACCCAGCGCGGCTCGTCATACTCATCAGGCGCCCACACCGCCAGCTCGCTCTTGCTGTAATCGGCCTGGTTGATACGGTGCACGGTATCATGGAGCAAACGCCAGATACTGCCGGTTTCACCGCTGCGGATCTTCCTGATTTCCATAATAACTCCTGCCCATACACTGCCCCTATCTAGCCACAGTTATACGCAAGAAAAAAGCGGCTTTATCGCCGCTTTATCATATTTATTACACAAAGGGCTGTTTTCAGCCGCTATTGGGTACCCTTCCTCTGTGCCGGGGCAGCTTGAGCGACAGCAGCGCCGCCAGCAGCAGGAAACCGGCGGAAATCCACAGGCACGCCTGCAATCCCGCCTGCTGGTAGACCCAGCCCGACAGCAGGGTGCCAATCAGTCGCCCCATGGCGTTGGCCATATAGTAAAAACCCACGTCCAGGGAGACCCCGTCCTCGCCCGCATAGCTGACGATCAGATAACTGTGCAGCGAGGAGTTGATGGCGAACAAAGCCCCGAACAGCAAGAGACCGCCGAGCAGGGTCCACTGGGGATGGAACTCCGCCCATAGCCCCAGGGCGATCAGCGCCGGCATCAGGGTCAATACCAGGGCCCAGCCGAAGGCGGCCCGACCGTCGGGCACCCGGCCCGAGCGCTTGCCGGTAACATGGGGGGCCAGCGACTGCACCACCCCGTAGCCGATCACCCACAGCGCCAGGAAGCCACCGACCCGCCAGTGATCCCAACCGAGTGAACTGGCCAGAAACACCGGCAAGGCCACCACGAACCACACATCCCGGGCGCCGAACAGGAACATTCGCGCCGCCGACAGGATATTGATGGCCCCGCTCTTGGAAAAGATGTCGGTGAACCTGGGCTTGTTCTTGGCCCGGCCCAGGTCTTTTTTCAGCATGATCACGCTGAACAGCCAGACCAGGGCCAGGGCCAGGGCCATGGCGCCGACGGCGCCGGTAAACCCGAACACCGCCAGCAGCACGCCACCAAGGAAGAAACCCGCGCCCTTGAGCGCATTCTTGGACCCGGTAAGGATGGCCACCCACTGGTAGAGGGTACTCTGGGCCTCCTTCGGCACCAGCAGCTTGATCGAGCTCTTGGCGCTCATCTTGTTGAGATCCTTGGCGATACCCGACAACGCCTGGGCCGCCATCACCCAGGGCACCGTCAGCCAGGCCGCCGGCACCAGCAGCATGGACAAGGCCACCACCTGCAGCGCCAGGCCGATGTTCATGGTCTTGTTGAGGCCAAGATGGGCCCCCAGCCAGCCGCCCACCAGGTTGGTGACCACCCCGAAGATTTCATAGAACAAAAACAGCAGGGCGATTTCCAGCGGGCTGTAGCCCAGGCCGTGGAAGTGCAACACCACCAGCATGCGCAGGGCGCCGTCGGTGAGGGTAAAGGCCCAGTAATTGCCGGTGACCAACAGGTACTGGCGGATCTCGGGAGACAATGAGGCCAGCATCAGGAGTTATCCCGCCCGGTCCAGCCGGCCCACCTTGCGCATCAGCTCGGCAGTGCGGTTGGCATAGCCCCACTCGTTGTCGTACCAGGCGTACAGCTTGACCTGGGTGCCGTTGACCACCATGGTCGACAGCGCGTCGATGATGCTGGAGCGCGGATCCGTCTTGTAGTCCACCGATACCAGGGGCCGCTCTTCATAGCCGAGGATGCCCGCCAGTTCGCCTTCGGCCGCCGCCTTGAGCAGGGCATTCACCTCCGCCTCGGTGGTGGCCCGCGCCACCTCGAACACGCAGTCGGTGAGCGAGGCGTTGGCCAGGGGCACCCGCACCGCGTGGCCGTTCAACTTGCCCTTCAGCTCAGGGAAGATATGGGTGATGGCGGTGGCCGAGCCGGTGGTGGTGGGGATCAGGCTCTGGCCACAGGCCCGGGCCCGCCGCAGATCCTGGTGGGGCGCGTCCAGTATGGTCTGGGTGTTGGTGATGTCGTGGATGGTGGTCATGGAGCCGTGGCGGATGCCCAGTTGGCCGTGGATCACCTTGACCACGGGCGCCAGGCAGTTGGTAGTGCAGGAGGCGGCGGTCACGATGGGGTGCAGGGCCGGGTCATAGAGGTGATCGTTCACCCCCATCACCACGTTGAGCACGCCCTCTTCCTTCACCGGCGCCGTCACCACCACCCGCTTCACTCCCTGTTCCAGGTAGGCCTGCAGCAGGGCCTTGCTCTTCATTTTGCCGGAGGCCTCGATCACCACGTCGCAGCCGGACCAGTCGGTATCATTGATGGCCTTGTTACGGGTACAGGCAATGCGTTGGCTGCCTATCACCATCTCCTCCCCTTCGGCCCGCGCCTCCTGGGTCCAGCGACCGTGCACCGAGTCGAAGGTGATAAGGTGCGCCAGGGTGGCGGCGTCGCCGGCCGGATCGTTGATCTGCACGAACTCGACGTCGTCCCATTCCCAGGCCGCGCGCAGCGCCAGCCGCCCCATGCGGCCGAAGCCGTTAATCCCTACCTTGATGGTCATTGGTACTTCCTCCCTCTTTCAATATATTTTGTGCCAACCCATGGGGCTGTCGGTTTGCTGACAATGTTATTGCCCTGTTCGAAGAAGCCGGACAAAGGGCCAACTCCGCCGACACGCCGTAAATCCATCCATGGCGGCTCCGCCGCGCTTCTGACCGCCATGGATGGCGGGAATGCCGGAACGGCAGGAGCATTTTCCGACCCTGGCGCGGAGGGTCGGCGGAGCCGTTCCCTTTGCCCTCCCTTTCCCGTAAGCCTTATCCGGCTGGGCCTTCCAGCGCTTCTATATAGCTACGGTGGGCCGGCAGGCACAGCGCCTTGGGCCGCAGCGCCTGCACCCGTTGCACCGCCTCACTCAGCGGCACCTCCAGGGCCAGCAGGATAATCGCCGCCATCAGGCCGGTGCGGCCCGAGCCGCCCTTACAGTGGATGGCGATATCCCGGCCCTGGGCCAGCAGCGCCAGTACTTCATCGCGCGCCTCGGACCAGGCCTGCTCAAAGGCACCCTCGGGGGCGGCGTCGTCTTCCACCGGCAGGTGGAACCAGGCGAGCCCCAGCGCCCGGCACAACTCAGGCATGGCGGTGACCCGGTGCTTTTCCATCTCGGCTTCGGGCATCAGGGTCAGCACGGCGGCGGCACCAGCTTCACCTAATTGTGTCAGCGAGGCGTCCAGCGTTGCCTCTTTGGTACCCGGACAGGGGGTGAGGATCAGGCGCCCCTGGCCTTCGCCGAGGGACAGATAGTCAAAAGGGTGTTGCGACATCGTCTTTCCTTGGATTTCAGTTCAATGGATCAGTTATAGGCGAACCAGTGCCGGGTGCGGTTGGCGAAGGCCACCAGCGACAGCATCACCGGCACTTCCACCAGCACCCCCACCACGGTGGCGAGCGCCGCCCCCGAGTGCAGCCCGAACAGGGAGATGGCCACGGCCACCGCCAGTTCGAAGAAGTTGGAGGTGCTTATCATGCAGGCCGGTGCGGCGATATTATGGGGCAGCTTCATCACCTTGGCGGCACCATAGGCGATGGCGAAGATGCCGTAGGTCTGGATCAGCAGCGGTATGGCAATCAGCACTATGGTCTGGGGTTGGGCCAGTATGGTGGGCGCCTGGAAGCCGAACAGCAGCACCACGGTCGCCAGCAGGCCCGCCACCGACAGCGGCTTGATACGCTGGATAAACTGTTGCAATTGCTTGCCATCGCCGCCCCTCTCCAGCCGCTGGCGGGTATAGACTCCGCCCAGCAGCGGCAGCACCACATAAAGCAGCACCGACCACAGCAGGGTGTCCCAGGGCACGACAATGTCGCTCACCCCCAGCAGGAAGGCGGCGATGGGAGCGAAGGCGAACACCATGATAAGATCGTTCACCGACACCTGCACCAGGGTGTAGTTGGGATCCCCGCGGGTGAGTTGGCTCCACACGAACACCATGGCGGTGCAGGGCGCCACGCCCAGCAGTATCATGCCGGCGATGTACTCCCCCGCGGACTGGGGGTCGACCCAGTCGGCGAACAGCACCCGGAAAAACAGCCAACCCAGGGCCGCCATGGTGAAAGGCTTGATCAGCCAGTTGACAGCCAGGGTCAGCAGCAGGCCCTTGGGCTTCTTGCCCACATCCTTGATGGCGGAAAAGTCGATCTGTACCATCATGGGGTAGATCATTACCCAGATACACAGGGCCACCACCAGATTGACCTGGGCGAATTCCAGCCCCGCCACCAGGGCGAAGCCGTCGGGCAACAGGCTGCCCAGGGTAACGCCCGCCAGGATGCACAGGGCGACCCACAGCGACAAATAACGCTCAAATAGTCCCATCTCTCTTACCTTGTTGTTCTTGGCTTAGTTGCTATCGGCTTACAGGGCTCGCTGATTGACCCGGGCCGACAGCTGCTCGGCGCTTTCCACCCGCTCCGAATAGCGATCCACCAGATAATCGGCACGACCGCGGGTGAGCAGGGTGAACTTCATCAGCTCTTCCATTACGTCCACCACCCGCCGGTAGTAGGCGGAGGGCTTCATTCGCCCGGCCTCATCGAACTCCAGGAAGGCCTTGGGCACCGACGACTGGTTGGGGATGGTGATCATCCGCATCCAGCGACCCAGCACCCGCAGCTGGTTGACGGTGTTGAAGGACTGGGAGCCGCCGCACACCTGCATCAGTGCCAGGGTCTTGCCCTGGGTCGGCCTGATGGCACCGCCGGACAGGGGCAGCCAGTCGATCTGGGCCTTCATCACCGCCGTCATGGCGCCGTGGCGCTCGGGGGAACACCACACCTGGCCTTCGGACCAGTCGGCCAGCTCGCGCAGCTCCCGCACCTTGGGGTGGTCGTCGCCGCAATCGTCGGGCAGGGGCAGACCCGAGGGGTTGAAGAGTCGGGTCTCGGCGCCCATCAGGCGCAGCAGTCGGGCCGCCTCTTCCACCAGCAACCGGCTGTAGGAGCGGCAGCGCAGCGAGCCGTAGAGCAGCAGGATGCGGGGCGGATGGGCCCCCTCTTCCGCTCCCAGCTCGGCGAGGGCAGGCAGCCGGAAGGCATCGAGGTCGAGATTGGGCAGATCATGATTCATGCGACTTCTCCCAGGCGGTTGATCAGAGTTTGCAGTTGTGCCGGCGCCAGTTGTTCCGCCTCGGTGGCCAACAGGGCCCGGATGCGCTCCGAGAGCAGGGCCAGGGTACGGGGATGCACCCGCCCGGCCGGGGCACTGCCGGCGCTGGCCACGTCGAAACGGCCATCGGCAAGGTGCCGGCACAAGGCCTCGGCCAGAATGCTGCGGCAGGCATTGTGGGTGCACAGAAACAGGATCTTCATGCTTTTATCCTTGTTTGATGTCGTCTGTGGAGCTCAACAAATATGGATAAAAGCATATATGATAAATCGAATAAGTAAACCATAAAAAAAACCCGGGTCTCCCCGGGGTCGTACGGCCATGACGGCAATGAATGTTTACATCAGGCCCAGTTTCTTCAGGTCGGCTTCGGCCACGGCGGTGGGCACCGGCACATAGCCGTCCTTGTGCACGATTTCCTGCCCCTGCTTGGACAGCATCAGCTTCACGAACTCGGCTTCCATCGGGCCCAGGGGCTCATTGGGGTGCTTGTTCACATAGACGTAGAGGAAGCGGGACAGCGGGTACTCGCCGCTGATGGCGTTGTCGGCGTTGGCGGCAACATAGTCGGTGGAGCCGGCTTCGGCCAGGGGCACGGCACGCACGCTGGAGGTGCTGTAGCCCAGACCGGAGTAACCGATGGCATTCAGGGAAGAGGACACAGACTGCACCACCGAGGCGGAGCCGGGCTGCTCGTTCACGTTGTTCTTGAAGTCACCCTTGCACAGGGCCTCGTCCTTGAAGTAGCCGTAGGTGCCGGACACGGAGTTGCGGCCGTACAGCTGCACGTCGCGGTTGCCCCAGTCGCCGGACAGGCCGGTCTGGCCCCAGCGGGTGATCTGCTCGTTGGCGCCGCAGCTCAGGGTACTGGAGAAGATGGCGTCGACCTGGTCGATGCTCAGGCCCTCGATGGGGTTATCCTTGTGCACGAACACCGCCAGGGCATCGATGGCCACCCGTACCGGCGTCGGCTTGTAGCCGTAGCGCTTTTCGAAGGCTTCGATTTCGTTATCCTTCATGGCGCGGCTCATGGGGCCGAACTGGGCGGTGCCCTCGGTCAGGGCGGCGGGAGCGGTGGAAGAGCCGGCGGCCTGGATCTGCACGTTCACGTTGGGATAGCTGCGTTTGAACTCTTCGGCCCACAAGGTGGCCATGTTGGCCAGGGTGTCCGAACCCACGGAAGACAGGTTGCCGGAGATGCCGCTGACTTTTGCGTAGTCGGTCAGGCTGCTGTCCACCGCGGCCAGGGCAGAGGTGGACGCCAGGGCGGCGGTCAATCCAAGAGCAGTTACCAGTTTGTTCAATTTCATCCTTAATCTCCAATCTGAGTTCGGTCTTTCAAGACGCGGCCAGTATTGCCGCCGGTGATGACAACTATATGAACCGAAAGTGACGCTTTTATGACAGCCAGACAGAACGAGAGGACTGCACCACAGTTTCCAAGCCAATGACACAGCAATGGCAAAGTGTTGGCTGGTTCCGCCGTGCTGAAACACCGACTGGTTTAAAGGTTAACCAATCAACGCAGGGCAGAAACAACTGGGCTACCTCCGCCGACACGCCGCGGGACATGATACTCGCCGCGTAGGCATGTCGGCGGAGCAGTGCACTTTGGCCGAGAACACAAGGCTTCAAACAGGTTCTGAGAGTCTGGGAACCTTGCAACCTGGCCTCGTCCGCATTCGCACACCAAGCGTGGGAGCTAGCCCGCAACGAGAGCGTCGCTCAGCCTGCGGGCAGCCCCAGGCGCCCCATCAGGCGATTTCCCGGTTGGGGGCATCCTGCACCAGCAGCCGTTCGGGCAGGACAAAGCTGAAGCAACTGCCCTTGCCGGGTTGGCTCTGGATCTCGAGGTGGGCGTCGTGGTGACCCAGAGCATGCTTAACGATGGCCAGCCCCAGGCCGGAGCCACCGGTTTGACGACTGCGGGCCTTATCCACCCGGTAGAAACGTTCGGTCAGGCGGGCGATGTGCTCGGGCGCTATACCCTCGCCGTTGTCGGTCACCGCAAAGCGGCCCTGGTGGCCCACCCGCCCCCATTCCACCTGGATCTCGGTGCCCGCCGGAGAATGACGGATGGCGTTGTACACCAGGTTGGAAATGGCGCTGCGCAACTGCTCCTGATCTCCGCGGACCTTGAGGCCCGGATCCACGACAAAGCTGAACTGCTGGCCCTTGTCGCCGCTCAGGGTCAGGGCCTCCTGCTCCAGCATGGAGAGCATGGCCGGAACATCCACTATCTTGCTGGTATCGATATTGGGGGAAGCCTCGATACGGGTCAGGGTCATCAGTTGGTTGACCAGGGCGTCCATGCGCAGGGTCTGCTCCAGCATTACCTTCTGGGTTTTCCGCCACATGGCTTCGGACGGCAGCTCTTCTATCATCTCCAGATACCCCTTGAGCACCGTCAACGGAGTGCGCAGCTCATGGGACACATTGGCCACGAAGGACTTGCGCATCTGCTCCAGGCTCTTCAGCCGGGTCACGTCCCGTACCACCAGCATGGCCTGATCCTCGGTATAGGGCATGATACGGCACTCGAGCAGCTTGTCTTCGTTGAGCGGGGACGGCAGCTCCAGCGGCTCGCGAAAGTCGGCCCGCTTCATATAGGCGATAAACACCGGGGCACGGATCAGGTTGCCGATATGCTGGCCGGCGTCATCGGGCCAGCGAAAGCCCAGCAGTTGCTGGGCCAGCTTGTTGCACCAGATGATGCTGCCGTCCCGTCGGAATACCACGGCGGCGTCGGGCAGCGCCTCGGCCCCTTCCCGGAAACGGCGCACCAGGTTGGCCAGCTCCCGCCGGCGCGCGCGCTGCCGCTGCTGCAACCGGTAGATGCCGTTGAAGATGAGCTCCCAACTGCCTTTTCCTTCCGGCGGGATCAGGCTGCGATCTCGCCACAGCCACACCGCCAACTTGTGCTGGAAGCGGTGATGCCACAGCAGGTGCAACACGGTCCCGGCCAGCAGCCCCAGCGCCATGTCGCCCAACAGCAACCCGAACAGGAAAAACGCCAGGTAATAGAAAGTTAATCGCCACCACAGACCATGGCTGGATTCTTGTAGCTGCATGCAGGCCTCATAGGCGCGTTGAAAAACGATAGCCGGCACCGCGCACCGTCTGGATCAGCTTGTCGTGACCCGACTCCGACACCGCCTTGCGCAACCGCCGGATATGCACATCCACCGTTCTGTCTTCCACGTAGACGTTGGTGCCCCATACATTATTGAGCAACTGCTCGCGGCTGTATACCCGCTCGGGATGGGTCATAAAGAAATGCAGCAGCTTGAATTCGGTGGGACCCATGTCCAGTTGCTGGCTGTTGGCGCTGACCCGGTGGCTGACCGGATCCAGCTTCAGCCCCTGTACCTCGATCACGTCTTCCACCGAAGTGGGGGCCACCCGGCGCAGCACCGCCTTGAGGCGGGAAGTCAGTTCCTTGGGGGAGAAGGGTTTGGTGATGTAATCGTCGGCACCCACGTCCAGGCCCTTGATCTTGTCTTCTTCCTCGGCCCGGGCGGTGAGCATGATCACCGGGATCTGCCGGGTCAGCTCGTCTTGCTTAAGGTGCTTGATCAACTGGATGCCACTACCGCCGGGCAACATCCAGTCGAGCAGGATAAGTTCGGGATAGGGCTCCTTGATCATCGCCAGAGCCTGGTCATAGTCCTCCGCCTCCTGGGTGGCAAAGCCCTTCTGTTCCAGAACAAAACACAACATCTCGCGGATCGCGGCTTCATCTTCAACTACCAGTATTTTCCGTGTCATTCTTCAACTGCCCTTTATCAGGTCTTTTTACGTATTAGCATTATTGAGAGCAAGTGTGACAGTTTTATGAAAATATGACATCCACATGTCAGGCCCCGGACAGCTTGAAGATCTTTTGCTTGCCCTCTCCCTGATAGCCCATGCACAACTCCGGCTGGCCGGTGGCCGGGTCCGTTCCTTCCTCGGTAATGGCAAAGCCGTGCTGGCGATAGAAATGCACCGCGATGTCGTTTTCGCTGAACACCTTGAGCGAAAGCCGTTGCCGCAGTCGTTTGGCCATGGCCAGCAGCGCCTTGCCGATGCCATTCTGCTGACAGTCGGGACGCACGAACAGCGCCGCCAGATAGTCATCCACCAGCGCGACAAATCCTTGGATTTCCCCCTCCCGCTCGCACACCCACACCTCGGCCGCAGGCAGATAACGGGCCCGCATCTGCTCCTGCTGCTGCCACCAGAAGGCAGCCGGCACGAAATCATGGGCCTGTAACGACGCCAGCAGCCATACGTCGAGGATGGCATCGGTATCATCGGGCGTGGCCTGTCGTATCATTTTTTTCTCCCCGGCTTTGGTTTATTCAAGTGTATGAGTCCGTCCGTCCCCCGGCAGGGCTTTTATTTTTGTCTGTGACCCGGATCGGCCTTTATTGGCCGGGAATGACTGCCTGATCACAAAGCCGGTTTGCAGTACAATGCGTTTTTTCCGGCTCGCACCGAGGACGCTATGTGGTTTAAGAACCTGCAAATTTACCGTTTTACCCGCCCTTTCGAACTGACCCTGGAAGATCTGGAAAAACAGCTTGAAGCGCTGCCCTTCAGCCCCTGCGGCAGTCAGGAGCAGGCCAAGTTCGGCTGGATTTCGCCCCTGGGCAAACAGGGCCAGGCCTTCACCCACAGTACCGACAGCCAGATTCTGATCTGCGCCAAGAAGGAAGAAAAGATGTTGCCGGGCTCGGTGGTGAACGACATGGTCGCCGAAAAAGTGGAAAACCTGGAAGTCGAACAGGGCCGGGCGTTGAAGAAAAAGGAAAAAGAAGCCATCAAGGAAGAAGTGATTGTCACCCTGCTGCCCCGGGCGTTCAGCCGGTTCCAGCAAACCTACGCCTGGATCAACCCCGATGCCGGTTTTATCGCCGTGGATGCCAGCTCCGCCAAACGGGCCGAGGATTTGTTGGCGCTGCTGCGCAAGAGCATCGGCTCACTGCCAGTGGTGCCGCTCGCCATGACCACCCCGCCCGAGCTGACCCTGACCGACTGGCTGAAAGAAGGGGCCGCCCCCGCCGGTTTCGCCCTGGAGGACGAAGCCGAGCTGAGATCCGCTCTGGAGCACGGCGGTATTATCCGCGCCAAACAGCAGGATTTGCTCAGTGACGAGATGAAAGCCCACCTGGACGCGGACAAGCTGGTGACCAAGCTGGCCTTGAACTGGAGTGAAACCCTGAGCTTCGTGCTGGGGGACGATATGAGCGTCAAACGGCTCAAGTTTTCGGAAGAATTACGCGAGCAGAACGATGATGTGGTCAGTGAAGATGCGGCGGCCCGCTTCGATGCGGATTTCGCCCTGGTGACCGGCGAACTGTCGCGCTTTATTCCCGAGCTGATCGAAGCCCTGGGCGGGGAAGAAAACCGGTAAAAGAGCGGGGACTGGGGACTGATTATCCCCGATCCCAAGTCCCCAGTCCCCATTAGGCTCAAGCGTTGCCTTTCACCTTCAGCTTGAGCTGTTCGGCAAAATTCAGCATCCGCTCGAGCGGAATCATCGCCTTCATCCGGGTGGCTTCGTCCACCTGGATTTCGTGGGTCTTGCCACCATCGCGCAAGGCGTCGCGAATGGCCACCAAGCCGTTCATCGCCATCCAGGGGCAGTGGGCACAGCTGCGGCAGGTGGCGCCGTTACCGCCGGTAGGGGCTTCCACCATCTCTTTACCGGGGCAGGCCTGCTGCATCTTGTAGAAGATGCCCTTGTCGGTGGCCACGATCAGCTTCTGCTGGGGCAAGGTCTGCGCGGCCTTGATCAACTGGCTGGTGGAGCCCACCGCGTCTGCCAGCTCGATCACCGAGGCCGGAGACTCGGGATGCACCAGCACCGCCGCGTCCGGATTCTGAGCCTTCAGCTCTTTCAGCGCCTTGGCCCGAAACTCGTCGTGCACAATGCAGGCACCCTGCCAGCGCAGCATGGAAGCACCGGTCTGCTTTTCGATATAGGCGCCCAGATGGCGATCCGGCGCCCAGATGATCTTGTGGCCTTCGCTGTCGAGGTGCTCAACGATTTCAAGCGCGATGCTGGAGGTCACCACCCAGTCGGCCCGGGCCTTCACCGCCGCCGAAGTATTGGCATACACCACCACGGTATGATCGGGATGGGCATCGCAGAAGGCGGTGAATTCATCGGCCGGACAACCCAGATCGAGTGAACATTCCGCTTCCAGGGTCGGCATCAACACGGTTTTTTCCGGGCTCAGGATCTTGGCGGTTTCCCCCATAAAGCGCACCCCGGCCACGATCAGGGTGTCGGCCTGATGATGCTTGCCAAAACGCGCCATTTCCAGCGAGTCGGACACACAGCCACCGGTCTCCTCGGCCAGGGCCTGGATCTCGGGATCGGTATAATAGTGGGCAACCAGCACCGCGTTTCTGGCGTTCAGTAATGCCTTGATTTCATCTTTCAACGCCTGTTGCTGGTCCGCGCTCAGCGGGACCGGCTTGGCGGGAAAGGGGTAGTCAAACTCGAGAATATCGACAGCTTCAGTCATGACCAGATCCCAATTGCTCCATCCAGATAGCTACATTGCCGGGCATTATAACGCCGGCCGGGCGTTAACCCAAACGTCCAGCAATAAAAGAGTCATAAAAAGGAGGTATCAGGAGGAGATGGTGGGTCGTGCAGGATTCGAACCTGCGACCAATTGATTAAAAGTCAACTGCTCTACCAACTGAGCTAACGACCCGATAAACGGTGAGTGCGAACTTGCTGTTCAAAACAACTGGTGGACGCTACTGGGATCGAACCAGTGACCCCCTCCTTGTAAGGGAGGTGCTCTCCCGGCTGAGCTAAGCGTCCGGAAATATGGTGGGTCGTGCAGGATTCGAACCTGCGACCAATTGATTAAAAGTCAACTGCTCTACCAACTGAGCTAACGACCCGAAGTTCGTGGTGGGTGGTACTGGGATCGAACCAGTGACCCCCTCCTTGTAAGGGAGGTGCTCTCCCGGCTGAGCTAACCACCCACGAAAACCGGATGCACTTTTGTCAAAAGTGCGAAACTGGTGGACGCTACTGGGATCGAACCAGTGACCCCCTCCTTGTAAGGGAGGTGCTCTCCCGGCTGAGCTAAGCGTCCGGGAATATGGTGGGTCGTGCAGGATTCGAACCTGCGACCAATTGATTAAAAGTCAACTGCTCTACCAACTGAGCTAACGACCCGAAGTTCGTGGTGGGTGGTACTGGGATCGAACCAGTGACCCCCTCCTTGTAAGGGAGGTGCTCTCCCGGCTGAGCTAACCACCCACGAAAACCGGATGCACTTTTGTCAAAAGTGCGAAACTGGTGGACGCTACTGGGATCGAACCAGTGACCCCCTCCTTGTAAGGGAGGTGCTCTCCCGGCTGAGCTAAGCGTCCGGAAATATGGTGGGTCGTGCAGGATTCGAACCTGCGACCAATTGATTAAAAGTCAACTGCTCTACCAACTGAGCTAACGACCCGAAGTTCGTGGTGGGTGGTACTGGGATCGAACCAGTGACCCCCTCCTTGTAAGGGAGGTGCTCTCCCGGCTGAGCTAACCACCCACGAAAACCGGATGCACTTTTGTCAAAAGTGCGAAAACTGGTGGACGCTACTGGGATCGAACCAGTGACCCCCTCCTTGTAAGGGAGGTGCTCTCCCGGCTGAGCTAAGCGTCCGGGAATATGGTGGGTCGTGCAGGATTCGAACCTGCGACCAATTGATTAAAAGTCAACTGCTCTACCAACTGAGCTAACGACCCTCTGGCCCGGGCTACCGGAGCAGCCCTGCCAACGGCGGCCTATATTACGGATTTAATTTTGTGACGCAACAGCTAAATCGCCATTTTCAACCGTTTGCTTAAGGAACAAGCGACTCTCTCAAAAAATCGCCAAAAAGGTTCCCCGCCTCAGAGTCCGTTCAGGTTTTCCTGGGCCAGCCGTGCCGCACCACTGTTGCTGTACTCACGCAATACCTGCTCATAATACTGTTTGGCCAGGGCATTATCCCCCTGCTCCTTGGCGATCAACCCCAGCTTGAGGATGGAGTCGGCCCGCTTGTTGGAGTTCTGGTAGGCTTCCACTACCCGCGCGAACTGGGCCTTGGCCTGATCGAAACGCTTCTGGGTAAACAACAGTTGTCCCAGCCAGTAATGGGCATTGGGAACATAGGTGGATTGCGGATACTGGGTAATAAAACGGGCAAAGGCTGGGATGGCGGCATCATAGTCTTTATCCTGCAGCACCAGGTTAACCGCGTTGTCATAAGCCGCCTGTTCATCACCGCCGGCCGGAGCGGCGGCCGGGGCATTACTGCGGCCCTGGGGCTGGCTGCTGCCGGCAGCACCTTGCTCGGCCGCCGGCGGCGGGGTACTGGGCTGCTGGGCCGCCTCCTGCTGGGCCGCCAATATGGAACGCTGGCGTTCAATCACCTGTTCCAGGCGGTAACTCTGCTCTTCCAGTAAACCACGTAGCTCGCTGACTTCCTGCTGCAAGGAACTCAACTGACGCTGCTGATCGATTTGGGCCTGGCTTCTGGCATTGAAGGCTCGCTCCAACTCAGCCAGGCGATCATTGACGGAGCCGCTGCCACCCACACTCACCACGGGCGCCTGAGCCCAGGTGGAAGTGGATAAAACAGCGGCCATCGAAATGGCCGCTAAATTAATCTTCATAAGACAGACTTAAACCTTAGTAAACCAGAACCGCACGGCGGTTCTTGGCAAAACCGGCTTCGGAGCGGGAAGTATCGACCGGCTTCTCTTCACCGTAGCTGACGATGGCCAGTTGAGCACCGCTCACACCCAGGCTCTGCAGGTAACTGGTGACGGCCTTGGCACGGCGCTCGCCCAGGGCGATGTTGTACTCGGGGGTACCGCGCTCATCCGCATGGCCTTCCACCAGTACGCTGACGGAAGGGTTGGAACGCAGGAAGCCGGCATGGGCTTCCAGTACCTGCGCGTAGTGACCGGTCACTTCGTCACGATCGAACTCGAAGTAGATCACGTTCTCGCGACGCAGATTCTCGTACTGCTGGCGCATCTGCTCTTCGGCAGACAGGGCACCGCCCGCGCCACCGGTCTGCACACCGCCCTGATAGCCGCTGCCCGCGGTACCGGTCATCGCATCGGAATCACTGGTGGAGCTACATGCGGCCAGGGTCAACATGGGTAAGGCTACCGCCAGGCTCTGAAGCAGTTTTTTCATTTGCATTATTTTTCCTTAGAAATTGCAATGGTTTAGTTTAGGAACGGTGACCATGCCGGTGCACGAACATCACCACTTCGTGCGGGCAGCCTGGCCTTAAAACGACCATCCATAGACACCAGGGAAAGCACTTGGCGGCCCTGATAGGTGGTACTATAGATGATCATGGTGCCGTTTGGTGCCGGGCTTGGCGATTCATCCAGCTGGGTTTCTGTTAACACCTGCATATGACCGCTATCCAGCTCCTGACGAGCAATTCGGTATTGTCCCTGTGAGCGACTGACCAGCACCAGGCTCTTGCCGTCTCTGGTCACACTGGGTCCTAGATTCATATCCCCCTGGAAGGTAACACGCCGGGTGTCACCCGAACCCAGATCAGCCCGGTAAATCTGCGGCCGGCCGCCCCGCTCGGAAGCGAAGTAGAGGGCATTGCCGTCCGTCGACCAGGCTGGCTCGGTATCGATTGTGCGATTATTGGTCACCCGGGTCAACTGCTTGCTGCCCAGGTTGAGCACATAGATTTCAGGCTGACCATCACGGGACAGTACCAACGCCAGGCGACTGCCGTCCGGCGACCACTGGGGCGCGCCGTTGATGCCGGGCTGGGAACTGACCACCTGTCGCTGCTGGCTGTAGATGTCCTGCACCACTATCTCAGCCTTCTTGTTCTCGAAAGACACGTAAGCCAGCTTGCGGCCGTCCGGCGACCAGGCCGGCGACATCAGCGGCTCGCGGGAACGCAGCAACACCTGCTCGTTGAAACCGTCATAGTCGGCAATCATCAACTGATAGGGGTATTCGGCACCGTGATGTACATTTACGTAGGCAATACGGGTCAGAAAGGCCCCCTTGATACCGGTCAGCTTCTCGAACACAATATCGGCGATACGGTGGGCGTACTGGCGCAACTGGGCCGCCGGCACGGTAGCGCTGCGGCTTTCCAGTAACTGGGCACCGTTGCTGCCGAGCACGTCGGCCAGTTCGAAGCTGATACGGTACTGATCACCGCCGGCCGGCTCTATGGTACCGACCACGACCGCCTCAACCTGGCGGGAACCCCACAGGGCGGGATTGAGCTGGCTGGCTTGGGCGACCTGCTGCGGCAGGTTGTTGCGCTCCAATGGACGAAACATGCCGCTGTTGCGTAAATCGCTCGCGATCACGTCCGCCATGTCCTGGGGCATGGCCCCCCCTCCCGTCCACTGGAAAGGCACCACCGCCACCGGTCGCGCACTGTCTATGCCGCCGGTAATAATAATATCCAGCGCTGCCTGTGCCCGGCCTGCGAGCAGGAGGAGCGGCAGCCATAACCACAACCATCGTTTTGTCATCTCTAGAGCCTCGGTATCAGCGTTAAATTCAGGTTTTGTAATTGCTTGTTCACTTCAGGATCCTTGGGCATCGGCAGGGTACCGGTCTTGCGGATCGCCAGCTCGGCCGAGCGGCACACTTCGCCATCTCCCTGACCCTGACCTATCTGCAGGATAAGGCCGTCGGCCGCCACCCGGACATTGATACGGCACTGCTTGCCCACCATGGTCGGCCCGACCAGCCAATTCCGCTGAATGGCGGCGATGATCATGCCGGTGTAGCGATCCACTTCTCCCGCCGCGGCCGCAGAGGAAGAGGAGGAACCTGCCGGTCCCGAGCCCATCAATGCCTCCAGATCTTTCAGTGCCTGCTCCTGTTCCCGCTTCAAGCGATCGGATTCGGCCTTTTTACGGGCTTCTTCCGCCTTGCGGGCTTCCTCGGCCTTGCGTTGCTGTTCGGCAGCGGCCTGCTTTTTGGCCTCCTCGGCCTTGCGCGCCTCTTCCGCCTTGCGCTGCTGATCGGCCTGCGCCTGTTTTCTGGCTTCTTCCGCCTTGCGGGCTTCCTCGGCCTTGCGGGCTTCCTCGGCTTCGGCCTGCTTTTTGGCCTCCTCGGCCTTGCGCGCTTCTTCCGCCTTGCGGGCTTGTTCGGCTTCGGCCTGCTTTTTCGCTTCCTCGGCCTTGCGCGCCTCTTCGGCCTTGCGGGCTTGCTCGACAGCCGCCTGTTTTCTGGCTTCCTCTGCTTTACGAGCTTCCTCGGCCTTGCGGGCCTCTTCCGCCTTGCGGGCTTCCTCGGCTTTACGGGCCTCTTCCGCCTTGCGCTGCTGCTCCACCACTTGCTGGCGTTCGCGCTCAGCCTGAGCCTGTTGCTCGGCCACGGCTTTCTGCTGCTCGGCCAGTCTTGCCGCCTCCGCCGCCGCTTGCTGTTGCTCGGCTAGGCGCTCGGCTTCTTCCGCCGCTTTCTGCTCGGCATCTTCCTTCGCCTGTTCAGCCGCCCGGGCCTGCTGCTGTTGCGCCTGCATTGCAGCCAGGCGCTCGGCCTGGGCCGCCACCATGCCGTCATCAATCATGGTGGCCTCGATAATGGACACCGCCTGCGCCGGTCGCTTGGGCGCATTGAAATTGACCCCTACCAGCAAAAACACCCCTATGATCAGGTGCAATGCCAGCGAAATCAGCAATGACTTGCGAATACCGCCTTGCTCGGTCATGGGTCCGCTATTGCTCCGGTTGGGTCATCAGGCCAACGGAGGGCACCCCGGCCGCCTTGAGCGTGGCCATCAGCTGGATCACCGCGTCGTAGCGCACATTGGCGTCGCCCTTGACCACCACCGGTGCCTCGGGGGTGGTTCTCAGCTGATTCTGTACCATGGAGGCTAGCTCCAGTAGGTCCACGGCCTCGTCCCGGCTGTCCCCTATGTCCAGGAAATAACGACCGTCGGCATCAATGGAAGCGACCAAGGGTTTCTCGCTGTCTTCCGGCAACATTTCGGCCTGAGCCTGAGGCAGATCCACCTTGACCCCTTGGGTAATCATCGGTGCCGTCGCCATAAAGATAATCAGCAGCACCAGCATCACGTCGATGTAAGGCACCACGTTGATCTCGGCAACGCTTTTGCGACGTCTGCGCTGATAGCCGTGCATCAGTTGTTACCTGTGGTCACTTGGCGGTTAAGGATGGTAGAAAACTCGTCCATAAAGTTGGCCAGGTGATTCTCCTGGCGCTCTACCTGATAGCTGAAACGGTTGTAGGCAATGACCGCCGGAATGGCGGCGAACAGGCCCAGTGCCGTCGCAATTAGCGCTTCGGCAATACCGGGTGCCACCATCGCCAGGGTTGCCTGCTGTACCTCGGCCAAGGCGATAAAGGCGTTCATGATGCCCCAGACGGTACCGAACAGGCCGATGTAGGGGCTGATGGAGCCGATGGTGGCCAGCAGTGACAGGTTGGTTTCGAGCCGGTCCACTTCCCGGGACAGCGCCACCCGCATGGTACGGTAGGTTCCTTCCAGTATGCTGTCCTGGGCCCGTCCCTGTTTTTGCAGGCGCACGAATTCCTTGAAGCCGGCGTAGAAGATCTGCTCCATGCCGGCCAGGCTGTCGCGGCGGGCGTTGCTCTCGTGGTAGAGGCGGCTCAGATCGGAGCCAGACCAGAATTTTTCCTCGAAGGTCTCGGCATCATCCCGGGCCGTGGTCAGTATCTTGCGTCGATTGATGATCAGTGCCCAGGACAGAATGGACATGCCCATCAGCAGCAACATCACCAGCTGAACCAGCAGGCTGGCTTCTAAAAACAGACCAATAAACGATATTTCAGCGTGCACCTGACAATACTCCCATCAGCGGCTCAGGAATGGCAAAAGGTTTCATTTGGGCAATCTGGACACAAGCGATCAACACTTCTCCCCGTGCCAGAGAAAGGCCCGCATCATCCAGAATTTCTTGCTCAAACACAATAGAGGCTCGTTTCAGCATTTTCACCGTCACGGTCACTTTTAATGCATCATTGAAGCGGGCGGGTTTGCGCAGATCCAGTTCTATCCGCCGAACCACGAACGCCACCCCCTCCTCCAACAAGCGATCCTGCTCGATACCCTTGCTCCGCAACCACTCGGTGCGAGCCCTTTCCATGAATTTCAGATAATTGGCGTTATAAACGATACCACCGGCATCGGTATCCTCGTAGTAGATACGCACCGGCCAATAAAAATTCGCGTCCAACATTCAGCACTCGGCCGTTCGACATCAGATGATGCCGATACTATACCCGAGTCATATGAGGGAAAGAAGACAGGGCCGGACCGGCACGACATCGGCTGACCCGGGGCTTGAAGCCGGAAGCCGAGTCTACCCACCACTCGGTCGACTTCAAGCTTCAAGCTGCCGTCAGGATTCCGGCAACGCGAAACCGAAGTGCAGGTAAGCCCGGGGAGTGGCGATGCGGCCCCGGGGGGTACGCTGCAAAAAACCCTGCTGGATAAGGTAAGGCTCGATCACGTCCTCGATGGTTTCCTTTTCTTCTCCGATGGCTGCCGCCAGGTTGTCGAGTCCCACCGGCCCTCCCATAAACTTGTCGAGCACGGCGGTGAGCAGCTTGCGGTCCATATAGTCGAAGCCCTGTTTGTCCACGTCCAGCATGTCCAGGGCCTGGGCGGCGATGGTGGCGTCAATGTCACCGCTGCCTTTGACCTCGGCGAAGTCCCGCACCCGCCGCAGCAGCCGGTTGGCGATACGCGGCGTCCCCCGGGCCCGGCGCGCCATCTCGAAGGCCCCCTCTTCACTGATGGTCAGCCCCAGCTTGTCGGCACTGCGGCTGATGATATGGGCCAGATCCGCCACCTGATAGAATTCCAGCCGCTGCACGATGCCAAAACGATCACGCAGGGGCGAGGTGAGCGAACCGGCCCTGGTGGTGGCCCCTACCAGGGTAAAGGGCGGTAATTCCAGCTTGATGGAACGAGCCGCCGGGCCCTCCCCTATCATGATATCGAGCTGGTAGTCTTCCATCGCCGGATAGAGAATTTCCTCCACCACCGGACTCAGACGATGGATCTCGTCGATAAAGAGCACATCGCCGGGCTCCAGGTTGGTGAGCATGGCCGCCAGATCACCGGCCTTTTCCAGCACGGGCCCGGAGGTGGTCTTGATGCTCACCCCCATCTCATTGGCGACGATATTGGCCAGGGTGGTCTTGCCGAGCCCCGGCGGGCCGAAGATCAACAGGTGATCGAGGGCTTCTTCCCGCCGGCGCGCCGCCTCGATAAAGATTTCCATCTGGCTGCGCACATGATCCTGCCCCCGGTAGTCGGCCAGCGCCTTGGGCCGAATGGCCCTGTCGATGGCCTCTTCTTCCCGGCGGGGAGCCGGGTTGATAAAACGGTCCGCTTCTATCATGGCTTATCCCATGCTCCGCAAGGCTTCCCGGATCAACTGCTCGGCATTCATCTCGGGTTTGGCAATTTTCTTCATCGCCTGCTCGGCCTGAGCCGCCTTATAGCCCAGCGCCATCAGCGCGGCGACGGCTTCGTCCCTGGCACTGTCGGCCAGGCCGGCGGCGGTCGCCGACTCGGGTGCCGGATTGAACAGATCATAGCCGCCGAAGCCCTTGAGCCGGTCGCGCATCTCCACAATCAGCCGCTCGGCGGTTTTCTTGCCCACCCCGGGAAGCTTGACCAGGGCGCCGATCTCCCCCTGCTCCACGTTGTAGATAAATTGATCGGCGGTCATGCCGGAAAGAATCGCCAGCGCCAGCTTGGGGCCCACGCCATTGGTCTTGATAAGCTCCCGGAACAGGGCCCGCTCGGTCTTGGTGTTGAAACCAAACAGCAACTGGGCGTCTTCCCGCACCACGAAGTGGGTCAGCAGGGTCACCGGCTCCCCGATTTTGGGCAACTCGTAGAAGCAGCTCATGGGCAGGGTGACTTCGTAGCCCACGCCGTTCACATCCAGCAGAATTTCCGGTGCCTGTTTTTCGCTGATAATACCTTTTAACCGACCTATCACTGGGGCTCCCCGCTAACCAATCTATGTTGCGCAAGCATAATGAATAACTGGATAAATATCCATGTACTAGAGCTGGAAGCTATAAGCCTGAAGCTGGAAGCAGCCCGGTGCGGGCTGTGATCCCAACGCACTCCTGAATCACGAGCCGTCAGCAAGCCCTGAGCAACCGCACAGACACAACGCATCAAGCAGCAGTCAACTCGATCAGCTTCAAGCATACGGCCTCCAGCTTCGCGTCAGCGATAACGTCCTCGCACCGTGCCGCGTACCTGGCCTGCCATGCTGATCAGGCTCTGGCGGGTATGACCGTGACACAGGGCCACCGCCAGGGCGTCGGCGGCATCGGCCTGGGGCGTCCCGGGCAGATTCAGCAGCTTGCACACCATATGCTGCACCTGGGTCTTGTCGGCCCCCCCCTGCCCCACCACCGCCTGCTTGATCTGGCGGGCGGAATACTCCGCCACCTCCAGACCGGCATTGGCGGCGGCAACGATGGCCGCGCCCCGGGCCTGGCCCAGTTTCAATGCCGAGTCCGGGTTGCGCGCCATAAACACCTGCTCGATGGCAAACAGCCCGGGACGAAACTGCAGGATGATCTCGCTCACCCCGTCGTAGATACGCTTGAGCCGGGGCGCCAGTTCGTCGTCGGCCATGCGGATGCAACCCGAGCCGAGATACTCCATCTGGTTGCCGGTCTGGCGCACCACGCCGTAGCCGGTGATGCGCGAGCCGGGGTCGATACCGAGGATAATAGCCATATCAATAAAGCCGGAAGCTGTAAGCTGGAAGTTGGAGGCCGAAGCAGGAACCTCTTCCAGTTTCAGGCTTCAGAGCTTTTCAGCCAGTTCATCGGAGATCTCGCCGTTATGATAGACCTCCTGCACATCGTCCGCGTCCTCGAGCATGTCGATAAGCCTGAGCAGCTTGGGCGCGGTGTCTTCGTCCAGCTCGGCCTTGGTGGAGGGGATCATGGTCACCTCGGCGTTTTCGGCACTCAGGCCGCCGGCATCCAGCGCATCCTTGACGGCGCCGAACTCTTCCCACAGGGTGTAAACATCGATGGAACCGTCGTCGTTCACCACCACGTCCTCGGCACCGGCCTCCAGGGCCGCCTCCATCACCCTTTCTTCGTCCGTGTCCAGATAGGTGATCACGCCCTTCTTCTCGAACAGATAGGCCACCGAGCCATCGGTACCCAGGTTGCCACCGCTCCTGGAGAAGGCATGGCGCACCTCGGACACGGTGCGGTTGCGGTTGTCGGTCATGCACTCCACCATCACGGCGGTGCCGCCCGGGCCATAGCCTTCGTAGATGATGGTTTCCAGCACCTGACCATCCAGCTCGCCGGCACCACGCTTCACCGCCCGGTCGATGGTGTCCCGGGTCATGTTGTTGGACAGCGCCTTGTCGATGGCGGCGCGCAGGCGGGGGTTGGTGGCCGGCTCGGAGCCGCCCTCGCGGGCCGCGGTGCTCAGCTCACGGATAAGCTTGGTGAAGATCTTGCCGCGCTTGGCATCCTGGGCCGCCTTGCGGTGCTTGATATTGGCCCATTTGCTATGACCTGCCATAACTATCTTCTCCGTTTGTCTTGCGGTTGATCAATCTGCCGATTGCCTCTTTATTGGTCCAGGAGCTGGCCTGTTGCCGGGCCTGTTCCAGAGGCAGCCAACGCTGGGCCAGGTGCTCGCTTAACTGCACTTCGACCGGCGCGGGCAGGCACAAGTAAAATTCGTATTCCCAGTTATGGGTCACCCCCGGGCGGTAACGGTGGCGCCAGCGGGGATAGATTTCAAAGCGCACCCGGTGGCCGGTCTCCTCCAGCCGCAAGCCGTTGTCCAGCCGCAATCCGGTTTCCTCCTCCAATTCACGCACCGCCGCCTGGTGGCGGCTTTCGCCGGGCTCCAGGCTGCCGGTCACCGACTGCCAGAAGTCCGGGTTGTCCTTGCGTTGCAGCAGCAGCACCTGGTCCTCGGTATGGATGAGAACCAGCACCGACTCCGGGTGCTTGTGGCCCATACCTCAGTTGTCCGCCTTGTCCGTTTGGGCCGCCGGCAACTGGGTACGAATGGCCAGCTCCGCCAGCGCATCCGGATTGGCCAGGCTGGGCGCGTCGGTCAGCAGGCAGGATGCGGTGGTGGTCTTGGGGAAGGCGATCACGTCGCGGATATTGTCGGTACCGGTCAGCAGCATCACCAGGCGATCCAGGCCGAAGGCCAGGCCGGCGTGCGGCGGAGTACCATACTTCAGTGCCTCCAGCAGGAAACCGAACTTCTCCTGCTGCTCCTCGGCATTGATGCCGAGCAGGCGGAACACGGTTTGCTGCATCTCGTTGTTGTGGATACGCACCGAGCCACCACCCACTTCGTAACCGTTGATCACCATATCGTAGGCATTGGCCACCGCCTCGAGCGGGCCGGCCTCCAGTTCGGCGGCGGCGACATCCTTGGCGGCGGTAAAGGGGTGGTGCATGGCGTACAGACGACCGTCTTCTTCCTCGAACATGGGGAAGTCGACCACCCACAGGGGTTTCCAGCACTCTTCCAGCAGACCCAGTTCCTTGCCGAGCTTGAGCCGCAGGGCCCCCATGGAATCGGCGACCACCTTGGCACTGTCGGCACCGAAGAAGATGGCATCGCCGTCGGTGGCGCCGGTGCGGGCCAGCAATTCGCTGACAATGCCTTCATTCAGGAACTTGGCAACCGGCGACTGAATGCCGTCCATGCCCTTGGCGGCCTCGTTGACTTTCAGCCAGGCCAGGCCCTTGGCACCGTAAATAGTGACGAACTTGCCGTATTCGTCGATCTGTTTGCGGGAGAGCTGACCGCCACCGGGCACCTTCAGGGCGGCGACCCGGCCCTTGGGATCCCGGGCCGGGCCGGCAAACACCTGGAAGTCCACGTCTTTCACCAGGTCGGCAATATCGGTCAGTTCCATGGCAATACGCAGATCCGGCTTGTCGGAACCATAGCGACGCATGGCCTCGGCATAGCTCATCACCGGGAAGACACCCAGATCCACGCCGGCCACCTCCTGCCACAGCTCGCGTACCAGCTGCTCCATGACGGCCCTCACTTCATCGGCGGTCATAAAGGAGGTTTCCACGTCGATCTGGGTGAATTCCGGCTGACGGTCGGCGCGCAGGTCTTCGTCGCGAAAACACTTGACGATCTGGTAGTAGCGGTCGAAACCGCTCATCATCAGCAACTGCTTGAACAGCTGGGGGGATTGCGGCAGCGCATAGAAATACCCCTTGTGCACCCGGCTCGGCACCAGGTAGTCACGGGCCCCTTCCGGGGTGGCCTTGGTCAGCATGGGGGTTTCGATATCGAGGAAGCCTTGCTCGTCCATGAAGCGACGCACCCGGCTGGTGACCTTGGCACGGGTCTTGAGATAACGGGCCTGCTCGGGACGGCGCAAGTCCAGGTAACGGTACTTGAGGCGCTGCTCTTCCGAGTTGTTCTGGTTGAAGTCCAGCGGCAACGGCGCGGCCTTGTTGATGATGCTGAGCTCGTGGGCGAAGATTTCCACCTCGCCGGTGGCCATGTCCTTGTTGATCTGGGATTCGGGACGGGCGCGCACCACACCGGTGATTTGCACACAGAATTCGGCGCGCAGCTCGGCCGCCTTCTCATAGGCTTCGGCCTTGTCCGGATCGAAAAATACCTGAACGATGCCTTCCCGGTCGCGCAGGTCGATAAAGATAAGACCGCCCAGATCACGACGGCGATGTACCCAGCCACTTAAGGTCACGCTCTGGCCAACCAGGGCAGCATTGAGCTGCCCGCAATAATGAGTGCGCATGGATGTCTTCCTATTGGTGTTGCCGCACGACCGCCCGGGCCGCGGGACTGAATTTGTCAGCAAATAGCGCGCTAGTATAATGGAAAACCCAAAGGCCGGTAAAATCGGATGTTTTCGATGATTGGCGGGAGGAGCTTCACCCTGTTGGAAGGAACTTTATGCCGTTATATCTGGGCCTCAGCCAGTGGTCCCATCCCGACTGGCCCGGCAGCCTGCTGAGCCCGGGCCTGAAAAACGCCGAGCACCTGAGCGATTACGCCAGGGTGTTCAATACGGTGGAAGGCAATACCAGCTTCTACGGCGTCCCCGAACAACACAGCCTGCTACGCTGGGAAGCCCAGACTCCGGCGCACTTTCGCTTTACCTTCAAGTTTCCCTCTCGGGTCAGCCACCAGGGTCGGCTGGATGGCAACATCGGCGCGGCACGGGACTTTATCGCGCACCTGGCCCCCCTGCACCACAAGCTCGGCATGCTGATGCTGCAGCTGTCCAAGGCCTCCGGGCCCGAGCAACTGGATCAACTGCAACAGTTTCTGGACGCCCTGCCGGCTCATTTCAACTACGGGGTGGAAGTGCGTCACCCGGCGTTTTTCGCCAAGGGCGAAGCGGAGCGCCGGCTCAACCGTCTGCTGCTGGAACGCCAGATAAACCGTATTATCATGGACTCGCGCCCGGTATTTTCCTGCCCCCCCACCACCCCGGCCCTGGCCGACGCCCAGGGCAAGAAACCCAGGGTGCCGGTACATATCATCAGCACCGGCAACCACCCCATGGTACGTTTTATTGGCCATCCGGATCCGGCTTACAACCTGCCCTACTGGCAACCCTGGCTGCCCCGCCTGCGAGGCTGGCTGGGAGAAGGCAAGTCGGTTTACCTGTTCGTACACACCGCCGACAACCGGCTGGCTCCGCTGCTGGCGGCGGAAATAGCGGCTGCGCTCGATGCGTCCTTGCCGGCCTTCCCCGGCCAGGCGCCGACTCCCCAAGGGCAACTGTTCTGAACGAGAGGGGGGAGGGTTAGGCAAAAAATAATTTGTCGCGTCCCTTCGCCGCCCGCAAGACAACACCCTGCGCTTCTTTTACAATACCGGCCATTGAGTGCAGCTGTTGCTGCCGTGAGCCAAGGTCGTCATTACTAAAACCATGCAATCAAAAGATCATATTTTCGCCGCGCCCATCGCCCAGCTCGGTGATTTCTGCTTTGACCAAAAAGTCGCCGAGGTGTTTCCGGACATGATCAAAAGATCCGTGCCCGGCTACTCCAATATCATTTCCGCCATCGGCATGATAACGGCCCGCTTCGCCCAGCCAGACAGTCAACTGTACGATCTCGGCTGCTCTCTCGGCGCCGCAACCCAGGAAATGCGCCGTAACCTGACGCAACCGGGATGTAAGATTATCGCCGTGGATAACTCGGCCGCCATGCTGGAGCGGGCCCGCAGCCATCTGGCGGCGTTCAAGTCCGATGCGGTGGTGGAGCTGGTCGAGGCGGATATCAGCGATATCGCTATCGAGAATGCGTCGGTGGTAGTACTCAACTTCACCCTGCAGTTTATCGCCACCGAACGGCGCGAGGCGCTGCTGGCCAGTATTTATCGGGGGCTGAAGCCGGGTGGGGTGCTGATCCTGAGCGAAAAGTTTATCAGTGCCGACGACACCGTGAATGAGCTGCTGATCGACCTGCACCACGATTTCAAGCGGGCCAACGGCTACAGCGAGCTGGAAATCAGCCAGAAGCGCACCGCCCTGGAAAACGTGCTGCGCCCGGATACCCCGGAACAGCACAAAGAGCGGCTCCGAGGAGTGGGTTTTACGCATGTGGACCTGTGGTTCCAGTGCTTCAACTTCGGCTCTATGGTGGCTGTTAAATGATTGATTTCAGTGACTTCTATCAGCAAATCGCCAAGAATCGACTACAACACTGGCTGCATTGCCTGCCGGGGCAATTGCACGACTGGCAGAAACGGCACCTGCATGGCGACTTCGCCCGCTGGGTGCGGGCGCTGCACAAACTGCCGAAAGTGGCCACCGACCATATCGAACTGGCCGATGGCGTCAGTATCGGTCGTCCCGGTGAGGTACCCGGGGGCGAGCAGAAAAAGATAGAAAGCCTGCTGCGCCAGTTCCATCCCTGGCGCAAGGGGCCTTTCGACATCCACGGTATCCACATCGATACCGAGTGGCGTTCCGACTGGAAATGGGATCGGTTGAAGGAACATATCAGCCCGCTCAGGTACCGTTATGTGCTGGACGTGGGCTGCGGCAGCGGCTACCACCTGTGGCGGATGATGGGCGCCGGCGCCGAAATGGCGGTGGGCATAGATCCCTCCCAGCTGTTCCTGTGCCAGTTCGAAGCGGTGAGACATTTCGCCAATGGTTATAAAGGGATTCAAGTATTACCCTTAGGTATCGAAGAACTGCCCGAATTACGGGCCTTCGACACCGTATTTTCGATGGGGGTGCTCTATCACCGCCGCTCGCCCATCGATCACCTGCTGCAGCTCAAGGCCCAGTTGCGCGGTGGCGGCGAACTGGTACTGGAAACCCTGGTCATCGACGGAGACGACCAGCAGGTACTGGTGCCGGGCGAACGCTACGGCAAGATGCGCAACGTCTGGTTCATCCCCAGCAGTGCCGCCCTGGTAGGCTGGCTGGAAAAATGCGGTTTCGAACAGATTAGGGTGGTCGACGAAAGTACGACCAGCCTGGAAGAACAACGGCGCACCGACTGGATGCGCAACGAATCACTGGCGGATTATCTTGATCCACAAGACCCCAGTCGCACCATTGAAGGGTACCCGGCCCCCAAACGGGCGATTATCATCGCCAACAAGCCGGTGGACCCACAGTATCAACCACAAGAGGGAAGCTATGAGTAAAGTCGCGACATCACTGGTATTACCCCTGTTGCTGACCGCCTGTGTCAGCCAGACCTCAGCGGTGGACGCGCAACCCGAGCCCTCTCCCGTTTCCGAAGCCCAGCTCAGCGCTTCGCTGGCCAGCCTGGAAGCCCGACTGGTGGACACCATGTTCCAGCAGAACACCCAGCTCAGCAGCAACCACCATGCCTTTATGACCGCCCTGCAACAGGAGCTCAAGACCTTGAAAAAGCAACTCGATGAGCCGCAGCATGCCATGCCGCTGCCACCGCCGCCGGCCACTCCCCGGGGAGACTATCCCGAAAATGAAACCCGGGACGGCAAGCTGATCGTGGGCGAAACCGAGGAAGTCTGGCTGGATGCGGTCAACGACAGCTTCCCGGCCCGTATCGATACCGGGGCCACCACTTCTTCACTCAGCGCCCAGGACATCACGGTGTTCGAGCGTGACGGCAGCCCCTGGGTCAGCTTCAACCTGTCCCACGAAGGGGTGGACGAGCGGTTGCAGGTGGAAACCCCGCTGGTGCGCTATGTGCGCATCCGTCAGGCCTCCGCCGACAGCACCGAACGGCGTCCCGTGGTGGCCCTCACCCTTCGCCTGGGCCGCTTGTCAGAACGCACCGAATTTACCCTGACCGACCGATCCCAGATGACCTACCCGGTCTTGCTGGGTCGTGAATTCCTGAAAGACATTGCCGTGGTGGATATTGCCCGTCAAAACGTGCAGGGCAAGCCTAAACGTCCGACTTCTTCCAGCGAGTAACCTTCATGTACTCACGCAAGCCGTTTTATCTGATTGTGGCCGCCCTGTTCCTGGTCGGCCTGGCGCTGATGCTGCATCGCCATTTCGTGTATGAAGTGCCCTGGCTGCCCGGTGAAAAGCGCCAGATCTGGTCCATCGAAGCCAAGGTGGAATTCGAGGCCAGCGGCAAGCCGGTCAAGGCTTCGCTGGCCATTCCCGGCAGCCAGCCCGGCTTTACCCTGATGAACGAATCGGCGGCCTCCCCCGGCTATGGCCTGTCCTTTGTCGAGTCCGAAGGCGGCAGCCGGGCAGAATGGTCGATCCGCTCCGCCTCTGGCATGCAGGAGCTGTATTACAAGGTCGACATGATGCAGGATCCCTTCGCCAAGGGCCCACTGTCGAGCCAGGTCCCGACGCTGACCCCCCCCCAGGTCGCCGAACCCTATGCCACCGCCATGGATCAGGTGCTGTCCCTGGCGCGGGAGCGGTCGGCCGACGGCATCACCCTGACCCGGGAACTGTTGAAGGAACTGAGTAACCGGGGCCAGAACGCCGAGCTGCTGGCCCAATACAAGTCCGCCGGCCCGCTGCTGGTGGAGCTGCTGCATCGCGCCGGAGTCCCTGCCCGGCTGCTCAAGGGACTGCAGCTGGAAGACGGCCGCCGTCGCCAGCCGCTGGTGGACATAGTGCAGGTCTACGAGGGCGAGCAATACGAAACCTTCAATCCGGCCACCGGCAGCCAGGGGCGCCAGGAGCAGCTGTTGCTGTGGGAATACCATTCGGCCCCGGTGCTGGATCTGGTGGGCGGCAGCAACTCCCGGGTCACCTTCACCATGCTGCAGCAGGAGCAACCGGTCAACGTGGCCCTGGCGCAGAAGTTCGATCAACCCGACTGGATCAATGTCTCGCTCTACAACCTGCCGCTGGAAGAGCAGGCCCTGTTCAAGGGCATACTGCTGATCCCCATCGGCGTGCTGGCGGTGGTGTTCCTGCGTATCATCGTCGGGGTGAAAACCTCGGGCACCTTCATGCCGGTGCTGATCGCCATGGCCTTTATCCAGACCAGCCTGCTCACCGGCCTGGTCGGCTTCCTGCTGATCGTGGGCACCGGCCTGGTGCTGCGCTCCTACCTGTCGCACCTCAACCTGCTGCTGGTAGCCCGAATATCGGCGGTGATCATCATGGTCATCGGCATGATCGGCTTTTTCAGCATCGTCGCCTACCAACTGGGCCTGACCGAGGGCATGAAAATCACCTTCTTCCCCATGATCATCCTGGCCTGGACCATAGAGCGGATGTCGATCCTGTGGGAAGAAGAAGGCCCCAAGGAAGTGGTCAAGCAGGGTGGCGGCTCGCTGCTGGTGGCGGTGGCCGCCTTCCTGGCGATGAACAACGAGCTGGTCCGCCACCTGACTTTCAACTTCCTCGGGCTGCAACTGATCGCGATGGCCGCGGTGCTGCTGCTGGGTAACTACACCGGCTACCGCCTGACCGAACTCAAGCGCTTCAAGCCGCTGGTGGATGAGCAGAAAGATGTTTAAGAGCCTGCTTGAGCAATACGCTTCCCCCTTTGCCCTGCGCCGCATGGGTATCATGGGCATGAACAAGCGCAATATTTCCTACATCAGCCGCTATAACCCGCGCCGGCTTTATCCACTGGTGGACAACAAGCTGGAGACCAAGAAAATCGCCCTGGATGCGGGGGTGACCGTGCCCGAACTGGTGGGCGTGATCGAGTTCCAGCACCAGGTATCTCACCTGTGGGATATGATCAAGGACTGGCCGGGCTTTTGCATCAAGCCCGCCAAAGGCTCCGGTGGCAAGGGCATAGTGGTGATCGAACGCCACGACAGGACCAATTTCATCAAGCCAAGCGGCAAGGTGGAAACCATCGGGGATCTGGAGCGCCATATCTCCAACATCCTGGCCGGCCTGTTTTCGCTCGGCGGCAAGCCGGATGTGGCCCTGATCGAGGCGCTGATCAACTTCGATGACGTCTTCGACGGCTTTTCCTACGAGGGCGTGCCCGATACCCGGGTGATCGTGTTCAAGGGCTTTCCGGTGATGGCGATGATGCGGCTGTCTACCGACGCCTCCGACGGCAAGGCCAACCTTCACCAGGGCGCCGTGGGGGTGGGGCTCGACATCAACAGCGGTCGCGCCATCCGCGCAGTGCAGTTCAACCTGCCCATTCGTTACCATCCGGATACCGGGCGGGATCTGCTCGAACTCAAGGTACCCTACTGGGAAGAGCTGCTGAGCCTGTCCTCTTCCTGCTACGAGATGTCTGGACTGGGCTATATCGGCACCGACATGGTGCTCGACAAGCAGAAGGGGCCCATGCTGCTGGAGCTGAACGCCCGCCCAGGGCTGGCGATCCAGACCGCCAACGCCGCCGGCCTGGTGCCCCGGCTGCGCAAGATTGAAAAGCTGGGCAAGAAAATCACCATGACCCCGGAAGAGCGGGTCGCATTTTCCCGACGGGAATTTGCCACCGAAGCCTGAAGCTCGAGGCTGGGTGCTGCCAATGCGCTTGGGGAGCGCAGACATCGAAAAACCAAAAAACGGCGCCGGGTTCAACCCCGGCGCCGTTTTTCTTCCGGCTTAACGCTTCAGGCTTCCAGCTTACATCCGGGTTTTGCGCTTCTGGCGCTGGGTTGTGCTGCGCGGGCGGGCGGGGGCCGGTTTTTTGGGGGCCGCACCGGTGCCGGCGCTCTTCATGCGGGAGTTGTGCTTGCGCACCGCCTTGCGGATCTGGGCCACCTGCTTGTAGCGCTCGGTGGCATGCACGTCCACCTTGCTCTGCTCTTCCGGCGCCAGCCCCACTTCCCGGCGCAGATAGTTGACCTGCTCCAGGGGCATCTCGGCCCAGCCACCCCGCGGCAGGGTCCGGGGCAGTTCGATCTTGCCGTAACGTACCCGGATCAGCCGGCTCACCTGCACTCCCTGGGATTCCCACAGCCGGCGAACTTCCCGGTTGCGGCCTTCCTTCAGGGTAACGTGGAACCAGTGGTTCATGCCTTCGCCGCCACTGTATTTCAGGGTCTCAAACCTAGCCATGCCATCTTCCAGCATCACCCCCTTGCGCAGCCGCTGCAGCATGGCCTCGTCCACCTCGCCGAACACCCGCACCGCGTATTCCCGATCGATTTCGTGACGCGGATGCATCAGCCGGTTGGCCAGTTCGCCGTCGGTGGTGAACAGTAGCAGGCCGGAGGTGTTCACATCCAGCCGGCCCACCGCCACCCAGCGTGCGCCCTGCAGCTTGGGCAGGCGGTCGAACACCGTGGGCCGGCCTTCCGGATCCTTGCGGGTGCTCACCTCGCCTTCCGGTTTGTGGTAGGCCAGCACCCGGCAGATGATCTCGGCCTGGGGCTGGGTTTCCACGCTGTGGCCATCCACCCGGATTTGCTCGTTGCCGGTGACCCGGTCGCCCAGGTGAGCCACGTTGCCATTCACGCTCACCCGTCCCTGGCTGATCAGCGCTTCGATCTCGCGGCGTGAGCCCTTGCCCGCTCGGGCCAGTACTTTTTGCAGTTTCTCGGTCATGTCATTCACTTATTCAAAGGGACGGATATCGCCGGCGCCTTCGCGCACGATAACGGGAATATCGTCATAGAGATCCACCACCGTGGTGGGTTTGGGATCCAGCACACCGCCGTCGATGATGAGATCCACCAGCTTTTCCAGCCGCTGGCGGATCAGGTGCGGATCATATTCGGCCTCGGCTTCACCAGGCAGGATCAGGCTGCAGGACATCAGCGGCTCGCCCAGGGCTTCCAGCAGCGCCAGACTGATGGCATTATCCGGCACCCGCAGCCCAATGGTCTTGCGCTTGGGATTCTGCAGCCGTTTGGGTACTTCCTTGGTGGCGCGCAGGATAAAGGTATAGGCGCCGGGAGTGTTGTTCTTCATCAGCCGAAAGGCACCGTTGTCGACACGGGCATAAAACGACAGCTCGGAGAGATCCCGGCACACCAGAGTAAAGTTGTGATCCTTTTCAATCTTGCGGATGCGGCAGATGCGCTCCATGGCATTCTTGTCGCCCACCAGGCAGCCGATGGCATAGCCGGAATCGGTGGGGTACACCAGTACCCCGCCCTGGCGCACGATAGCCACCGCCTGGTTGATCAGGCGGGCCTGGGGGTTGTCGACGTGAATTTCGAAATACTGACTCATAATTCCTCCCGGAATGATTTTAGAGAAAACGATCCCAGACCGGGGTCGCTTCTTTGGGCAGCCACAGTTGCCGGCCCAGTTCCCGCCAGTGACTGGGAAAATGAAAGTCCGAGCCCACCGAGGCCGCCAGGTTGAAGTCCTTGCTCCACTGTCCCAAATTAGCACGTTCCTGGGGACTCTGCTGAGCCATAGACACCTCCATGGCATCGCCCCCCGCCTCGGCGAAGGCCGCCAGCATTTTTTTGATCCACTTGTTGGACAGGTCATAGCGGGTGGGATGGGCCAGCACCGCCACCCCGCCCGCCTGCTGGATGGTGGATATCGCCTCACCGAGCGGGCACCAGTCCGGCGGCGCATAGCCGGTGTTACCCCGGCTCAGGTACTTCTGGAACACCTTGCCGATGGAGTCCGCCGCCCCCTGTTCCAGCAGCCACTGGGCCATGTGGGTACGGGTGATGGGCGCCGCGCCGGCGATGGCCCGGGCGCCGTCATAGGCGCCGGGAAAACGGGCCTTTTCCAGTCGCTCGGCCATCAGCCGGGCGCGGGCCTCGCGCCGTTGCTGCTGCGCCTCGAGCAGGCGACGGAACCCGCCATGTAGCGGATCCATATTCAGCCCCACCACATGGATTTCCTTGTGTTCCCACAGCGCCGAGATTTCCACCCCGTCCACCAGCCGGATACCGTGCTGCTCCGCTGCTTGCCGCGCTTCGGCCAAACCAGCCACCGTATCGTGGTCGGTGAGGGCCAGCACATCCACCTCCTGGGCCGCCGCCCGGGTCAGCAGCTCGCTGGGGCTTAGCCGGCCGTCGGAGGCGGTGGAATGGCTGTGCAGATCGATTCGCATAAAAAATCCTGTGGTCGGGGTTGACTTGCACCCCCGAATATCGTTTAACTGTACCCAGTTTCTGATTGACGAGAAGAGCGCGATGTTTCGGCAAATTTCCACTCTGACCATTTGGTGGTGGCACACTCCCTGAACGCGGGTAGTGTGAATTGCTGTATTCGTCTTTAAGTCTCAGCACACATAAAAGCCCGCAACCTTGCGGGCTTTTTTATTATCCAGCAAAAGGTGACGCGATGAAACCGACCCAGACAGTTTTTTGGCGATGGCAATCCGGGCCCCAGCTTCTGCCACTGCAAGTGGCCTTTGTATCCATAACCGATGACGACATTGCCAGCCAGGTGATCAGGCAAATACCTGATGACCGCGACTAACTCAAAAGGAACACCCCATGGTGCATGGTCAGCTCCACGTTTTACTGCAAGATGCTCCCTATACCGGCGATCCCCTAGCCCTGTTCGCCGCCCTCACCATCCCCGGTGACAACAGCGTGCTGCTGGAGTCCGCCGAAATCGACACCAAGGCCGGCACCCAGAGCCTGCTGATGCTGGACGCCTGCGTCCGGCTGGTGTGCAACCGCCACAGCGTGACCCTTACCGCCCTCAACGCCAACGGCCTGCCCGCCCTGAGTCTGGTCGAGCGCGAGCTCGGTGGCGAGCGCCAGGCCCATCAACTGGTGGTGACGGTACCCGAGGCCAACGCCAACCTGGACGAAGACAGCCGGCTCAAGGCCCCCTCGGTGCTGGAAACCCTGCGCCTTGTCCTGACCCGCTTCAACGCCGACCAGGGCCAGCAACACCTGTTTATGGCCGGCACTTTCGCCTATGACCTGATCGCCGCTTTCGAGCAGTTGCCCGACGTGCCCGAGGGCATCAACCACTGCCCCGATTTCTGCTTCTACCTGGCCGAAACCCTGATCACCCTGGATCACATCCAGGAAACCTGCCGCCTGGCCGCCTGCGTGTTCGACCCCGCCGAGCAAGAAAGGCTGCAGGCCCGCCTAGATCAACTCGCCGCCGCCTGCGGCCAGGTGCACGCCGAACCCCTGGCGGACGTTCCCTTTACCGGCCAGGTGCAGGTCAACAAGAGCGACGCCGAATTCCGCGCCGACGTGGACACCCTCAAGGGCCACATCATGGTGGGCGACATCTTCCAGGTGGTGCCTTCCCGCTGCTTCAGCCTGCCCTGCCCCAGCCCCCTGGCCGCCTATCGCAAGCTCAAGCAGACCAATCCCAGCCCCTACATGTTCTACGTCAACGATCAGGACTTCATCCTGTTCGGCGCCAGCCCCGAGAGCTCGGTGAAATTCGACCACGGCAGCCGCCAGGTGGAGATGTACCCCATCGCCGGCACCCGCCGTCGCGGTTTCAACCCGGACGGCAGCATCAACCTGGATCTGGACGGCCGCATCGAGCTGGAGCTGCGCCAGGACGAGAAGGAAACCGCCGAACACCTGATGCTGGTGGACCTGGCCCGCAACGACATCGCCCGCATCAGCGAGCCGGGCAGCCGCTACGTGAAGGATCTGCTGAGCGTGGATCGCTATAGCCACGTGATGCACCTGGTGTCCCGGGTAGTGGGCACCTTGCGCGCCGACCTGGACGCCCTGCACGCCTACCAGGCCTGCATGAACATGGGCACCCTGACCGGCGCCCCCAAGATCCGCGCCAGCGAACTGATCCGCCAGGTAGAACAACAGCGCCGGGGCAGCTACGGCGGCGCCGTGGGCTACATCAACGGCCAGGGCGACATGGACACCTGCATCGTCATCCGTTCCGCCTTCGTCAGCTCTGGCCTGGCCCATGTGCAGGCCGGCGCCGGGGTAGTGTACGACTCGCAACCCCAGGCAGAAGCAGACGAAACCCACAACAAGGCGGCGGCAGTGCTCAATGCCATCGCCCTGGCACACGGCAAGACCCTGGCGGAGGTGACCCATGGCTAACACCATTTTCCTGCTCGACAACTACGACTCCTTTACCTACAACCTGGTCGACCAGTTCCGCAGCCTGGGCGCCACCGTGCGCATCTACCGCAATACGGTGCCCGTGCCCCAACTGGTGGCGGCCATGGAGCAATGCGAGCGGCCCATTCTGGTGCTCTCGCCGGGCCCGGGCACGCCAAGCCAGGCCGGTAACATGCCGGCCTTGATCGGCGCCTGCATCGGTCGCTTCCCCATCCTGGGCATTTGCCTGGGCCATCAGGCCCTGGTTGAGCACTACGGTGGCGAGGTGGAAACCGCCGGTGAAATCAGGCACGGCAAAAGCTCGCTCATCAGCCATAACGGCAAGGGGGTCTTCGCCAACTTGTCCAACCCGCTGCCCGTGGCCCGTTATCACTCGCTGGTGGGTATCAGGATACCCAGTACCCTGCCGGTGATTGCCGACTATCAGGGCATGACCATGGCGGTACAGGATACCGCCAAGCGGGTATTGGGTTTTCAGTTTCATCCCGAATCCATCATGACCACCGAAGGAGCCCGACTGCTGGAGCAAAGCCTGGCCTTTTTGAGCGCCCCGGAAACCAGGCCGATGGAGCAGCTGTACCGCGGCGAGCACATCAGCCGTACCCAGGCCCAGACCCTGTTCGGCGAACTGCTGCGCGGCGACATGGATCAGATGACCATGGCCTCCTTGCTGACCGTACTGAAAATGAAAGGCGAAACTCCGGATGAAATTGCCGGCGCCGCCCAGGCCTTACTGGAAGCCGCCAGCCCCTTTCCGCGCCCGGACTATCCCTTCTGCGACATCGTCGGCACCGGCGGCGACGGCATGAATACCATCAACGTCTCCACCACCTCGGCGCTGGTGGCCGCCGCCTGCGGCATCAAGGTGGCCAAGCACGGCAACCGCGGCGTTTCCAGCAAATCCGGTTCTTCCGACCTGCTCGAGCAACTGGGCATCGACCTGAACATGAGCCCGGACACCGCCCGCCGCTGCCTGGATGAAGTCAACGTCTGCTTCTTGTTCGCGCCCAACTATCACGGCGGCATTCGCCATGCCATGCCGGTGCGCCAGGCCCTGAAAACCCGCACCATTTTCAACGTGCTGGGCCCCCTGGTGAACCCCGCCCGTCCCGATTTTATGCTGCTGGGGGTCTATTCCGAGCAGTTGGTGCGCCCCATAGCCGACACCCTGGTGGCCATGGGTCTCAAGCGGGGCATGGTGGTGCATGGCAGCGGCCTGGATGAAATCGCCATCCACGGCCCGACCCAGGTAGCGGAGATCATTAATGGCGTAATCAGCGAATACAGCATCACGCCGGAAGAGCTGGGGCTCAGGCGTTACGACATCAGCGCCATTGCCGGCGGTGAGCCCAGCGAAAACAAGGCCATTACCCTGAGGCTGCTGCAAGGAGGCGGCACCCCGGCCCAGCAAAGCGTCATCGCCATCAACGTGGCGCCGCTGCTGGTGATGAGCGGTCGGGCCGAGACCCTAAAAGAAGGCGTGGAGCAGGTGCTGGCTGTGTTAAAGTCGGGCAAAGCCATGGAAGTAGCCAATAAACTGGCGGAGTTGAGCCAATGTTAAGTACCGTTCTCGGCAAGATTGTTGCCGACAAGAAAATCTGGGTCGAGGCGCGCAAGCAGGCCCAACCCCTGGAAACCTTCGAAGCCGGCCTGGCCCCGAGCGATCGAGCCTTCGAGGCGGCCCTGGCCGCCGGCAAACCGGCCTTTATCCTGGAATGCAAGAAAGCCTCGCCCTCCAAGGGCCTGATCCGCGCCGACTTCGACATCGACGCCATCGCCGGCGTGTACGGCCGCTACGCCTCGGCCATCTCGGTGCTGACCGACGAAAAATACTTTCAGGGCAGCTTCGAGTTCGTGACCCGGGTACGCAGCCAGGTGACCCAGCCGGTGATCTGCAAGGACTTCATCATCGATCCCTACCAGATCAAGCTGGCCCGTCACCACCAGGCCGACGCCATCCTGCTGATGCTGTCGGTGCTGGACGACGACCAATACCGGAAGTTGGCCGCCGTGGCCCGCTCGCTCGACATGGGCATACTGACCGAGGTAATCAGCGCCGAGGAAGTGGAGCGCGCGCTGCGGCTGGATGCCCGCATTATCGGCATCAACAACCGGGATTTGCGCGATCTTTCCATTGATCTGAACCGCACCCGGGAATTGTCGGCACTGATCCCGGCCGATCGCATCGTGATCTCCGAATCCGGCATCCATCACCACGCCCAGGTGAAGGAATTGTCCGCCCATGCCGACGGCTTCCTGGTGGGCAGCTCGCTGATGAGCCAGGACAGCCTGGACCTGGCCGCCCGCCGGCTGGTGCTGGGCGACAACAAGGTGTGCGGCCTGACCCGCCCGCAGGACGCCGCCGCCGCCCAGGCCGCCGGCGCCGCCTTCGGGGGCCTCATCTTCGTGGCCAAGAGCCCGCGCTGCGTGAGCCTGGAACAGGCCCAAGCCGTGACCCGGGCCGCGCCCCTCGACTACGTCGGCGTGTTCCAGAACCACAAGCGCACCGAGATTGCCGACACCGCCCGCACCCTGGGGCTGAAAGCGGTGCAACTGCACGGCGACGAGGACGAGGGCTATATCGCGTCCCTGCGTGGCATGCTGCCCGAGGGCGTGGAAATCTGGAAAGCGGTGGCGGTGGCCGATGCCCTGCCGCCTCTCCCCGGCAACGCCGACCGGCTGTTGTTCGACACTCGAGCCGGCGGCCAGAGTGGCGGTACCGGCCAGGCCTTCGACTGGTCGCTGCTGGCAGGCATCGACAAGAACAAGGCCCTGCTTGCCGGCGGCCTCAACCCGGACAACGCCGCCCGTGCCGCGGCCCTCGGCTGCCGGGGACTGGATTTCAATTCCGGGGTGGAAAGCGCACCCGGCCATAAAGACGCCGACAAACTCAATGCCGCCTTTGCCACTCTGAGACATTACGGACGCAGGATAACCACATTATGAGCTTACTAAACCCCTTCTTCGGCGATTTTGGCGGCATGTATGTGCCGCAGATCCTGATGCCGGCCCTGCTGCAGCTGGAAAAAGCCTTTGTGGACGCCCAGCAGGATCCGGAATTCGAGCGGGAGTTCCGCGAACTGCTGTGCGAATACGCCGGCCGGCCCACCCCCCTGACCCGGGTGCGCAACCTGGCGTCCCACACCAAGACCCGCATCTACCTCAAGCGGGAAGACCTGCTGCACGGCGGCGCCCACAAGACCAACCAGGTGCTGGGCCAGGCACTGCTGGCCAAACGCATGGGCAAGAAACGTATCATTGCCGAAACCGGCGCCGGTCAGCACGGGGTGGCCACCGCCCTGGCCTGCGCCCTGATGGGCATGGAATGCATTGTCTACATGGGCGCCAAGGACTGTGAACGGCAGAAACCAAACGTGTTCCGTATGGAGCTAATGGGTGCCAAGGTGATACCGGTGCATGCCGGCTCCGCCACCCTCAAGGATGCCTGCAACGAGGCCCTGCGCGACTGGACCGCCAACTACGACACCACCCACTACATGCTGGGCACCGCCGCCGGTCCCCACCCCTTTCCCACCATAGTGCGTGAGTTTCAGCGCATGATCGGCGAAGAAGCCAAGGTGCAGATAATGGAGCACGAAGCCCGCTTGCCCGACGCCGTGATCGCCTGCGTCGGTGGCGGCTCCAACGCCATCGGCCTGTTCGCCGACTTTATCGACGAAGAAAAGGTCAAACTGATTGGCGTAGAGCCCGCCGGCAAGGGCATTGAAACCGGCGAGCATGGCGCCACCCTGGGCGAAGGCACCAAGGGCGTGTTTTTCGGCATGCTTTCGCTGATGATGCACAATGAAGACGGCCAGGTGGAAGAATCCTACTCGGTTTCCGCCGGGCTCGACTTTCCCTCGGTCGGCCCCCAGCACGCCTACCTGGCCACCACGGGCCGGGCCCAGTATGTGTCGGTCACCGATGACGAGGCGCTGGATGCCTTCCAAGCCCTGGCCCGCAACGAAGGCATCATACCGGCGCTGGAGTCCTCCCACGCCCTGGCCTACGCCCTGAAAATGGCCGAGGCCGAGCCGGAGAAAGAGCAGGTACTGGTGGTTAACCTGTCCGGCCGTGGCGACAAGGACATCTTTACCGTCGCCGATATCCTGGAACAGAAGGGAGCAATGAAATGAGTCGCTATCAGCGTTTGTTCGACCAACTGAAAGCCAACAACGAAGGCGCCTTCGTGCCCTTCGTCACCCTCGGCGACCCCACGCCCGCCCAATCGCTCCGGGTGATCGATGCCCTGGTCGCCGGTGGCGCCGACGCCCTGGAGCTCGGCATTCCGTTCTCCGATCCGGTGGCCGATGGCCCCACCATCCAGGCCGCCACCCTGCGTGCGCTGGGCGCCGGCACCCGTACCCAGACCTGCTTCGAGATGCTGGCGCAGGTACGGGAAAAATACCCGGAGCTGCCCATCGGCCTGCTGGTGTATGCCAATCTGGTATACGCACCGGGACTGGACAGCTTCTATGGTCGCGCCGCCCAGGCGGGCGTGGACTCGGTGCTGGTGGCCGATGTGCCGCTGGAAATGGCCGAACCCTTCAAGGCCGCCGCCGACCGGGCCGGCATAGAAACCATCTTTATCGCGCCACCCAACAGTGACGAAGCGACCCTGAAAGCCGTGGCCGAAACCGGCTCCGGCTACACCTACCTGCTGAGCCGCGCCGGGGTGACCGGCACCGAAACCAGGGCCGGCATGCCGGTGGACAGCCTGCTGGCCAGGCTGAAGGAATTTGGTGCCCCGCCCTCTCTGCTCGGGTTCGGCATCTCCAGCCCGGAGCAGGTGCGCGAGGCCGTCCGCGCCGGTGCCGCCGGCGCCATTTCCGGCTCCGCCGTGGTCAAGATCATCGAACAGCACCTGGACGACGAGCAGGCCATGCTGGACACCCTGACCGCCTTCGTGCAGAGCATGAAGGCCGCTACCCGCCCATAACGACAAGAGGCCGGCACTATGCCGGCCTTCTTTCTTGACTCACTTTTAGCCCCAAGCCTTTCGCACGGCCAGCACCATAGCCGCCGGCACCAGCAGGAACGCCACCGCCAGCAAGGGCTTCACCACCTGGGACGGGCGCAATCCTCCGTAAAGCAGGAACCCATCAGATTAAACCCGGTTCAGGCCTGTTCGAAATAGCGCCGGTGCAACTCGCACAGCTCGGCCGCCAAGGTAGGCTCAGGCCCATCCACCGGCAGGCCGGGTACCACCTGATGGATGGACAGGGCCACTACCGGCGATGGCGGCCGTTTCCATTCCCGACACCACTGCTCGAACTGGGCCGAAGAGCTGGCGTAAACGATGCGCCCCAGCCCCACCCAGGCGTGGGCGGCGGAGCACATGGGACAGTGCTCGCCCGAGGTATAGAGGGTAGTGGTGGCCCGCTCCTGCTCACCCAGATGCTCGGCGGCCCAGCGCGCCAGGGCGATTTCCGGGTGCCAGGTGGGCTCGCGGCTGTGGATGCGGTTGCGATCCTCCGCCAGCACGGTGCCGTCCGCCCCCACCAGCACGGAGCCGAACGGCTGATCCCCCGCCGCCAGCGCTTGTGCCGCCAACTCCACACAACGGCGCAGGTGCCGTTTATCCTGCTCGCTAATTACCATCTTTACCTCCATTTCACTGTTAGCCGATAACCCCCGTCGTTCATGCCCATGCCAGCCGGCACAAAACCCGCCACGCCGGCAGCCGGGTGCTGTACCGCCGACGGAACTCTGATAAGGTACTGAACCATCTTTGATTTTACTATCGGCGCCGGCCAGTGGATTATTATCAGCAAAACGCCCTCAGCTTCTACCGAGATTCAGTATCCGTCGATATGGCGTCCCTCTATGGTTGCCTTTGGCTCCAAGCCGGTTCCAGAGCGGTGTTCCCGCCCTTATGAAGGACAAAATGACCGAGCCACTGGCGCAGGGACTCTACGATCTGCTGACCACCCAAGGGATAGCAGCGGCGCTAGAACGATCCGAACTCTATGCCGAGCCCGAAGCCCTGAACCCGGCGTTCAGTCACGAGCGCCTGGCCGGTGCCTTGGCCGAGCAGCTGTCACAATTGCTGGCTGGAGTCTCTGGTGACAAAGAGGCCAAGGTAAAAGCGCAGGCCGAACTGATCAACGATATCCTGCAATACTCTCGCCAGCGTTTGAACCAGGCCGAAGCGCCCGATCTGTTGTGTATGCCGCCCCAAGTGCTGCGCTCGCTTTATCCAGCCCAGAGAAAGCCGGAGCTGCCGGCCATCGGTCTGGCCCAGCCCTGGCTGTTTACCGCCGGCAAGGGCTCCCCCGCCTTGCTGCATGAGCTAACCGCCGAACTGGCGTCGTGCAACAGTGTGGATATTCTGGTGAGCTTTATCACCGTATCGGGGGTGCGCAAAATCATCGAGGTGCTCAAACGGATCACCAGCACCGATGCCGGGGGCGCCAGCCAGGCCCGGATCCGGGTACTGACCACCACCTATGTGGGCGCTACCGAGCAAAAGGCACTCGACATGCTGGCTCGGCTGCCTCACTGCGAAGTCCGGGTGTCGCTCGACGGCCGCCGCACCCGGCTGCACGCCAAGGCCTGGATCTTCGAGCGGGACACCGGTTTCGGCTCCGCCTATGTGGGCAGCGCCAACCTCTCCGGCGCCGCCCTGATGGGCGGCCTGGAATGGACGGTCAAATTCACCGAAAAGGGTCAGAACCCGCTTTTTCAACGAGCACAGGCAAATTTTGAGACCCTGTGGGAAGACGGCGAGTTCCAACCCTATGACCCGGACGATCAGACTCACCGTAACGAGCTGGAAAAGGCGCTGAAACGGGAATCTGGCCAGGATCTGATCGCTACCCCCACCTTCTTCGATATCGAGCCCAAGCCCTTTCAGCTGGATATTCTGGAGCAACTGGACAACGAACGGGAACATGGCCGGATGCGCAACCTGCTGGTCGCCGCCACCGGCACCGGCAAAACCGTGATGGCGGCGTTCGATTACCGTCGCCTGGCCCGTAAACAGGGTGGCCTGCCACGGCTATTGTTTATCGCCCACCGCAAAGAATTGCTGCTGCAGGCCATGCGCACCTTTCGGCTGGTGTTACGCGAGGCGGAGTTCGGCGATCTCTTTACCGGCGAGCACCAGCCCGAGCAGGATCACCACCTGTTCGCCACCATCCAGAGCCTCAACTCCCGCAAGCTGGTCACCCACCAGACCGCCGCTTACTGGCAGATGGTGATCGTCGATGAATGCCACCATATCGAGGCTAACAGCTTCGATACCCTGCTTTCCAGCATAAGGCCGGCTTGCCTGCTGGGCCTTACCGCCACCCCTGAGCGGGCCGATGGCAAGAACATACTGCGCCATTTCGATAACCGGCCGGACGGCTCACCGGCGGCGCAGCTACGCCTGTGGCAGGCGCTGGATCTGCAACTACTGGCACCCTTCGAATATTACGCCTGCGACGATGACACCGACTATCGGGACATTCCCTGGCTGCAGGCCAACGAGCACAAGGCCCTGGATAATCTGCTGACCGGCAACCATGTGCGCGCCGCCGCGGTGATCCGCGCCTGGCAACAGCTGGTGGACGATCCTCGCCGGGGCAAAACCCTGGTGTTTTGCGTGAGCATCCCCCATGCGGAATTTATGGCCACCCAGTTTGAGCAAGCCGGTATCATCGCCCGGGTGATCACCGGGGAAAGCTCATCCAAGGAGCGGAGGGATCTGCCCAGACAACTGGAGCGCGGCGAGATCCACGCCCTGGTGACGGTCGACCTCTATAACGAAGGTATCGACCTGCCCTTTGTCGACACCTTGCTGTTGTTGCGCCCCACCCAGAGTGCCACCCTGTTCCAACAGCAGATAGGCCGGGGGCTACGCCTGTTCGAGGGCAAGGAAAGCTGTCTTATCCTGGATTTTGTTGGCCAGCATAAAGAGGGGTTCCGTTTCGATCTGCTCTACGGTGCCATCACCGGCCTGTCGCGCCGCGAGGTGGTCGACTGCATAGAAAACGGCTTTGGCCGCCTGCCCAGCGGTTGCCATATCCAGCTGCAAAAGCAGGCCCGGGAACATATTCTGAGTAGCCTAAAACAGGCGCTGAATCAGAACTGGCGTCGCCTGCAGCAAGAGCTGCACGCCTACGTCATCCTGACGGGAAACCGCCGGGTTGCGCTTGGGGATTTTCTGCATGAGCAGCAACTGGAGCTGGACGATATATATCGTGGCGGCAACAACAGCGGCTGGACCAACCTGCAACGGGATGCCGGTTTATTACCGGGAGCCGCCTCCACCGAGGAGCGTTATCTCAGTCGTCGTCTGAGTAGCCTGCTGCACCTGGACGATCCGGCGCAGTTACAGCTGCTCGGCCAGGTAGCCGAGCATCAGGCCCGATACGTCATCGAAAATGAGCAACAACGGCGGCGGCTGCAGATGCTGGCCTATCAGATAGATGGCCAACAAAGCCAGACCGGCTCGGCCCAGGCCTTTCTCGAACGACTGGCCCAGGCGCCGGCGGTGTGTGACGAGCTGGCTCAGCTCAGCCGCCACCTAGATGCCAGGACCCAGCATCAGTACCCACCGTTACCCGGACTGGAGCATACCCCTCTTAAGTTGCATGCGGCTTATCACAGCCGGGAAATTCTCACCGCCGTGGGCTTTTTAACCGCGGAAAAACGCACCCCTTTTCAGGCCGGGGTACTGACGTTAAAAGAGCATAAAACCGAATTGTTGTTCGTCACCCTGGATAAAAGTACCGCCCTGCACGAGGGCGTGGCCTATCACGATTACGCCATCAGCCAGAGTCTGTTTCATTGGCAATCCCAGAACAGCGCAGGTCCCCACACCCCGGCCGGTCGCCGCTACATCGACAACGGGCACCATGGCTGGCGCTTTCAACTGTTCGTGCGCATCGACAAGCATACCCCCTACCGCGCCTGCGGCCCGGTGCACTTCGTTCGTTACCATGGCAGCAAACCGATGAATATTACCTGGCAGCTGGAATACCCACTGCCAGCACGGCTGTTCCAGGAGTTCAGTGTGCTGAACAGCTGACCAAAAAGGGGTCGGAGTCAATTTTTAATTGACTCCGACCCCTTTTTGGTAATCTCGATTTCCTGGTGGTGAGTTCATGGCCGGCCCTTCCCCTACAGAGCCGGCTCCCTCTTCAGTATCCCTGTGACGGCGGCACCGCTTCCACATCGGGCCTGAACCGGGCCAGGGTATCCAAGGCGCCCTGGCGCAGCAGGCTGATGTCGATGCCCACGGCGATAAAACCGCAGCCCCAGTCCCGATAACGCAGTGCGTCCTGCTCGTTGGGCGCCAGTATGCCCACCGCCTTGCCGGCCTGGCGCACCACCTGGGTGATCCGCTCTATGCAGGCCTGCACCTCGGGATGGGCGGGATTGTCCGGATGGCCCATGTCCGCCGACAGATCCACCGGGCCGACAAAAACGGCGTCGACCCCCTCCACGGCGGTGATTTCCGCAATGTTGTCTGCGCCCTTGCGCGATTCCACTTGTACGATCAGGCAAATTTGCTCATGGGCCTGGTGCACATAGTCGCCGATGGCGCCCCAGCGGGTGGCCCGGGTCAGGCCGCCACCCACGCCCCGAATGCCGCCCTGGGGAGGATAGCGGGTGGCCCGCACCAGGGCCTCGGCCTGCTCGGCGCTGTCCACCATGGGGATCATCAGGGTTTGCGCGCCCAGATCCAGATATTGCTTGATCAGGGCCGGATCGCCATTGACCGGGCGCACCACCGCCGACACCGGGTAGGGCATAACCACCTGCAACTACTCCAGTACCGAGGGCACCGAGTTGGCGCGTGCTCGCCGTCGATCAGCAGCCAGTCGTAGCCAGTGGTGGCACACACCTCGGCCGCATAAGCGCTGCCGAAGGCGACCCAGAGGCCGTATTGGGTTTGCCCCCGTTGCAGGGCGGCCTTGAAGCAAATCCATCTCAATTCCCTCTTCCATCAACAAATACGCCTTGTCCGGCGATCACAAGGTACTTTATACCAAGTCGGGTGGTTTGCCCGGATCGGGTTGCCGAAAAAGGCCAGAGCCTTCTTTCCGGCCGCGCAACCAGACCAGGCTCAGGCCATACCCCGCATCACGCCCAGCGCCAGCCAGCCGCTATAACCAATATAGGCGGCCAGTAGCAGGCCGCCTTCATAACGGTTGATACGGCCCTGGCGGCCCTTGAACCCGTAACCCAGCACAAACAGCGACAGGGTCAATCCGCCCATCACCATAAAGTCACGGCTGATCACCTCGGGCACCACCGCCAGGGGGTGGATAACACCGGCCAGGCCGACCACCGCCAGGGTATTGAACAGGTTGGAGCCGATGACGTTGCCGATGGCCAGATCGTGCTCGTTCTTGCGGATGGCGGCGATGGAAGAAGCCAGCTCCGGCAACGAAGTGCCGATGGCCACTATGGTCAGGCCGATGATCAGATCGCTGACCCCGAAGGCCTGGGCCACGTTCACCGCGCCCCATACCAGCGCCCGGGAGCTGATAATCAGCAACAGCAATCCGGCCACCAGCCAGAACAGGGCTTGCTTCAAGGTCATGGCATTGTCTTCCAGCTCCCGGGCCTCGTCCGCCGTCATGGCGTCGGAGCCGTCGTGCAGGCCTTGCCAAATGCTCCACCCCATCAGCAATACGAACACGCCGAGCAGCACCAGGGCATCGCTGCGCGCCAGCCAGCCATTCCACAACAGGCCAAGCGACAGCAGGGTGATCAGCAGCAGTATCGGCAGCTCCTTGCGCAGTACCTGGGAATGCACGGTAATGGGGCTTATCAACGCCGTTATCCCCAGGATCAAGCCGATATTGGCGATATTGGAACCATAGCCGTTACCCAGGGCCAGGCCGGGATTGCCTTCCAGCGCGGAGATGATCGACACCACAATCTCGGGAGCCGAGGTACCGAAACCGACGATCACCATGCCGATCAGCAAGGGCGGCATGCCGGCGTAACGGGCCGTGGCCGAGGCGCCGTCCACAAAGCGATCGGCGCTCCATACCAGCACGCCCAGGCCCAACACAATGGCGACAATGGAGATCAGCATGACAGGGCTCCCCGTCTCCGGGTATATGAAATCGGCTGGCAGCCTTTCAGGATGGTTTGCATAAGGGGCTCTTAAGGGCGGGACCAGACACCGGAGACAACCCCACTCCCCGCCCGGCGAGTGGTATTGTCTCAGGTCTCATCAATCCGTCAGGACACCACAGCCATAAGCCTTCGGCTCAGAGATTGTTGACAGTGGTTTCGGCAGGCGCCGAACGATTACTCCCCCAAGAGGGCCTATTCTGACAGCTTGTTTATACGATGAAAAGGGGCAGGTACCGCCGTTTCCACCTCTGGCAAGAGCAGGGCAAGTAAAGCAAGGGTGCCAGCCTGGAGCCCTCCTCACCAAAACTGTGCGCCATGTCGATAAATTGAACGCCGTTGCCTCCCTCCAGAGAGGTATAGCGACATTTATTGATCCAAATCAGCCCCGTTTGATGATGCCCCAACCAAAATTGCATATGAAATACAGATTAAATTCAACCAACAATAAGCGCCAAGCGCAGGGAGCATCCCATGAAACTGAGCAAGATTGTCGCCGCCATCAGCATGACCTTTGCCTTATCCGTACAGGCCAATACCCTGCCGGTGGAAGAAGCCGTGCTCACCGCACCCCCCCTGGTGCCGCCCCCCATCACCCGGGACCATGCCGCCAAGGTGGTGGTGAAGATGGAAACCGTGGAAAAGGTCATGGAAATCGCAGACGGGGTGGATTACATGTTCTGGACCTTCGGCGGCTCGGTGCCGGGGCAGTTTCTGCGGGTGCGGGAAGGGGATGAAGTGGAGTTCCACCTCTCCAACCACCCCGACTCCAAGATGCCGCACAATATCGACCTGCACGCGGTCACCGGCCCGGGCGGCGGCGCGGCGGCTTCCTTCACCGCTCCCGGCCACACCTCGGTGTTCAACTTCAAGGCGCTCAACCCCGGCCTCTATGTCTACCATTGCGCTACCGCCCCGGTGGGCATGCACATCGCCAACGGCATGTACGGGCTGATCCTGGTGGAGCCGAAGGAAGGGCTGCCGCCGGTGGATCGGGAATATTACGTGATGCAGGGCGACTTCTACACCCAGGGCGCCTACGGCGAGCAGGGCCTGCAGCCCTTCGACATGGACAAGGCGATCAAGGAGCAGCCGGACTACGTGGTGTTCAACGGCGCCGTGGGCGCGCTCAATGGCGACAAGGCGCTCACCGCCAATGTGGGCGAAACGGTACGGCTCTACGTGGGCAACGGCGGCCCCAACCTGGTGTCTTCCTTTCACGTCATCGGTGAGATCTTCGACAAGGTCTATGTGGAAGGTGGTGACCTGGTCAACCACAACGTGCAAACCACCCTGGTACCCGCCGGCGGCGCCGCAATGGCGGAATTCAAGCTGGACGTGCCCGGCAACTTCATTCTGGTGGACCACTCCATCTTCCGCGCCTTCAACAAGGGCGCGCTCGGCATGATGGCGGTGGAGGGCGACGAGGACAAAATCGTCTACTCCGGCAAGGTGGCCGACAACGTCTACCTGCCCGAAGGCTCGGCGGTGCAGAGCATCCCCAACGGTCATCCCAAGGTCACCGCCAAGAACAAGGAAGAACGGATGCTGTACGGCAAGCGGGTGTACGAGGCCAACTGCCAGGCCTGCCACCAGGGCAGCGGCGAAGGCATCCCCGGTGCCTTCCCTCCGCTGGCTGCCTCCGACTTCCTGAATGAAGACCCGACCCGCGCCATCGACGTGGTCCTGCACGGCCTCAAGGGCCCGATCAAGGTCAACGGACAGGCCTTCGACAGCATCATGCCTGCCATGCGCCTGTCCGACGAGGACGTGGCCAACGTGCTGACCTACGTGCTCAACAGCTGGGACAACCAGGGCGGCGAGATCACCCCCGAACAGGCCGCCAAGCGCCGCGACGAGGGCAAGCCCATCGTAATGGAAGGGAGCGCCCACTGATGATGCCGGCGCTGCTGCTTGGCCTGGCGGCGCTGCAGATGGCCGACCTGCCCGGCGGGGAAGTTCGGCCCCTGTACCTCAGCAAGGACAGTCCCCTCACCCGGGTGGCGCCGTTCCGGCTGGATGTCACCCCGGTCACCAACCGGCAGTTCGCCGACTTCGTGGCGGCCCACCCCCGCTGGCAAAAAGGGCGGGTTGCCGCCCTTTTCGTCGAACCCCATTACCTGAAACACTGGCCGGGCGACGCCCCTTCCCCCGAGCAGGAAGCCCGGCCGGTCACCCATGTATCCTGGTTCGCGGCCAGTGCCTACTGCCAGGCCCAGGACAAACGGCTGCCCACGGTGGCTGAATGGGAATTCGCCGCCCAAGCCTCGGAACTGGCCGCCAACGGCAGCAGCGAACCGGGCTACACTCGGCGCATCCTGTCCTGGTATGCCCGCCCGGCCACCGCCACCCTGGCCGAAGTGGGCCAGGGGCCGCCCAATTACTGGCAGGTGCAGGATCTGCACGGCCTGGTATGGGAATGGACCCAGGACTTCAACTCTACCCTGGTCACCGGCGAATCCCGCGGTGACAGCAGCCTGGACGGCGCCATGTTTTGCGGCTCCGGCGCCGCCGGCAGCGCCGATCCGTCCGATTATGCCGCCTTTATGCGCTTCGGCTTTCGTTCCAGCCTGAAAGCGCCCTACACCCTGGGCAACCTGGGTTTTCGTTGTGCACAGGAGATATTCGATGAAACCACTGCTACTGCTGATCTGGCTGACCGCCTTTAACCTCCAGGCCGCCCTGCCCGGCGACTCCGTCTACCAGCTCGACGCCTCCTGGCACAACAGCCAGGGCGAACGGCTCCAGTTGCAGGATCTGGCCGGCAAGAAACAGTTGCTGGGCTTTATTTACACCGATTGCACCACCGCCTGCCCGCTGATTGTGGCCAACCTGCAGGCCCTGCAGCAGGTGCTGACCCCGGCGCAGCAGGCCGAACTCGGCTTCGTGCTGGTGTCACTCACCCCGGGGCGGGACACCCCCAAGGTGATGCGTCACTTCGCCGAACATCGCGGCCTGGACCAACACTGGACCCTGCTGAGCGGCACCGACGACGAGGTGCGCCGCCTCGCCATGGCGCTGAACATCCAGTACATGGGCCAGGCCGACGGCGAAATTTCCCACTCCAATGCCATCACGGTGCTGGATGAACAGGGCCGGCTGCTGGTGCAGCAGGTCGGGCTGCCCGACGGCGCCCGGGGGCTGGTCGACAGGCTGTTCAGCCGTTAGAACCTGTTTACGATCTTCGCTGAGCTTATTGCTCAGAGAAGAGGCAACAGGGCCACCTCCGCCGACACGCTTCAAGCACATCCCTGTGACGCTCGGCACATGCCATCCCTGACATGTGACGGTCGGCGGAGGCAATCCCTGCTGCCTCTTTTCAAGCCCCGACGCCGTCTGAGAAGGGTGCCAGCAGGCGGCATCGGGGCGATAGGGAGGGCAAAGGGTGCTGCTCCGCCGACCCTCTGCGCCAGGGAGGGCGAGGCGGAGCCCCCAGGGATGGGTTTACGGCGTGTCGGCGGATTAGTGCGCTTTGGCCGAGTACACCAGATCTCAAACAGGTTCTTAGAGCGACCTAGCCTTCCAGCTCGTCGATGCGCGCCTCCAGGCGCTGCACTTGCGCCTCCAGCTCATGGATGCGCGCCTGCAGCTCGGCTTCCCGGTCCTGGCCGCCGGACTCCTGCTCGACCTCGGCCGCGGCGTAGTCGGTATTGCCGAACAGATGAGCATAGCGGGATTCCCGCTTGCCGGGCTGGCGTGGCAGCTTGACCACGAAGGGGCCCCTGTCGGTCAGACTCTGCAGGCAGGCCTCGACCTGAGTGACGTCATCGAAGGTGTGCAGGCGCGGGGTGCGGCTGCGCAGCTCACCCGGGGTTTGCGGGCCACGCAGCAGCAGTTCGCAGACGATGGCCAGCTCTCCCGGGCTGAACTGCAATTCACCGAATTCGGTATTGCAGAAACGGTGTTGATACTTGGCGGCACGGGCATTAAAGCCCGCCATGTTATTCACCAGACGCCGGGCAATCAGCGTATTCAGTACCGACTGCACCTCCTTCTCGTCCAGGCTCAGCACCGGATCCCGGTTGCTTTTCTGGTTGCAGGCATTGACCAGCGAGTTAAGGGTAAGCGGATACACTTCGGGGGTGGAAACCTGTTTTTCGATCAGGCAGCCAATCACCCTTTGTTCGAGGGCGGAAAGCATTTCCATAAGCAGACTCCTCAGATTTATTGCTTTCAGCCTACCGGACAAACCCCGAAACACCAACGAATTCCGTGATTTAAGCCGCTACCGGAGCACTGCCCAAGGGCGGCAGGCCATAAGCGGCCCTGGCACGGTTGCAGGCACCGTCGGCATCATTGGCTTCAAAATCCCGACAGGGACTGGGCCGGTTGGGATAGATGCGGCAAGACACGCAACTGCCCACCTCTCCTTCCAGTGCCGCACAGTGAGGCTGGGCCCGGTTGGTTCCCAGCATCGCCAGCCGGGTGGGTCCTACCGGCTCGGTCAGCTCTTCGGGCACCATAAAGGTGCTGTGAATTTCTCCCCAGTAAAAGGAAACACGAAAAAAGGCGCAGCAGGCGCCACAGGTCAAGCAGGGATTGCCACCACTCATTAACGCCTTACCTCCTGGCAAAACTCAATAGTGACGAGAAACAAGGATAAAACAGGGCTCGGAGCAGGCTCCGTCGATTCGGGGAATAAGGGAAAGGATGGGCGCTTAAGGCTGCGGCCTCTGCGCACTGGCCGGTGTCTTCTCCTCTGTAAGGGCCAAACGGGTAGTGCTGCCACCAGGGCAATCCAAATTCAGACCCTTATAAGTAAATCGAAAGCAATCAGGAATCAAGCGGGCGGATAAGCTGCCGATAAAGAAAAAGGCAGTATCTGTTGTTGCGCCCCAAGACGGTCTCATGTGACAACATATCTGCGTGAAAAACCGAGGTAAAAACTGTGCACCAACGCAGAATATTGCAAAATCATAAACTTATTCAGTATGTTACTCTGAGATATACGACTAAAGTATGAGCCGCTCTCGATCAAACAATAATTACAGGGATCTAGTTGTATGAAAATAGCCCATAAAGTCGGACTGACCGCCGCCGCCGTACTGCTGATTACCGTCAGCATACTCTCCTGGATGCAAATCTCTCAGGTGCGGGAAGCGTTACGTACGCAAACCGCCGCCGCCATCAGCGAAACCAGCTCGACCCTGGCCAAGCAGATAGAAAACTGGCTCAATGCCAAACTGGGCCTCATCGATATGATGGCTCAGAACATCGACAGCCAGTTCAGCCCCGAACAGGTACAACGCACCTTCGACCTGCCCCTGTTGAAGGACGAATTCGTGATGATCTTCGGCGGTCTGGACAGCCAGAGCGGTCGCCCTATCGGCAACGATGCCAACTGGAACCCTGCCGGCTGGGATGCGCGTCAGCGCCCCTGGTATTCGGTGGCCATGGGCTCCCCCCGCGCCGCCCTGACCGAGCCCTACGCCGATGCCGGCACCGGCGAAATCCTGATTTCCGCCGTCGCCAGGCTGAGCGATAAAGGACGTGCGCAGGGCGCCTTCGGCGGCGATCTCAGCCTGCAGACCGTGGCCAATGCCATCAACGTCATCGACTTCAACGGTGCCGGTTATGCCTTCCTGGTAGCCGAGAACGGCAATATCATCTCCCACCCCAGGGCGGAGCTGAACGGCAAGCCGCTCAGCGAGCTGTTCGAGGGCCAGCGCCCCGCTCTGGCTGCCACCATGGCCAACCACCGCCTGGGGGGCAAGAACCACTGGGTTTCCTTCACCCCGCTGTCGGAGCTGCAAAGTGCCAAGTGGTATATCGGTGTGGTGCTGGATGAAGCCGCGGTTATGGCCCAGGCCGATCGCCTGCAGTGGCAGGCCTTGCTAATCGCGGTGCTGGGGGTGCTGATCAGCATGGCCTTGTTGATCCTGCTGATGACCAACCTGCTCAAACCGCTGAATGGCTTGCATCAGTCCCTGAAGGACATCAATGGCGGCCAAGGCGACCTGACCAAGCGCCTGCCCATAGTACGCCGCGACGACTTCGGCCTGGTGGCCAACGAGTTCAACGGCTTCCTGGGACATCTGCAGAAATTGATCGGCAATGTCATGGACAGTTCGGACAAGCTGAAAGCCAGCATCAATGATACTTCCGGCCAGTCGGCACAAGCGGAAAACCAGCTGCAGATGCAGTTGCAGGAACTGGATCAACTGGCCACCGCCATGCATGAGATGGCCGCCACCGCCACCGAAGTGGCCCAGCATGCCCAGAACGCCGCCGAGGCCGCCAACTCAGCCAACCAGGAGACCGAACAAGGTGCCCTGGTAGTATCGCGTTCCACCGAGGCGGTGGAGCGACTGGCCGCCGACATGGAAGACACCATGGCTTCGGTCAACGAACTGGCCCAGTTGAGCCGCAATATCGAGTCCATCCTGTCGGTGATCACCGGTATTGCCGAGCAGACCAACCTGCTGGCCCTTAACGCCGCCATCGAGGCGGCCCGGGCCGGCGAATCGGGCCGGGGCTTTGCCGTGGTGGCCGACGAAGTGCGTTCCCTCGCTTCCCGGACCCAGCAGTCCACTCAGGAAATCGGCGACATGATCGAGCGGCTGCAGTCCGGCGTGCGGCTGGCGGAAAGCAAGATGAAGCAAAGCCAGGAACTGGCTGCCCAGACCTCGGTCGATGCCGCCGAAGCCAACGAAGTACTGTCGCGGATCCGCCAGGCCATCAGCCATATCAACGATATGAACCTGCAAATTGCCACCGCGGCGGAAGAGCAAAGCGCCACCAGCGAGGAAATCAATCAGAACACCACCAACATCCGTGACATCAGCCAGGATGTGGCCAGCGGTGCCATTGCCCAGGTAAAACAATGCCAGTCCATGCTGGAGCAGATGCAACGGCAGAACAACCTGCTGGGGGAGTTCAAGGTCTGACAGGGACAGCCGTTACCCAGGGCGCCGCACGGCGCCCTTTTTCTTTACCCGACAAAAGGGCCATACTAACGGCACCAGACAGAGAGGGAGAAAACGATGTTGATGGAGTTCGATAAAGCGGCGCTGATGGTGATCGACGTGCAGGACAAGTTGATCCCGGCCATCGATCATGGTGAGCGGCTGAGTGCCCGCATTCAGTGGCTGATCTCGGCCTGCCAGACGCTGGGCACCCCCATTTTGTTTACCGAGCAGTATCCCAGGGGACTGGGCCACACCCAGGCCGCCCTTACCATCCTGGTGGACGAACCCGAAATAGTGGAAAAGATGCACTTCTCGGTGGTGGCGGCCGGCTGCCTGCCGGCCCACTGGCAAAGCCACAGCCAGGTGATCGTCTGCGGTATGGAAACCCACGTCTGCGTGCTGCAGACGGTGATGGACCTGCTGAAGGCAGGCAAAGAGGTGTTTGTGGTGGCGGATGCGGTGGGTAGCCGTACCGAGGAGAACCGGCAACTGGGACTGGCCCGGATGCGTGATGCCGGCGCCCGGATTGTCAGCCGGGAAATGGTGGTGTTCGAACTGCTGCACCAATCCGGTACCGAGCAGTTCAAGAGCATCAGCAAGCAGTTCCTGGTGGGAGAACAGCCTTAAGCGTGAGGACCGGGGATTAGGGCTGGGGACGGGCAGGCCCAGCCCCCAGCCCCAGGGATTATTTCCTGTCCCAGATCCCTTCTTCCAGTTGACGATGCAGTTCCGGATACTTTGTGGCATCGAAGGTCGGAACCTTGCCCAGCTTGAGCTGATCGTTGTAGTCCTGGGCCAGCTTGATGGCCACGCCGGACAGCAGCAATATCGCCACCAGGTTGATCAGCGCCATCATGCCCATGGAAGCATCGGCCATGGCCCAGATAGTGGGCAACTCACCCACGGCACCAAACATCACCATACCCAGCACAAACAGGCGGAACACCAGCAGGCCGGCCTTGTGGTTGTGCTCCAGGAAGATCAGGTTGTTTTCCGCATAAGCGTAGTTGGCCACGATGGACGTAAAGGCAAAGAACAGGATGGCAATGGCGATAAAGGTATTGCCCCAATTCCCCACTTCGTTGGCCAGAGCCCGTTGGGTCAGCTCGATACCGGTAATGCCTGAGCCGGGCTCAAACTGGCCGGACAGCAGGATGATGGACGCGGTACAGGTACAGATCACGATGGTATCGATAAAAACGCCCAGCATCTGCACATAACCCTGCGATGCCGGATGAGGCGGATAAGGTGAGGCCGAAGCCGCCGCGTTGGGAGCCGAGCCCATACCCGCTTCGTTGGAGAAGAGGCCACGCTTGATACCGTTTATCAAAGCCTGGGAAATGGCATAGCCCATGGCGCCGCCGCCAGCCTGCTCCAGCCCGAAGGCCGACTTGATAATCAGGCTGAACACCCCGGGCAGCGCGGTAATGTTCAAGGCCACCACCACCAGGGCAATCAACAGATAGGCCAGCGCCATCACCGGAACCACCAGTTCGGCAAAACGGGCAATGGTGCGCAGGCCGCCGAAGATGATAAGACCAGACAGGAACACCAGGGCCAGGCCGGAGGCCCAATCGGGTACACCGAAGGCCACGTTCATGGCGGCACTGATGGAGTTGGCCTGTACCGCGTTGAATACCAGGCCGAAGGCGATGATCAGGAAGATGGCAAACAGCACCCCCATCCAGCGCAACCCCAGGCCCTTCTCCATGTAATAGGCCGGCCCCCCACGGTAGTTGCCGTCTTCATCCTTGACCTTGTAAAGCTGGGCCAGTGAGCTTTCCACGAAGGCGGTCGACATCCCGATCAGGGCGATCACCCACATCCAGAAGATGGCGCCCGGTCCCCCCAGATACAGGGCCACCGCCACCCCGGCCAGGTTACCGGTACCGACCCGGGCCGCCAGGCTGGTGCACAGCGCCTGGAAGGACGAGATGCCCGCGGCATCGGACTTGCGGCTGTTCTTGAGTACCGAAAACATATGACCAAAATGACGGAACTGAATAAAGCTCAAACGCAGGGTAAAAAACACCCCGACGCCCAGCAATAAATAGATCAGCACGGTTCCCCAGAGCAGGTCGTTGATAAAACCAATTATTGTATCCATTAATGTGTCTCTGCTTTCTTCGAATGATGAACCTTACCCTGAGCTGACCGATTCATCCGGCCCCCCGGGTCCGCAGCGCACGGAATCTAGCACAGGCAGCAAAAATCGCCATGTGACGCAGGTCACACCAAAGCATAATCAACTACAAAAAAACCTTAAAAACACCAATAAAGGCACATTGCGGTTAAACAATTAAAACAAACAGCCAACATGTACTGTTATTTGAAAACATAAAATTGCTTTATTTGTATGCAGATAAAATGGATTCATATAATCCCCACCGCTATCGGTATCGATAATTCCTGTGCGCAGGGTCAGGATTTAAGACACTCCCCCCGCTCCGTCTCTTTATTTTAGTGGTCCGAATAAGGGATACTGTCCCACTGTTCCCGCAAGCCGACCTAGATGAAGGATCTTTTTCAATGGCTGACAAATTGACCCAACTGAGAAAACTCACCACAGTGGTGGCCGACACCGGCGACATCGACGCTATCCGCAAGTACCAGCCGCAAGATGCCACCACCAATCCATCGTTGATCCTCAAGGCAGCCCAGATCCCGGAATATGCTCCTCTGCTGGCAGAGGCCGTGGCCTGGGCCAAGTCCCAGAGCCGGGATGCCACCCAGCAGTTGATCGACGCCTCCGACAAGCTGGCGGTCAACATCGGGTGTGAAATACTCAAACTCATTCCCGGCCGTATCTCCACCGAGGTGGACGCCCGTCTGTCGTTTGATACCGAGGCCAGCATCGCCAAGGCTCGCCGCCTGATCGAGCTGTACAACCAGGCCGGTATCGGCCGCGAGCGCATCCTGATCAAGCTGGCGTCCACTTGGGAAGGTATCCGTGCCGCCGAAGTGCTGGAACAAGAAGGCATCAACTGTAACCTGACCCTGCTGTTCAGCTTTGCCCAGGCCCGTGCCTGTGCCGAAGCCGGTGCCTTCCTGATCTCCCCCTTCGTGGGCCGGATCCTGGACTGGTACAAGCAGAACACCGCTCAGAAAGACTATGCACCGGCAGAAGATCCGGGCGTGCTGTCGGTCAGTCGTATCTACGACTACTACAAGGCTCATGGCTACCACACCGTGGTGATGGGCGCCAGCTTCCGTAATACCGGCGAAATCCTCGAGCTGGCCGGTTGCGATCGCCTGACCATTGGCCCCAATCTGTTGGAAGAACTGAGCCAGGCCGAAGGCGAAGTGGTACAGAAACTGAAAGACCAGGGCGCCACTCAGCCCCGCCCGGCTCCCATGACCGAAGCCGAATTCCGCTGGGAGCAGAATCAGGACGCCATGGCTACCGAGAAGCTGGCCGAAGGTATCCGTAACTTCGCCGTGGACCAGGGCAAGCTGGAAGAAATGCTCAGCGCCATGCTGTAACAAAAGCACTCATATGAAGAACAAAGGCGGGCCTTCCCGCCTTTTTTATTGCCTTAATAAAAGTGCAATAACCAAGTTCTATTTTATAACGAGCTGTGATATATCAAACGTGACTACAACTGATAGCCAACAGGAGGGAGCCCCATGGAAAGGTTCAGCTTCGATCAGGAATTTGTGGTTGAACGGTCCCCACGCAGTGCATCGCGTGAGCCCGCCAAAAAGCGCAAATGGCGGGAAATAGAAGCATTAAAGGACAAACAGCGCTTACAAAAAGAACTTCAGCTGCTCGACTGTGCCTTTGAATACGAAGGCGATGTGGAAGGGCTTGAGCTGTAGAGCACGAAGAAAATAAATTTTCAGGCGCCTGCGGGCGCCTTTTTTGCGCTTGTCCTGCCTACGGAGGACAAGCGCTGCGCTCCCTATTTCACACTTCAGCTGGCAACTGCCAGTCGATGGGCGCCTTGCCCTGTTGCTGCAATAATTCGTTGGTCTTGGAGAAATGCCGACACCCCAGGAAGCCCCGGTGCGCGGACAGCGGACTGGGATGGGGCGCCGCCAGGATATGATGCTTGTGTCGATCGATCATGGCTCCCTTCTTCTGGGCATGGCTGCCCCAGAGTAAAAATACCACCCCGTCACAATGGTCATTCACCGCACGGATCACCCGGTCGGTAAAGGTTTCCCAGCCCAGTTTGGCATGGGAATGGGCCTTGCCCGCCTCCACCGTCAACACGGTGTTGAGCATCAGCACTCCCTGGCGTGCCCAGGGCTCGAGGTAACCATGGGAAGGCGCCTGGAAACCCGGAATATCCGCGCTCAGCTCCTTGTACATGTTCTGCAGCGAGGGCGGCACCCGTACCCCCGGCATCACCGAAAAGCACAAGCCGTGCGCCTGGTTGGGCCCGTGGTAGGGATCCTGACCCAGCATCACCACCTTGACCTCCCCCAGCTCGGTATATTTGAAGGCGTTGAAGATATCCTGCGGCGGCGGGTAGACGACCCGGCCCGCGTCCCGTTCCTGCTTGACGAAGGCCATGGCCTGCTGGAAGTAGGGTTGTTCTTTTTCGTGGCCGATTACCTGGCTCCAGGTCAGGGTCATGGGAAATTTCCGTTGAAGACAATAGAGAGTACCAAGCGCCTAGCTTAAAAGCTGCGCCTGGTAGCTGCAAGTCCTGTCCCCGGGCTCCTTTTTGTTAACCCGGTCATGAAATCGCCAAAACAAACGGAATCAAAAACCGTAGTGTGGTAGATTAACGACCTAAACATCTGGCTTAACGCCATTTTAACAACACTTGGCACTATTGTAGGTTGTATATGTCGCTGATCATAAAACTTATTGCCGGTATTTTGTCCGGCCTGGTGATCGGGCTCTTCGCCCCTGAACTGCTGGCCCGCCTGATGCTGACCTTCAAGATGCTGTTCGGACAGCTGATTTCCTTCACCATCCCCCTGCTGATCCTGTTCTTTATCACCAGTGGCATCGCCAGCCTGCCCCAGAAGTCGGGCAAGCTGCTGGGCAAAACCATCGGTATGGCTTATGCCTCCACCCTGGTGGCCGGTATCGTCGCCTTCCTGGTAGCCAGCACCTTCATCCCCATGCTGGCCAGTCCCGCGGCACCCACCGCCGCCGCAGAAGCCGACAAGCTCACACCCCTGGTCAACCTGCAGTTCTCGCCGCTGTTCAGCGTGACCAGCGCCCTGGTGGCCGCCTTTATTTTCGGCATCGGTATCTCGGCCCTGCAGTCCAGGTCGCTGAAAGACGTCTCCGACCAGGCACGGGACGTGATCGACCTGCTGCTGGCCAAGGTGATCATTCCGCTGCTGCCGGTGTACATCGCCGGGGTATTTACCGAGATGGCGCTGGAAGGCACCGTGTTCAATACCCTCAAGACCTTCGGTGTGGTACTGCTGCTGGCGGTACTGATGCACTGGATCTGGCTGACCCTGCTGTATACCGTTACCGGCCTGGCCATGGGCCGTTCACCGCTGCACCTTATCAAGAACATGCTGCCGGCCTATTTTACCGCCCTGGGCACCATGTCCAGCGCCGCCACCATTCCGGTGTCACTACGCGCCACCAAAGCCAACGGGGTGCGTGACGGCATCGCCAACTTCACCGTGCCGCTGACCGCCAACATCCACCTGTCCGGCTCCACCATTACCATCACCACCTGCGCCGTAGCGGTGATGTACCTTACCGAACAGCTGACCATCCCCTCCCTGGCCACCATGATGCCCTTTATCGTCATGCTGGGTGTGGTGATGATCGCCGCCCCGGGTGCCCCCGGCGGCGCCGTGATGTCGGCCCTGGGCCTGCTCAGTACCATGCTCGGTTTCGGTGAAGGCGCCGTGGCATTGATGATTGCCCTCTACATGGCGCAAGACAGCTTCGGCACCGCCTGCAACGTGACCGGTGACGGCGTCATCGCCCTGTGGGTGGACAAGTTCGCCGGCGAGGATGCCGCCCTGGCGGCCAGCGAAATCCAGGCTGAAAAGGCCTGATAAAACCCGCCACCGCACAGTAAAAAAGGGCCGCCAGGCCCTTTTTTCGTGACCGTCACTCCCACGAAGGCGGGAGCCCAGTGCACGCTGTCATGGATCTCCACCTTCGCGGAGGTGGCCACCATTAAAAAGCGGTGCTTTATTATTCCGTGCGCGGGCGGATAATCCCTTCCTGCATGGCCGTGGCGACCAGCTTGCCATCCCGAGTATAAAAATGCCCCTGCACCAGGCCCCGCCCGGCGATGGCTCGCGGGCTTTCGATGACATAGAGGATCCAGTCGTCGAAACGAAAGTCCTGATGAAACCACATGGAGTGATCGATGGTCGCCACCTGCAGCTGCGGCTCCCAGAACGAATGGCCATGGGGCATCAGCGCCGTGGGCAGGAAGTTGAAGTCGGAGGCATAGGCCAGCAGGTATTTGTGAATGCGGGGATCGTCCGGCAGGGTACCGTTGGCCTTGAGCCAGATATAGCGTACCGGCTCCGCTTTCTCCGGTTTCATCGGGTTGACGTAATTTACCTGGCGGACCTCTATCGGCTTTTCCGCCAGCAGCTTGTCCTTGACCCGCGCCGGCAGAAAGCTGGCCAGGGCGGCGATGCGCTCACTCTCCGGCACCAGCCCTTGCGGACCGATCACCTCGGGCATGGGAGCCTGGTGTTCGAAGCCCGCCACCGGCTGCTGGAACGACGCCGTCATATAGAAGATGGGCTTGCCGTATTGCAGTGCCTGCACCCGGCGGGTGGAGGTGGTCTTGCCGTCGCGGATGTTCTCTACGTCGTAGATGATGGGTTTGCTGACGTCACCGGGCCGCAGGAAATAGGAGTGGAACGAATGCACCGGCCGCTCCGGCTCCAGGGTGTATTTGGCTGCCGCCAGCGCCTGCCCCATGACCTGGCCACCGAACACGGCGCCAAAACCCAGATCCTTGCTCTGACCGCGGTAGAGGCCGTCGTCCAACGGCTCCAGCGCCAACAGTGTCAATAACTCATCCAATGCCTGACTCATGGCTTGTTACCTGGTTAATCCAACTGGTCGTACAAGTTAGCATAAGGCGGCAAGCAGAGGGTAGCCCCTATCGGGGGAACGGAAAAAGCATGGAAAAGGGGCAGCCACTGGCTGCCCCTTTTGGTGTCGTCGGTTTGTTCCTTGAACCTGGTTGCTCCCTGCAATCCCTGACCTGACCCGTCCCGAGTCTTCCCCTTCCCGTTCCGTCGAGGTGTTCCTGCATCATCCTGACTAGCCGCATCCTGCCGCTAACCACTCCATCCTGGAGGTGTCCCTGACCGTTCCTTCAGTCTTCCCTTTGGCGGTCCGCGCCCGGTCCTTTGCCTCCTGGCTGCCGGTTTCCCTCTCCGGCACAAATCCTGTGCTGCCTGCTCCGGCTCCTGCCGGTTTCCCTGAAGGCGTTCCTGCCGCTTTGTCTTCCTGACAAGCCAGCCTGCCTTGCTGTTGCTGACTACTATACGGATTTACCGGACCGGCTCAATTTACCCGGCACTTATTTACCATGCCCAAAAAACAACCAAAAAAAATAAAAACCATTTAATAACAATCGATTAGATAAATCTCTACCCAAATTCCACGCCAATAAACCGTCTTGTCTCTAGCCTTATTGAGAGATCTCTTACAAGGTCTTGCAGCGATGACGGATAGCAGCTGATCGAGTGGAGCCGCCCCTACCGCTGGCCGGCAGTGCTTCCGTAGGACCCATTTCAATGAGCCAACAAAAAGGGGCGGAGGCAACGATAAATGCCTCCACCCCTTTTCGGGCCCAGGATGGGGATTGAGGACCTTCCAGTCCCTGTCCCCTGGTCCCTATTGTTTCATCATCTTCGCTTTCAGGGCGGCGAAGTCGGCGGGGATCACTTCGGACAGGGATTCCATGGCGCCGTGCTTGGCCAGGGGACCGGGCAGCGGGATATCCTGACCCAGGATCTCGTCCACGCTCTCCTTGAACTTGGCCGGGTGGGCGGTACAGAGGAAGATGCCTACTTCGTCCTTGCCGCGCTCCTTGCTGAGCAGCTCCCAGGCGATGGCACCATGGGGCTCGCACAGGTAACCCTGAGCGAACAGCCGCTTGAGCGCATCCTTGGTCTGCTCATCATCCAGGGCGCCGGAGGCGATGTCGGACAGTGCCCAGCCCTTGACCCGGCACAACTCTTCCACCCGCGGCCAATTGTTGGGACGGCTCACGTCCATGGCATTGGACAGGGTAGCGACGGTGGCGTGAGGATCCCAGCTGCCGCTTTCCAGGTAGCGCGGCACCGTATCATTGGCATTGGTGGCGGCCACGAAGCGCTTAACCGGCAGACCCAGCGCCTTGGCGATAAGGCCGGCGGTGAGGTTGCCGAAGTTGCCCGAGGGCACGGCGATCACCGCCTTGTGGCGCTGCTCGGCGGGCAGCTCGGCCACCGCCTCGAAGTAGTAGCACACCTGGGCCACCAGCCGGCTGATGTTGATGGAGTTGGCGGAGTTGAGGCCCACCGCCGCCTTCAGCTCTTCGTCGTCGAAGGCCTGCTTGACCAGTGCCTGACAGGCGTCGAAATCGCCCTGTACAGCGAAGGTGCGGATATTGCCGCCCAGGGTGGTGAACAGCTTCTCCTGCAAGGGGCTGATCTTGCCCTCGGGATAGAGGATCACCACCTCGATGTTGGGCAGACCATAGAAGGCATGGGCCACGGCGGCGCCGGTGTCGCCGGAGGTGGCGGTGAGAATGGTGATCTTGCCGTCGTCGCTCAGGGTGGCCAGGCACTGGGCCATGAAACGGCCACCGAAGTCCTTGAACGCCAGGGTCGGACCGTGGAACAGCTCCAGGGCGTAGGTATGGTCGTCGACCTTTACCAGCGGCGCCGGAAAGCTGAAGGCCCGCTCCACCATGGCGGCGAGGGTGCTTTCCGGAATTTCATCACCGATCAGGTGCCGCAGAATAGCCACGGAACGCGGCACCAGCGGCAACTCCAGCAGGGCATCCACGTTGGGAAGCGGGCTTAAGCTTTCCGGGAAAAACAGCCCCTGTCCCCGGCCCAGCCCCTGCCTGACGGCACCGGCAAAGTTGATGGTCTCACTATTGTCCTTGATGTTGTACAACTTCATAGCTCTGTTCCTGTTACCCGAGCGCCTTGGGCATCGAGTTTGCAAATATGGCAAAAGCCATCCTGGTTCTGAATAAAATGGTCGGCCAGCCAGGCCTTGAGTTTTTCCGCCTGGTGCAGATCCTTCATCACGCAAAAGACGGTGGGGCCGCTGCCGGAGATACCGGTGGCCAGGGCCCCCATGGTAGCGGCGTGATCCCGCACCTCGTTGAAGCCGGGGATCAACTGGGCGCGATAGGGCTCGGCGATCACGTCCTTCAACATGGCCGCGGCCAGCTTTTCCTGGCCGGTGTGGCTGGCGTGCACGAAGCCCGCCAGCCGCCGGCCGTAGGCCAGACAGTCCTGCCGGCGGTACTGGGCCGGCAGTATGGCCCGCGCCGCCGAGGTGGACACCGCGATGCCCGGGTAGCACACCACCCAGTACCAGTCGTCGAACACCGGCAGCGACTGGCTGACCACACCGGCCTCATCCAGTACCAGCTGCATGCCGCCGAGGTGACAGGGTGCCACATTGTCATAATGAACTGAACCGGAAATCTGCCCTTCCAGCTCGCCCATCAGCAGGGTCAGTTCGTGCTCGGTCAGGGCTTCGTCGTGGAAAGCGTTGAGTGCCACGAAGGCGGCGACGATGCTGGTGGCGCTGGAGCCCAGCCCCGAGCCCACCGGCAGGTTTTTCTCCAGGGTCATCACCAGCGGTTTCTGCGGAATGCCCTTTTTCTCCAGCGCCTTGCCATAGGCTACATAGCAGTCGTAGACGATGTTCTGGGTGAAATCGTCCGGCAGCTTATGGGCGAAGGGGCCCTCATTGACGAGGTTGAACTCACCGTCGCTCTCACCCACCAACACCCGGTCACCCAGCAGGGTGCCGTCCAGGGGGGCCAGCGCGGCCCCCAACACATCAAAACCCACGCTCACATTGGCGGTAGAGGCAGGGGCGTACGCAACAACACTCATTTATATCTCCTGCTTCCAGTTATGGGTGCGCAACAGGTCGGCGAACACGCCGGCAGCGGTGACATCGGCACCGGCCCCGTAGCCGCGCAGCACCAGCGGGATCGGCTGGTAGTACTGGGTATAGAACGCCAGGGCGTTTTCGCCGTCCTTGACCTTGAACAGGGGATCATCGCCGTCTACCGCCTTGATGGCAACCTTGCAATGGCCATTTTCGATGGAGCCCACGTAACGCAGCACCTTGCCCTCGGCGGCGGCCTCGGCCACCCGTGCCTCGAACCAGGCGTCGGCCTCCGGCAGCCGGGCCATGAAGCTCTCGATGTCGCCGTCGGCATCAAACTCCGGCGGCAGCGCCATTTCCACCTCGATATCGCCCAGATCCAGTTCCATGCCCGCTTCCCGGGCCAGGATCAGCAGCTTGCGCGCCACATCCATGCCGTTGAGGTCGTCGCGCGGATCCGGCTCGGTAAAACCGTTTTCCCGGGCGATGCGGGTGGCATCGGCAAACCCCATACCTTCATCCAGCTTGCCGAAAATGTAAGACATGGAGCCGGACAGGATGCCGCCGAACGCCTTCAACTGGTCGCCGGCGCGGATCAGGTTCTGCAGGTTCTCGATCACCGGCAGGCCGGCACCGACGTTGGTTTCATACAAATACTTGCGACGAGTGGCCTGGGCGGTACGGCGCAGCTCCCGGTAGTAATCCAGGCTGGCGGTGTTGGCCTTCTTGTTGGGGGTCACCACGTGGAAGCCGGCGGCGAGGAAGTCGGCGTACTGATCCGCCACCCCTTCGCTGGAAGTACAGTCCACCAGTACCGGGTTGATCAGGTGGCTGTCTTCCACCATCCGTGCCACCCGCTCCAGGTTAAAGGCTTCATGAGCCTGCTCCAGCCGATCGCGCCACTCGTTCAGGTTGAGGCCGTTGCGGTCCAGTGCCATCTTGCGGGAGTTGGCGATGCCCACTACCCGGATGCCGATGTCCTGGGCTTCCAGCACCGGCTGCTGGCGGCGGATCTGCTCGAGCAGGGCCGCGCCCACGCCACCGCAGCCCACCAGGAACACATCGATAAACTGACGGCTGGAGAAGAAATTCTGGTGGCAGGCCTTGATCGCTTCGGTGGTTTTTTCCTTGCGGATCACCGCCGAAATGGAGCGCTCGCTGGACCCCTGGGCGATAGCCACGATATTGATGGAGGCCTCGGCCAGGGAATTGAAGAAGCGGGCCGACACGCCCTTGGCAGTGCGCATGCGATCGCCCACCAGGGAGATGATGGCCAGGTCGTCGATAACATCCAGCGGCTCCAGCAGATTGTTCTTGAACTCCAGGGCGAATTCACTGGCAATCGCCTTTTCGGCCTTGTACTTGTCGTAGCTGTGGATACAGAAGCTGACGCTGTATTCGGACGAGCTCTGGGTGATCAGCACGATGCTGACCCCGGCGCGGGACACGCAGGAGAACAGCCGGCCGGCCATGCCCACCATGCCCTTCATGCCCGGCCCGGAGATGTTGATCATGGTCATGCCGGCCAGATCGGAGATACCCTTGACCTGCAGATCATCGTCGCTGCACTCGGGGCCGATCAGCGACCCTTCGCCCTGGGGATTGCCGGTGTTCTTGATAAGGCAGGGAATATGGAACTGGGCGATGGGGGCTATGGTCTTGGGGTGCAACACCTTGGCACCGAAGTAGGACAGCTCCATCGCTTCCTTGTAGGAGAGTTGCTTGAGCAGCTTGGCATCGGGTACCAGGCGCGGATCGCAGTTGTAGACACCATCCACATCGGTCCAGATTTCGCAGCACTCGGCATCCACGCAGGCGGCTAGCACGGCGGCGGAGTAATCGGAGCCGTTGCGGCCCAGGATCACGGTCTCGCCCTTGTCGTTGCCGGCGGTAAAGCCCGGCATCAGGTAAACACAGTCGCGGCGCAGGCCCTGGTCGCGGAAACGCTGGCGGGACACCTCGATATTGACATGGGCTTCAAGGAAGCTGCCCTCGCCCAGCAGCATGGCCTGGGGCGAAATCACTTCCACCTGCTCGCCACGGGCCTTGAGCAGCTCGGCCATCACCGCGATGGACAGGGCTTCGCCCCGGCTCAGGATGCGGGCCTGGATGTTGTCCGGACACTGTTGCAGCAGGCTCACCCCTTGCAACAAGCGGGTAAGCTGACCCAGCTCCCGGTCGACCTGGCCCTTCAGACCCTCGTCGTCCAGACGCTCGAAGCGTTGCTTGAGGCCATCGATGATGGCGTGGAAGACCTGCTCGATCTCCGTCAGCACCGGGGCCGGGTCCAAGCCGCGGCTGGCCTGCTCCACCACCGCCACCAGATGGTTGGTGACCTTGGCCGGCGCCGACAATACCAGGGCCACCTGGGACTGCTGCTGATTGTTGACCACGATATCGGCCACGGTCTGGAACCGATCGCTGTTGGCCAAAGAGGTGCCGCCAAATTTCAAGACACGCATTGATTACTCCCTGTGTAAAACGAAAAAGCCCGCATCTGGTTGGGATACGGGCTTTAGGATTCAAATCTGTTTGTCGTCAGCGCATCAGCCCGCCCCAGTGCCACCAGTGGTGGTACCGGTAATAATAATGGTGGTGATGGTGCGGCTTGCATGGAACAGCATGACGAACAACCTCGGAAAACGGATGGCATAGCAATAACCCGAGCCTCCCCGCTTGTCAACTTCAATCCTTGTCGTTCAGGGCCCGTTCCAGGTCCTTATACAGCAGATGCAGCAGATTCAGATCCCGCTGTGCCAGCATAGGCAATCGGTCCCTTACCCAGCCTGCCAGTTTTTCCTGCTGTGACACCCCGACAAGATCAAACAATTGCTCTGTTTTTTCCTGCAGCACCCTTAACTGGGCATTTTCGACCCGAACGTCGCTTTTTTCCTCGTTTCCGAGTGCCAGCCCCTGGCTGAACTCCCAGGCATAAAGCATGATGGCCTGCCCCAGGTTAAGCGAAGGATAAGTCACTTTCAGCGGCAGGTAGCTGATGATATCGGCCTGGGCCAGATCCTCGTTACTTAACCCCGATTCCTCACAGCCAAACAACAAGGCCACTTTTTGCAACTGCTTGTTGTTGACCTGGGTAATGGCCTCCTTGGGCGTGAGATAGTGCAGGTAACGCCCACGCCGGCGCGCCGTGGTGGCGATGACCAGGTCCATGTCTGCCAGGCCCTCGGCCAGGCCAGGAAAATACTCGGCCCGCTCCAGTATCTCCTGGGCGCCGTGGGCCACCCAGTGGGCCTGGTCCTGCTCGTGCACCCGGCTGTCCACCAGCCGCATATGCTCAAAGCCCATGGTTTTCATGGCACGGGCGGCGGCGCCGACATTCTCGGCCCGGGCCGGCGACTTGAGTACGAAATAAAGCTCCATGCCACTCCCCCTTGTGTAAGACCGCACATTGTCCGCAAACCGGGGCCGGAGGTAAAGCGTGAGGTATGAGGTGTGAAAAAACATAGTCGGCGCCTTAGCCGCCGGGCAAACAGCACCGATCCGGAGTGCAGGCGGCCCGCCTGCATTCCCGCGCAGCGGGAGCTCAGCTCCTGCACACAATAATTTCCCCACAATGCCCCCAGGATCCATTACTATCCCGACAGAACGCCACAACAACAAGGGATAGCATCATGCACGACAACGCCAGGGAATTGGCCAACATCATCATGGGCAGGTTCGACGCCTTCTATCGCCGCTTTCTCGATATCACCCAGGGCGCCAAAGTCAGGTTCGAGGCCAGAGACTGGCTGGGGGTGCAGTTGGCCGGGCGTCAACGCATCCGTTTATATGATCATCATGTGAACGACACCCTGCAGGCGGTGAGCGATCACATGGGTGGCTCGCCCCTCGGTCAGGAGGGCCTGAAGGAACTCAAGCAGGCATTCAACGATCTGCTCACCCACCATCCCAACCCCGAGATCGCAGAATCGTTCTACAACTCGGTGTACCGGCGCTCCCTGCGCCACAAGAATATTCGCGCCGAAAATCTCTATGTGCACGGTTTCGTCCGCCGCGCGCCCAATCCGGATCTGAGCCCCTATTGCTGGCAGTATCACACCGATGCGAGCGGCCTGCGCGACTGCCTGCGCCAGGTGCTGGAACGGCTGCGGCTGAAGACGGGGTTCAGCAATCTGGAGCGGGACCTGGGCTATACGAGCCGTTATTTGCAGGACTTCGGCCCGGACGAGATCGGCCAGGAGGCATTCAGCCTGACCTTTATCAACACCCTGTTCTATCGCAACAAGGGCGCCTACCTGATCGGCCGGCTGGAACGGGGCCCTCTGCTGCTGCCTTTTATCCTGCCGATAGTACATGATGAGCAGGGCGGCCTCTGCCTGGATGCCCTGATCCTTTCGAAGGACGACGCATCCATCCTGTTCGGCTTTGCCCGAGCCTATTTCATGGTGTGGTGCCCGGTGCCGGCACTGCTGGTGCACTTCCTGCGCCCCTTGCTGCCCAACAAGGCAGATTACGAAATCTACACCGCCATCGGCTGCCAAAAACACGGCAAGACCGAGTTCTACCGCCACTTCCTGCACCACCTGCACCAGTCCCGGGACCAGTTCGTGGCGGCACCCGGCATCAAGGGCATGGTGATGAGCGTGTTCACCCTGCCTTCCTTCGATGTAGTGTTCAAGATCATCAAGGACAAGTTCACCCCGCCGAAAGAGGTGAACCACGAAACCGTAAAAGCCAAGTACCGGCTGGTCAAGCAGCACGACCGGGTCGGTCGCATGGCCGATACCATGGAGTTCTCCAATTTCGAACTGCCGCTGCACCGCATCAACCCTGCGTTGCTGGCCGAGCTGCAGCAGGTGGCTCCCTCCCTGCTTACCATCAAGGGCGATACCCTGGTGATCCGTCACCTTTATACCGAGCGACGAATGACCCCGCTCAACATCTACCTGGAGCACGCCTCGGACGAAGCAGTGCGTGACGCCATCGACGAATACGCCAACGCCATCAAACAACTGGCGGCGGCCAACATCTTCCCGGGCGACATGCTGTTCAAAAATTTCGGCGTCACCCGCCACGGTAGGGTCATTTTCTATGACTACGACGAAATCGCCTATATGACCGAGTGCCACTTCCGCGACATTCCCCAGGCCCGCTATCCGGAAGACGAACTCAGCGCCGAGCCCTGGTACTCGGTGGGTCCCAACGACATTTTTCCGGAGGAGTTCGCCACTTTCCTGCTCAGCAGCACGCGCATCCGCGACGCCTTCAAGCAGCAACATAACGACCTGTTCAGCGCCGGCTACTGGCGCCAGCTACAGCAGAACATCGAAGCCGGCCAGTTCGTGGACGTGTTTCCCTACCGGCGCCGGCAGCGCTTCAAATACCTGTACGGTGAAGGACGTGAAGCGTGAAGCGTGAAGCGTGAAGCGTGAAGCGTGAAGCGTGAAGCGTGAAGCGTGAAGCGTGAAGCGTGAAGCGTGAAGCGTGAAGCGTGAAGCGTGAAGCGAACTATCACCTCACGCTTCGCGGCCTACAACAGCGGGTGACTCAAGGGTTCGCGCGCCACCAGGATGCCGTTGATATCGGCGTAGAGATAATCCCCGGGATAAAGGGTGACGCCGGCAAAGGTCACGGGCACATCCACATCCCCCAGGCCGCGCTTCTCGGTTTTAATCGGGCAAGTGGCCAGGGCCTTCACGCCCAGCGCCATGGCCCCGATAGCGCCGGCATCGCGAATGGCCCCGTTGATCACGATGCCCTCCCAGCCATTCTCCACTGCCTTTGCCGCCAGCAGATCACCGAGCAGGGCCCGGCGCACCATGGCTCCTCCATCCACCACCAGCACCTTGCCGGTTCCCGGGGTGGCCACCAGCTCCCGCACGCGGGAATTGTCTTCATAACAACGCACCGTCACTACCTGGCCCCAGAAAATCTGCTCTCCGCCAAAATCACGGAAGCAGGGCTCCAATACCCTGACCTTATCGGCATGCTCGTCGCATAAATCAGGCAATAAATCCAGCATCCTCTTCTCCTCGCTGCGTTTACATCGAAGGCGGCCCCGATACGGGAAGCCGCACAACCGGCCATCCGACATCTTACTTATTTGTATAACATACGACGCTTTTTGTTAAATCAGCGCTTGACCTGGATCAAGCAGGGCCATAAAACTATTTAACAATATCGGTCGCAGGCTGTTGTTATGCCCCTGTTAACTGTTAAAATAAGACAACTTTACGCAATGGACCTCTGTTCGTCCCGCTTGTTGATTTTATTGGGCATGAAGCAGTAACTGCATGGGATGCAAGTAAAAACGGCTAAAAACTACAGTTCGACCGCGCTTATGCACTATGCATTTAGAGGTAGATAGCGTAATTTAGTTACACTATTTTCTGAGTAGCGCCTGCTTGGCTCCGGCGGCTGTTGGCACTGAATTATCTTTACATCTAAAAACAGGTACGCTCATGCAGACACCTCACATTCTTATCGTTGAAGACGAACTGGTCACCCGCAATACCCTCAAGGGCATCTTCGAGGCCGAGGGCTACGTAGTACTTGAAGCCACCGACGGCGAAGAGATGTACAAGGCTCTCTCCAACAACAAGATCAACCTGGTGATCATGGATATCAACCTGCCCGGCAAGAACGGCCTGTTGCTGGCACGCGAGCTGCGCGAACAGCATAACCTGGCATTGATGTTCCTGACCGGCCGCGACAACGAGGTAGACAAGATCCTCGGCCTGGAAATCGGCGCCGACGACTACATCACCAAGCCGTTCAATCCGCGTGAGCTGACCATTCGTGCCCGCAACCTGCTGGGGCGCACCATGCAAACCCCCGACGCCCAGGACGAAGAGAAACAGGTAGAGGTCTACCGTTTCAACGACTGGACCCTCGACATCAACAGCCGCGCCCTGGTCAGCCCCAGTGGCGAAGTGTTCAAGCTGCCGCGCAGCGAGTTCCGTGCCATGGTGCACTTCTGCGAAAATCCGGGTCAGATCCAGAGCCGTGCCGAACTGCTGAAAAAGATGACCGGCCGCGAACTCAAGCCTCACGACCGCACCGTGGACGTCACCATCCGCCGCATCCGCAAGCACTTCGAGTCGGTTCCCGATACTCCCGAGATCATCGCCACCATCCATGGCGAAGGCTACCGCTTCTGCGGCGACCTGGAATCCTGATAGCGCGCTGTCATTCAATAGTGGCCATCTCCACGACGGCGGAGATCCATGACCGGTTATCTGCAGTCTGAAAGCCCGGCCATCCCGGGCTTTTTGCATCATAGATGCCCCTCCCCCTCACCGCTTCCAAGCTAGCGCGCAATCACCACCCTGGTGGCCGGCAACATCGCCTCCAGCTTTTGCCGCAGCACCACCTTGGCATTCTCCTCCCCGTGGATCAGGCGGATCTCTCCGGGTGGCGGCACTATCCCTGCCACAAAATCCAGCAAGTCCTGCTGGCCGGCATGGGCTGAATAACCGCTCACCTGGTGCACCTGGGCCCTGATGTCATAGCGTTCACCGTCCAGCTCGACCCAGCCGCCCCTGGGGCCATAATCCAGGATGGCGCGTCCCGGCGTGCCTTCGGCCTGGTACCCCACAAACAGAATATCGTTGCGGGCCTCGTTCAGCAGCGCCTTGAGGTAATTCACCACCCTCCCGCCAGCACACATGCCCGACCCCGCCAGTACTACGCAAGGCTGGTGCGAGCGCGCCAGGTACCCCACGGCGTTGAGATGATCCCGATGGCTGTCCACCAGGGTGAGCTGCTCAAAGGAAAGCGGATGCCGGCCGCTGGCCAGCAGGGCCTGAGCTTCGACGCTCCAGAAGGGTTTTAGCTGGCGATAAAGGGTCGTGAAGTTGGCCGCCAGCGGGGAGTCCACCACCACTTCCAGCTGGTTCCAGGGCAGGTCGGGGGCGGCCGCCTCTGTACCAAACTCGGCGATCAGGCTCTCCAGCTCGTACAGGATATCCTGGGTACGACCCAGGCTGAAGGCCGGGATCAGCAGGGTGCCGCCGTCGGCCAGGGCGTGCTCTATGGCCGCCTTCAACCGCAGTCGGCGGTGTCGCCTGCCTTCGTGGTTCTTGTCGCCATAGGTGCTTTCCAGCACCAGCAGATCGCAGGCTTCCGGCGACGTTGGCGCTACCAGCAAGGGGGAATGGGGCGCGCCGAGGTCACCGCTGAACACCAGCCGCCGGTTTTCTGCCTCGCACTCCACGTAGGCCGAGCCCAGGATATGGCCGGCCCGCTGCAACCGTATCCGCAGCGGACAGTCCGGCATTTTTTGCCACTGGCCATAAGGCAAAGGCACCAAACTCGACTCCAGCAACGCCAACACCCGCCGCACCAGGGCCTTGTCTCGGGTGAACCCGATATTGAGGGCATCTTCCAGCATGGCTGGCAGCAGCAGGGCCGAGGGCTGAGAACAGTAGATGGGTCCCTCGAAGCCAGCGCCCAACAAATAAGGCAGCCGCCCCACATGGTCGATATGCACATGGGTCACCACCAGCGCACGAATGTGATCAATCTCGAAGTCGATGGCCGGGCCGGCCCCGGCTTCCGCGCCCTGATACAGGCCACAGTCGATCAAAATAGCGGCGTCATTCACCCGCAGCTCATGGCAAGAGCCGGTAACCCCCTTCACCGCCCCGTGGTGCAGCACCTCGACCATAGCGCCCCCTTTGGAAGAACCAATTGAGGCTAACTATAAACCAATAATCGGGAAGAACGCAGCGATGAGCGGCACAATCGTCTATGCCGACCCGGCAACCTGCTCCAAAGAGCTAAGCCCGCCGACGTCGATATCGAGTAGTAGAGGGAGACAAAAAAGATTTAACTTCAGATACTTGGAGCGGGCGATGGGAATCGAACCCACGTATGCAGCTTGGGAAGCTACCGTTCTACCATTGAACTACGCCCGCCGAGGAATCATCACTATAAACTGTTTTGCGTGTTCGGCAATCCCCCAAGTGGTTGATTGTGCAAGGAATGAGCGATATTGGCCCATTTTGTTCTGCGTCTGCGAAAAACCGGGGCCGGGATGGAAGGTTCGCCCCGGAGCGCGGCGGGGGCCTTCATGCTCGATGCGCTCGGCGCCTCTCCCACACAGGCGGACCGCCCAGGCTCCATGTCTTTGTGCCACGCCATTGGCAGCCTTGCCGTCATGGTGCAGAATAGAGCCAGCTTCACTTTCATATTAAGGACTTATCATGCGTCTTTTCGGTCTGCCCCTGGCCGCCCTCGTTCTCTCCGGTTGCGCCGGTTGGGGCTTTGACAGCAATGTTTCCCCCGCCGGAATCAAGGATTACTACAAGGGTGACGGTGTTGCCCCCTACAGCAAGGCCGAATTGGAGGGAGTCAACTACGTTACCCTGGGCTCGGTGGAAGGCGAAGCCTGCCAGATGGAAGCCAAGGAAGCCCCGCCCAAGGAAGCGGATGCCCGTGCCCAGATCCGTCGCCGCGCTGCCGACATGGGTGCCAATGGCCTTATTCTGAACAGCTGTATCCGCTTCGACGATATGCCCGGCTGTCTCGAGCAAGTGCTGTGCAGCGGTCAGGCCATTGTGGTTGCAGACTGAATGGAGACAATCAGCCTCGACCCCATCGGGATCATCCGTTCCCCCTACAAGGAGAAATTTGCGGTACCCCGCCAACCGGGGCTGGTTAGCCGTGCTCGCGCCCAGTTGGAGATGGTCCCGCCCTACAATGAGCCCAGCGCCTTTCGCGGGTTGGCCGAATTCAGCCACCTGTGGCTGATATTCGTGTTCCACCAGACCCAGGAGCAGGGCTGGAATCCCACGGTGCGGCCGCCCCGCCTCGGCGGCAACGAACGGGTAGGCGTGTTCGCCACCCGCTCGACCTTCAGGCCAAACCCACTCGGGCTGTCCGTGGTCCGGCTAGAGGAAATGTGCCGGGACGGCAACAAGGTCTGGCTGGAACTGAGCGGAGTAGACCTGGTGGACGGCACCCCGGTGATGGATATCAAGCCCTACCTGCCCTGGGCCGATGCCGTGCCCGATGCCCATGGCGGCTTTGCTCCGGCACCGCCGGACATCAGTATGGAGGTGATTTTCAGCCCCATCGCCGAGCTGGCCTGCCAGCGCTCATCCATTGCCGACCTGCGGGAATTCATCAGCGAGGTGCTGGTGCAGGATCCGCGCCCGGCCTACAAGCGTGGCGGCCAGGGCTGGCAGCAGTACGGGGTACGTCTGTATCACTACAATGTGCGTTACGAAGTGTTCGGCCAGTTGACCCGGGTACTGGCCATCGAGCCGGAACATGACGCCGGTACTTCTGCCTGACCGGCCCCCCTGCTACAATCGCCTTCTTTAATGGATTTTAAGCTCAACAAGGTTCAAGCGCATGCGTACCAGTCAATACTTGCTTTCCACCCTCAAAGAAACCCCGAGCGATGCCGAGGTGATCAGCCACCAGCTGATGCTGCGCGCGGGCATGATCCGCAAGCTGGCCTCCGGCCTGTACACCTGGCTGCCCAGTGGCCTGCGGGTATTGAACAAGGTGGCCGCCATCGTAAGGGAAGAAATGAACCGGGCCGGCGCCATCGAGATGCTTATGCCCATGGTACAGCCCGCCGACCTGTGGCAGGAAACCGGCCGCTGGGACAAATTCGGCCCCGAGCTGCTGCGCATGCAGGACAGGCATGAGCGTCCCTTCGTACTGGGCCCGACCCACGAGGAAGTGATCACCGCCATGGTACGCAACGAAGTGGCCTCCTACAAGCAACTGCCGCTTAACCTGTACCAGATTCAAAGCAAGTTCCGCGATGAAGTACGGCCCCGCTTCGGGGCGATGCGCGCTCGGGAATTCCTGATGAAGGACGCCTATTCCTTCCATACCAGCCAGGAAAGCCTGCAACAGACCTACGACGACATGTACCAGGCCTACAGCCGGATATTCGAGCGTATGGGCCTGGATTTCCGGGCGGTGCTGGCCGATACCGGTGCCATCGGCGGCAGCGCCTCCCATGAATTCCACGTACTGGCCCAGAGCGGAGAAGACGATATCGCCTTCTCTACCGAGTCCGATTACGCCGCCAACATCGAAATGGCGGAGGCGGTGGCACCCAAGGAACACGCCGATGCCCCCACCCAGGAACTGACCCTGGTGGATACCCCCAACGCCAAGACCATCGCCGAGCTGGTGGAGCAATTCGGGCTGGACATTACCAAAACCGTCAAGACCCTGCTGGTGCGGGCCGCCGAAAACGAAGACGGCTCCCTCGTTGCGCTGATGGTACGTGGCGATCACGAACTGAATGAAATCAAGGCCGAAAAACTGCCCCAGGTGGCCAGTCCGCTCACCTTCGCCACCGAAGAGGAAATCCGTATTCTGGTGGGTGCCGGCCCCGGCTCCCTGGGCCCGCTCAATATGCCGGTACCGGTGGTCATCGACCGCGCCGTGGCGGTGATGAGCGACTTCGGCGCCGGTGCCAATATCGAAGACAAGCACTACTTCGGCATCAACTGGGGCCGGGATCTGCCACTGCCGGAAGTGGCCGACCTGCGCAACGTCAGGGAAGGCGATCCCAGCCCCGACGGTAAGGGTGTGCTCCAGATCAAACGCGGTATCGAAGTGGGCCACATCTTCCAACTGGGCAACAACTACTCGACCAAGATGAACGCCACCGTACTGAACGAAGACGGCAAGGCGGTAGTACTGGAAATGGGCTGCTACGGCATCGGTGTATCCCGCATCGTGGCCGCCGCCATCGAGCAGAATCATGACGAGCGCGGCATTATCTGGCCGGGCGCCATCGCCCCTTTCCAGGTGGCCATCATCCCCATGAACATGCACAAATCCCACCGGGTGCAGGACGTGGCGGAGAAACTTTATGCCGAACTGAGCGCCGCCGGCATCGAGGTGTTGTTCGACGATCGCAAGGAACGTCCTGGCGTGATGTTCGCCGACATGGAGCTGCTGGGTGTGCCCCACAGCATTGTCATCGGCGAACGCGGCCTGGATAACGGCGTGGTGGAGTACAAGACCCGCCGCGGCGGCGACAAGGTGGAAATGGCCATCGACGACGTCGTAGCCCAGATTCGCCAGGCCCTTGGCCAGTAAGGCGTTAGGCGTTAGGCGTTAGGCGTTAGGCGTTAGGGAGCCTCGCCTGCGCCTTGGCCGCCGGACAAGTCGCAGGGTCCATTTCGATGGGCCATTCACCAACGCCGCCGGGGCGGCCGGTCGCATAAATTCGCCCCTACGACAATGGGGCCGCCGGGTTCTTTTCAATTCATCGACCATTTCCTCCTTCACACCTCCCATCCATACAACCTGCGCTTGCTCACATGCCGGTTAATCGGCACTTTCTGCTCGATTAACAAGCACTTATACTGAGTAAAAAGGGGGGGATGCCATGGAGCAAGATGAAAGCAATGCCTGTGCGCTGGTGCTGACCGGGGGCGGTGCCCGGGCGGCCTATCAGGTGGGCGTGATCAAGGCCATTTCGGAGTGCTACCCGCGTGGGCAGCCGATCCCCTTTCCCATACTGTGCGGTACGTCGGCCGGCGCCATCAACGCCACCGGCCTGGCCTGTTACGCTTCCTGTTTCCATTTGGGAATACGCAAGCTGGAGTACGTGTGGCGTCATTTGCATACCGAAAATATTCTGCGGCTGCAAGCCGGCCGCGTCCTGCTCCATTCGGCCAAAGGCATGGTGCTCGATCTTATCGGCAAACCCAACGACAGCCGCTTGTCGCTGTTCGATAACAGTCCACTGGAGCGCCTGCTGGAAAAGCTGATCGACTTCCAGCGCATCGACAATAACCTGCTCTATGGGGCGCTGGAGGTGCTGGCCATCACCGCCTCCAATTACGATACCGGCGATTCCACCACCTTTTTCCAGGGCCGCCCCTATCACCAGCCCTGGGCCAGAGCCGGTCGTTCGGGCCGCTCCGCCATCATAGCGCCGCCCCATCTGCTGGCCAGCAGCGCCCTGCCCTTTGTATTCAAGCCCTGCCGGTTGCAGAACCACCACTACGGCGATGGCTCCATCCACCAGCTCAATCCGCTCAGCCCGGCCATCCATCTGGGGGCCCGCAAGATCCTGATCATCAGCCTGGCCGCGGAGGAAGCAGACCCCGGCGTGCTGCGCAGCGACCCGAGCAGCTCGGATATTGCCGGCCACCTGCTCGACACCATCTTTACCGATGCCTTGACCTCGGACATAGAGCGACTGCAGCGGATCAACAGCACCATCAAACTGGTTCCGGAACGCAAGCGAGAGCAACTGGCACTGCGCCATATCGACAATCTGGTGCTTAAGCCAAGCAAGAACCTGGACGATCTCACCCTCAGGCATTTTCATAAGCTGCCGCTCAATATTCGCGGCCTGTTCCGACTGTTCGGGGTCAATGCGGGGGATGCCACCGGCCTGGCCAGCTTCCTGCTGTTCGAGCAGGATTATTGCCAGGAGCTGATCGAACTCGGCTACCGGGATACCTGCGATCGCCTCGATGAAGTATGCCACTTCCTGGCGGTGGACGAGCCATTGCGCAAAACCGGCTGACTATCGGAGCAACCGCCGGATCGCGGGCGGCTTATCTGCTATGTCGTAGCCGTTGTCGCCGCTTTAGCCGGCAGGCCAACGGTGCCCGCCCCGCCATCCCCGCCTGCCGGTCTGCGCCGGCTAAAGCGGCGCCTGCACGACATAGCCCAAGGGCTGCCACTCCAGGCGCCAGCCGGGCTGATCCGGGGGTGGGGCGCTCTCCTGGCTGACGAAGAGGCCGACCGCCGCCACCAGCCGGTCGCCGTCCAGCAGCAGGGGAATGCACTCTCGCCGCCAGGGCGGTACCCCGTATTCCTGCCACAGTTTCTTCAGCGGTCGGGAGCCACTGCGCCCTATGGGCCGGGCGCGCAGACCCGGCACGCCAAAGGCCAGGCGCAGCCGGGCCGGATCCAGTCCGGCAGCCAGCTCCGCGCCTGTCTCTGTCCATTCCAGCCTTATCCGCCCCACCCCGCAGTCCTGCCAGGTGCCGGCCTGCAAGGCCGGCAGGGGTCGTGGCTCCGGCCCCCGCTCGGGCAGGTAGAGCACGCCCTGGTAACGGCGGACCTCCTTCTGCCCCAGCCGGAGCAACGGCGTGGCGTCGGGGCGAGCCAGGGCCAGCTCCCGCCACAGGGCCGTCAGTTGGGCCCGACTGCAGTGGATGCCATGGCCTTGCAGCCAGTGGCGCAGGGCATTGCTGCGCCGGGCGGGGCCAAGCCGGGCCAGCCCCGCCACCGACAAGCCGCCACCGGCATTCAGCAGTCCCGGCAGATCCTGTTCCGCCAGCTCGCTGGCCAGCTCCAGCTGTTCGGCGCACAGCTCGGCGCTGCGGCTCAGGGTGTCCATAAAAGCGGGCCATTGGGCCTGCAGCCTCGGCAGGACTTCGTTGCGCAGAAAGTTGCGATCGAAGCGGTTGTCGGCATTGCTGGGATCTTCGATCCAGGACAATCCGGCCTCATGGGCATAGGCTTCCAGCTGCGAGCGGGCGCAGTCCAGCAGGGGGCGCAGTTGTACCCCGGCACCAAGCGGCCGGCTCGCCGGCATAGCCGCCAGCCCCGCCAGCCCGGCACCGCGCTTGAGCGCCAGCAGCAGGGTTTCGGCCTGGTCGTCCCGGTGGTGCCCAGTCAGCAACGCGTCCCCGGGCTGCAGCTCGGCCGCCAGCGCCCGGTAACGTGCTTCCCGCGCCGCCGCCTCCAGGCTGATGCGCGGTCCCAACGTCACCTGCACATAAAGGGTGCGGCAAGGCACCCCCAGCCGGCCGGCCACGGCGGCACAGTGTGCGGGCCAGTCGTCCGCCACCGCCTGCAGGCCATGATGAACATGGAGCGCCGTCAGCGCCCTGCCCTGCTCGGCAGCCAGGCGGGCACACAGCGCCAGCAGCACGGTGGAATCGAGCCCACCGCTGAAGGCCACTAGCAGCCGGCCGCCCGGCGCCAGCTCCTGCATTCGTCGCAAAAAGTGGTCAAAGAGCGCATTCTGCGGCACGTCGGCTCCTGGGGATGGGGAATGGGCAACGTCGGATGGATTCCCGCCTTAGCGGCCATGACCAAACAAGATAAAGGGCCGACATCCGGCCCCATTTTTATCAGCAGTAGCCGTATTTCATCAGCCGCTGGTAGCGTTGTTCCAGCAAGGTATCGGCATCGAGCAACTCCAGGGCGCTCAAGTCGGCCTGCAACCGGGCCTTGAGCCGCTCGGCCATCAGCAGCGGGTTACTGTGGGCACCGCCCATGGGTTCTTCCACCACATTGTCAATCAGCTTCAGTTCATGGATACGTTCGGCGGTGATACCCATGGCTTCCGCCGCCACCGAGGCCTTGTCGGCGCTCTTCCACAGGATGGAGGCGCAGCCTTCCGGCGAGATCACCGAGTAAGTGGAATACTGCAGCATGTTGACCCGGTCGCCCACGCCGATGGCCAGGGCGCCACCGGAGCCGCCTTCACCAATCACGGTACAGACGATGGGGGTCTTGAGCCCGGCCATCACCTTGAGGTTGCGGGCAATGGCCTCGCTCTGGCCGCGCTCTTCCGCCCCCACGCCCGGATAAGCGCCGGGGGTGTCGATAAAGGTGAGGATCGGCATCTTGAAGCGCTCGGCCATTTCCATCAGGCGCAACGCCTTGCGGTAGCCCTCGGGACGGGGCATACCGAAGTTACGCTTGATCTTCTCCTTGGTTTCCCGGCCCTTCTGCTGGCCGATCACCATCACCGGACGGCCCTCGAAACGGGCCACGCCGCCGACGATGGCCTTGTCGTCGGCGTAGGCGCGATCCCCGGCCAGTTCATCGAACTCACCGAACATCATCTCGATATAGTCCAGGGTATAGGGGCGGCGCGGGTGCCGGGCCAGCTGGGAGATCTGCCAGGGGCCCAGGTTACTGAACACCTTGCGAGTCAGTTCGTCCCGCTTGCCTTCCAGGCGCTTGACCTCTTCGTCCAGATCGATGTCCAGGCCGTCCCCTTCGCTCACATGCCGGAGTTCTTCAATTTGGGCCTGAAGCTCTGCGATGGGTTGTTCAAAATCCAGAAAATGGTGGCTCATAGGTCCCCTCTATTCAAAAATCAGTTCGACCTTATCCTGACCCAGCAACTGTTTCAGCGATTCCAGCATCTGGTCGGTGGGGGTTACCCGCCACTCGGTTCCCAGAGTCAGCTGCGCCCGTGCTCCCGGTCTGTGATAGGTCACTCGAACAGGACAGACCCCCGCCCTCACCGGCGTGAGTATGTCCAGCAATTGGGTAAAAAAGCCCTGATCGATCTGGCTTTTGTCGATGTTCAATTGTAGCCCGCGGGCAAAACGCTCACGGGCATCGCTAATATCAAGCACTTCCCGTGCCGACATTTTAAGGCCGCCGGAGAAGTCATCAAAGCTGACCTGTCCGCTGATAACCAGGATTTTATCCTTTTCCAGCAAAGACTCATAGCGCTCCAGCGCTTCCGAGAACAGGGTCACGTCCAGCCGGCCGGAGCGGTCGTCCAGGGTGATGATGCCCATGCGGTTGCCGCGTTTGGTGGTCATCACCCGGGCGGCGATCACCAGCCCCGCCGCCGTGGTGCTCCTGTCACGGCCGGTGGCCTGCAGCTCGATCAGCCGGCCGCTGGTATAGTGGCGCAGCTCGCGGCTGTACTGGTTGATGGGGTGACCGGTCAGGTAAAGCCCAAGTGTATCCCGTTCCCCTTCCAGCCACACCTTGTCGGGCCAGGGCGCAACGTCGGCGAAGGCGTGCTCGATATGCTCCTCTTCCACCAGCACCCCGAACATGTCGCCCTGGCCCAGGGCCTCGGCCCTGGCGTGCTGGTCGGCGGCCTTCATCGCCTCTTCCAGGGTCGCCATCAGCGAGGCCCGGTGCGGACCCAGCCGATCCATGGCACCGGAGAGGATCAGCTTCTCCATGACCCGCTTGTTGAGTTTTTTCAGATCGACCCGGTTACAGAAGTCGAACAGATCCCGGAAGGAACCGCCCTGCTCCCGGGCCTCGAGGATGGCCTCGATGGGCGCCTCGCCCACCCCCTTGATGGCACCGATACCGTAGACGATATGGCCGTCCTCGTTGACGGTAAAGCGGTAGCGACCGGAGTTGACGTCCGGCGGCAACAGGGTCAGCCCCATGCGCTGGCATTCGTCCACCAGGGTCACCACCTTGTCGGTGTTGTCCATGTCGGCGGTCATCACCGCCGCCATGAACTCGGCCGGGTAATGGGTCTTCAGCCACAGGGTCTGGTAGGACACCAGGGCATAGGCGGCGGAGTGGGACTTGTTGAAGCCGTAACCGGCGAACTTTTCCACCAGGTCGAAGATCTTGATCGCCAGCTCGCCGTCGATACCGTTGGCCCGCGCGCCCTCTTCAAAACCGGCCCGCTGTTTGGCCATCTCTTCCGGTTTTTTCTTGCCCATGGCCCGACGCAAGAGGTCGGCGCCGCCCAGGGAATAGCCCGCCAGCACCTGGGCTATCTGCATCACCTGCTCCTGGTAGAGAATGATGCCGTAGGTCGGCTCCAGGATAGGCTTGAGCGATTCGTGCTGCCACTGCTCGTCCGGGTAGGAAATGGCTTCCCGACCGTGCTTGCGGTCGATGAAGTTGTCGACCATGCCCGACTGCAGCGGGCCAGGACGGAACAGCGCCACCAGGGCTATCATGTCTTCGAAGCAGTCCGGCTGCAGTCTTTTGATCAGATCCTTCATGCCGCGGGATTCAAGCTGGAACACCGCCGTGGTCTCGAAGCGCTTGAGTACCTTGAACGAGGCCTGATCGTCGATGGGAATGGCGGCAATATCCACCGGTGGTTTGCCTTCCCTGGCCAGGCGCGGGTTGATCATGCCCAGCGCCCAGTCGATGATGGTCAGGGTACGCAGGCCGAGGAAGTCGAACTTGACCAGGCCGGCGTATTCCACGTCGTTCTTGTCGAACTGGGTGACCGGGTTGCGGCCGTGTTCATCGCAGTAGAGCGGCGAGAAGTCGGTGATTTTGGTGGGTGCGATCACCACGCCCCCGGCATGCTTGCCGGCGTTGCGGGTTACCCCTTCCAGGATGCGCGCCATATCGATCAGCGCCTTGACCTCTTCGTCCTGCTCGTAGAGCTCCGGCAGCTTGGGCTCGACCTCGAAGGCCTTGGCCAGGGTCATGCCCGGGTCCGGCGGTATCAGCTTGGAAATGCGGTCCACGAAACCGTAGGGGTGGCCCAGTACCCGGCCCACGTCACGCACCACTGCCTTGGCGGCCATGGTACCGAAGGTGATGATCTGGCTCACCGCGTCCCGGCCATAGAGCTCGGCCACGTGGTCGATGACCTCGTCGCGCCGGTCCATGCAGAAGTCGATATCGAAGTCGGGCATCGACACCCGTTCGGGGTTAAGGAAACGTTCGAACAGCAGGTCGAACTCAAGTGGATCCAGGTCGGTAATCTTGAGCGCATAGGCCACCAGCGACCCGGCCCCCGAGCCCCGGCCCGGCCCGACCGGAATGCCGTTATCCTTGGACCACTGGATAAACTCCATCACGATCAGGAAGTAACCGGGGAAGCCCATCTGGTTGATCACTTCGAGCTCTATCTTGAGACGCTCATCGTACTCACCGCGCTTTTCGGCGCGCACCGCCGGATCCGGAAACAGGAACGCCAGCCGCTCTTCCAGCCCTTCTTGCGAACACTTGACCAGATAGTCTTCGATGCTCATGTCGCCGGTGGGAAAGTCCGGCAGGAAGTATTCACCCAGGCGCACCGTCACGTTGCAGCGTTTGGCGATTTCCACGCTGTTCTCCAGCGCCTCGGGAATATCGGCAAACAGCTCGGCCATCTCGGCCGGGCTTTTCAGGTATTGCTCGGCGCTGTAACGGCGCGGCCGACGCTTGTCGTCCAGGGTATAGCCGTCGTGGATAGCCACCCGGATCTCGTGGGCGTCGAAGTCGCTCTTGTCGAGAAACACCACCTCGTTGGTGGCCACCACCGGCACCCCTTCCCGCTCGGCCAGGGCCACCGCCATATGCAGGTAGCTTTCTTCATCGGGCCGTTCGGTACGCAGCAGCTCCAGATAATAACGGTCGGCAAAGTGCTGCCGGTAGAAGGCGAGGCACTGCTCCACCAGGGCGTCATTGCCCTTGAGCAGGCCGATACCCACATCCCCTTCCCGGGCGCCGGAGAGGATGATGATCCCCTGGCTGAGCTCGGCCAGCCAGGCCTTGTCGACCAGGGGGCGATGCTGGACATGGCCCCGCTCGTAAGCCCTGGAGATCAGCAGGGTGATATTCTGGTAGCCGGTGTTGTCCATGGCCAGCAGCGTCAGGCGGAACAACTGCTCACCGAGCTCTTCGCTCTGCACCCAGATATCGGTGCCGACGACGGGTTTTAACCCCTTGCCGTGGGCATCGCCGTAGAAACGGACCAGGCCGCACAGGTTCATCTGGTCGGTCAGTGCCAGGGCCGGATAACCCAGCTCCCGCACCCGCTTGTTGATGGGGCCTATCTTGGCCAGGCCGTCCACCATGGAAAAATCCGAGTGGACGCGCAGATGAATAAAAGGAGTCGTCATCGGTCCTCCGCCAGGGCCACCGCCACCGGCCTGAAGCTGCGCCGGTGCTCGGGCAGGGCGCCGAAGCAGGCCAGGGCAGCCAGGTGTTCCTGGGTGGGGTAGCCCTTGTGGCGAGCAAAACCATATTGAGGATGGCGGGCATCGAGTGCCACCATCTCCTGATCCCGGGCCACCTTGGCCAGGATGGAGGCGGCACTGATTTCGGCCACCCGACTGTCGCCCTTCACCACAGCCTGGGACGGCATCGGCAAGACGGGGCAGCGGTTGCCGTCGATAAACACAAAACCGGGCTGCACTTCCAGCGCCGCCACCGCCCGCTGCATGGCCAGCAAGGTGGCATGAAGAATGTTCAGTTCATCGATCTCGCCGGGCGAACAGCGTCCGATGGCCCAGGCCAGGGCCCGCTCACGGATAAGCGGAGCCAACTGCTCGCGTTTCTTCTCGCTGATTTTCTTGGAATCGGCCAATCCGGGAATGGGGCGGCTGGGGTCGAGGATCACCGCGGCGGTGACCACGTCCCCCACCAGGGGGCCTCGCCCGACTTCATCCACACCGGCGACCAGGACGTTTGCAGGATAGATAATGTCCGTCATGGCTGCCGGGCCAGCTCCAGTACCGCCAGGGCGGCCTGTTCATCGGCGTTGCAGCGGATCTGTTTATGCAGCTGGGTGAAATGGGCAATCAGCTCGCTGTTGTCGTGTTCCAGCAGCTTGCCTACCTCGTCCACGATATGGCCCGGGGTACACTCGTGCTGGATCAGCTCCGTCACCAGGGTCTGGTCGGCCAGCAGATTCGGCAATGAGGCAAAGGGTGTTTTGACCAGTCGCTCGGCCAGCCAATAGCTGAAGGGCTTGAACTTGTACCCCACTACCATCGGCTTCTTGGCCAGCATGGCCTCCAGGGTAGCGGTACCCGAAGCCAGCAAAATCACATCACTGGCGGTCATCACTTCCCGCCCCCGGCCTTCCACCATGGTGATATCCAGGGTCGGTGCCACCTGCTGCTTGATGGCCAGGAATTCTTCCCGCCGCTTGGCGTTGACCAGGGGCACCACGAATTCCAGCTCCGGATGGCGCACCTTGAGCTGTTTGCAGGCTTCCAGATACACCGGGCTCAGCAGGGTGACCTCCGCATGACGGCTGCCAGGCAGCAATGCCAGATAGCGCCCCTCGGGTTTGAGGCCCAATCGCACCCGTGCGCCCCGGGTATCGGGAGTGAGCGGCATCTGATCCGCCAGGGTATGGCCGATAAAACGACAGGGGGCGTCGAACCTGTCATAGAAGGCTTTTTCGAACGGCAGGAAGGCCAACACCTGATCGGTGGCCGCCTTGATCTTGTGGATCCGGTTCTGTCGCCAGGCCCAGACCGAAGGGCTGACGTAATGCAATGTCGGAATACCGGCTTTTTTCAGCTTGTGTTCAACTCCGATATTAAAATCCGGGGCATCGATACCCACGAACACATCCGGCGGATTGTCGATAAAGTGGCGCACTATCTGGCGGCGGATATGCAGGATACGTGGCAACCGCCCCAGCACTTCCACCACGCCCATGACCGCCAGTTCATCCATATCGAACAGCGCCGTACAGCCGGCGGCCACCATCTGCGGGCCGGCAATGCCTTCGATCAGGGCGTCGGGATGGCGGGCGCGGAGTTCACGGATCAGACCCGCACCTAAAGTATCGCCGGAGACTTCCCCGGCGACGATTCCGATACGTAGCGGCCGAAGCTCAGGCACGAATGATACCGCGCTCATTTTGCTTGAGAAACTCAATCATGATACCCACTTCCGGCTGCTTTTCATTCAGCGCCTCGAGCACGGGGAGCACTTCCGCCACCGTCTTGCCACTGCGGAAAATTTCCCTGTAGGCCTGCTTGATGGCGGAGATGGCCTCGGCGGAAAAACCGCGGCGGCGCAACCCTTCGGAATTGATGCCGAACGGCTTGGCATAAAGGCCCGCCGCCATCACATAGGGCGGCACATCTTTGTTCAGGGCGGCACAACCGGCGATGAAGGCGTGGCTGCCTACCCGGCCAAATTGGTGAATGGCGGCATGGCCACCGAAGATGACGTGATCCCCGATATGCACGTGTCCGGCCAGGGTGGCGTTATTGGCGAAAATGCAGTCATCACCGATCCGGCAGTCGTGGGCCACGTGCACGTTTACCATAAACAGGTTGCGGCTGCCCACCCGGGTCAGGCCTTCATCCTGAGCGGTACCCCGGTGGAAAGTGCAGGATTCGCGGACCACGTTGTCATCGCCGATTTCCAGGAAGGTCCGCTCGCCGGCGTACTTCTTGTCCTGGCAGTCTTCGCCGATGGAAGCAAACTGGAAGATGCGGTTACGCTTGCCTATCCGGGTCGGCCCCTTGATCACCACATGGGGACCAATCCAGCAGCCGTCGCCGATCTCCACCTCCGGGCCGATCAGGGTCCAGGGGCCGATTTCTACCCCCTTGCCCAGCTTGGCATCCGGATGGACGATGGCGGTTTCATGGATCACTGCACTAAACTCCGTCACACTCAACCCTCGCGTTTGGCACACATCAGTTCGGCGGTACAGACCACTTCACCGTCAACGGTGGCAACTCCGGTAAATTTAGCGATACCGCGGCGTTCTTTCAAATACACCACATCCAGCACCAGCTGGTCGCCCGGCACCACAGGACGCTTGAAACGGGCATTATCGATGGAGGCAAAGTAATACAGCTCGTTCGGCTTGGGCTTGCCTACCATCTTGAACGCCAGAATGCCGGTGGCCTGGGCCATGGCTTCCAGGATCAAGACCCCCGGAAACACCGGTTTCTGGGGGAAGTGGCCGGTAAACATCGGCTCGTTGAAAGACACGTTCTTGATGCCTCTCAAGGTCTTGCGCTCAGGGCTAATTTCATAATGCGCCACCCGGTCAACCATCAGAAAAGGGTAACGGTGCGGCAACAGTTCCAGGATCTCCTGGATGTCCAACTGATTCAGTTCGTTATTCAAAATGTAACCCTACCAATCGCTTAGTCTTTTTTGTCTAATTGTTGTTCAAGCCGGCTGAGCCGCTTGTGCATGTCGTCGATGCGCATCACCCGTGCCGCCGTCTTGCGCCACTCCTTGTTCGGCTGCAACGGGATCCCGGAGGAGTAGACACCGGGCTCGGTAATGGGCCTCATGACCATACCCATACCGGTGACGGTGACCCCGTCACAAATTTCCATATGGCCATTAAAAACTGCGGCGCCGCCAATAATACAATATTTACCGACTTTGAGACTACCGGCCATCACGGTACCGCCGGCAATGGCAGTACCATAGCCTATCTCCACATTGTGGGCTATCTGGCACTGGTTATCGATGATCACGTTATCGGCAATAAGGGTGTCGCCCAGGGCACCGCGATCGATGGTGGTGCAGGCACCGATTTCCACCCGGTCGCCGATCACCACCCCGCCCAGTTGCGGGATCTTGATCCACTCGCCCTTGTTGTTGGCATAGCCGAAACCGTCTGCGCCGATCACCGTCCCCGATTGCACCAGGCAGTCACTGCCCAGCACCACATTATGGTAGAGGGCCACATTGGCCCATAACCGGGTACGGGCTCCCAGCCTGCTGTTCTTGCCGATAAAGCATCCCGGGCCGACGACTGCGCCCTCCTCCAGCACCACCCCGGATTCGATCACCGCGTTGGCACCGATGGCCACTCCGGCCCCCAGGGTGGCGTCTTGTGCGACCACGGCACTGGGATGGATATCCACCGCAGGTTGCGGGGTAGTGTCCAGCCGCTGAGCGGCCAGGGCAAAGCCCAGGTAGGGGTCTGCCATCACCAGGCTGGCCACCGGGCACAGGGCTTTGTCGGCTTCGGTGACGATGACCGCTCCCGCCTTGGTATCGGCCAGCAGATGGCGATACTTGCTGTCCGACAAAAAGGCCACCTCTCCCGGGCCGGCCTTGTCCAGGGTGTTGACCCGGGAAATCTGGAGCCCCGGCTCCCCGTGCAGCTCAGCTCCTAAATGGCTGGCCAGCTCTTGCAGCGTTACTTTCATTACTCGGTCTCTTACTTGCTGACCCGACTGATCACCTGCTCGGTGATATCGAGGGAAGGCGATACATAGATGGCGGCACCACGCTCAATCACCAGCTCCAGCCCTTGGGCCCGGGTAATTTCATCGATGGCGGTCTTGATACGCGACAGCATTTTCTGACGCTCTTCATGCTCGCGGCGCGCCTGATCTTCTTCCAGAGAGCGGCGCTTCTGCACATAGGTGCCTTGCATGTCGTTCAGCTTTTTCTGAGCCTCGGCTTTTTGCTGATCGTTCATAAAAGCCATGTCTTTCTGCTGCTTCTCTACAAAACTGCGGCCATCTTCTTCCAGCTTCTGCACTTCCTTGACCCGGTTTTCAAACTCTTTCTGCAACTGGCTGGCCACCGCCTGCCGCTGAGGCATTTTCTGGAACACTTCGGCGGTATCCACCACCGCAATCTTGCCACTCTGGGCCTGGGCCACACCGGCGCTCAGCACCAACGCCATCACGCCCAACATCTTCATCATTTGTTTCAAGATAACACTCCTGCTTTATAAGCCATGTTTTCAGATAGAATTTTACCCGGAGCGCAGGCGGTGCGCCTGCAGGACCTCCCCGGGTCTCGGTGCAACACCATACGGGCGAGCCGCCCGCACCTCACGTGTTTAGAACGTCCGGCCAATATTAAAGTTGAACACTTCGGTCCTGTCGCCTTCCACTTCCTTGATGGGCGTGGCCAGGGAGAACACCAGCGGACCCAGCGGTGACAGCCATTGCATGCTGACCCCGGCGGAAGCCCGGAAGTTGGACAGGGAGCCAAAGTCGTAGATCAGCTCACAACCGCTGACACAGTCACGGTCGTAGGCCGAGTACTCGGTATCCCAGACGGTGCCCACATCCACGAACAGGCTGGTGCGCAACGAACGCTGCAGATCCTCGCCGGCGAAGGGGGTGGGCACAATCAGCTCGGCCGAACCGGCCAGCAGGGCATTACCGCCGATGGAGCTGTCGGAACCACGCAACCCCGTGCCTTCCGGGTAAATCGCCCGGGGCCCCACCGAGTTGTTCTTGAAGCCGCGTAAGGTGCTGAAACCGCCGCCATAGTAGTTCTCGAAGAATGGCAGCCGCTGGCTGCCGTCGCTGGCATCGCCATAGCCATTACCGTAGGCGGCGCGGAACTTGCCGTGCAATACCCAGTTATGGTCGCGGTCCAGCGGGAAGTAATGGGCGTCGTCGAAGCCCAGCTTGTAGTACTGCAAGTCCGATCCCGGTACCGTCACCTTGGCGTTCAGGCTCTGGCGGCTGCCGGCGGTGGGGAAGAAGCCCCGGTTCAGGGTATTGCGGGTCCAGCCGGCGCTGAGGTCGAAGGTGTTGAAGCTGATTTCGTTATTGCTGTCGACGTTTTCACCGTGCAGAGTCCAGAAATCGTCCAGTTGCAGATAGCTCTCTTCCGGCTTGCCCAGAGTGTTGTGTTCGAAACCGGCGCTGAAGCTCAGGCTGTTGGTTTCGTTGATCGGGAAACCGCTCAATACTCGGGCACCGTAGCTGGTGCTGTCGTAGTCCGCCAGGTTGGCATTGCGGGCCTCGAACTTGCGGTAATACAGGCGGCCGCCCAGGCTGACTCCGTCCACGGTGAAATAGGGATCGGTATAGTCCAGGGACACGTCCTTGGAATAGTCGTTCATCTGGGAATTGATGCCCACCCGGTTACCGGTGCCGAGGAAGTTGTCCTGCTGCAGGCCGGCCTGGATACTGAAACCGGAATCGGTACCGTAGCCCACACCGAAGTTGATCGAGCCGGCCGGCTGCTCCTTGACCGCCACGTCCAGATCCACCAGATCCTCTTCTCCCGGCACCCGGCGGGTTTCCACCTGTACATCGGAGAAATAGCCCAGCCGGTTCAAACGGGTACGGGACTGCTCCACGCTCTCACTGGACAGCCAGGTGCCTTCCATCTGACGCATTTCCCGGCGCAGCACCTCATCCTTGGTGATGATATTGCCGCTGAAGTTGATGCGGCGAACATAAACCCGGCTGCCCGGCTCGATATTGACCACCAGGTCCACCTGTTTGGTGCCTTCGTCGATTTGCGGGAAGGTGCTGATGCGCGGATAGGCATAACCGAAACGTCCCAGGAACTTGGACAGCACCTCTTCCATGTGCGCCACGTCGGCGGCGGAATAGAGATCGCCCGCCTGTACCGGCACCAGGGCTTCCAGCTCGCGTCTGCGGTCGATCATATCACCGCGCAGGCTCACACCGGATACCCGGTACTGCTCCCCTTCCTCCACGTTCAGGGTGATATAGACCCCTTCCCGGTCCGGCGACATGGACACCTGGGTCGAGGTCACCTCGGCCTTGAGGTAGCCCCGATCCCGGTAGTAGGAGCGCAGGGTCTCGATATCACCGGCCAGCTTCTGCTTCTGGTAGCGCTGGTCGGCCATGAAGTTCCACCAGGGCACGCTGTCGGACAGCTGCAGCTGCGCCAGCAGTTGCGCCTCGCTGAAGGCACGGTTGCCGACGATATTGATTTGCTTGATTTCCGCCGCCGGCCCTTCCACGAATTCAAATTTCAGATCCACCCGGTTACGGGGCAGCGGTGTCAGCACCGCCTTGACCTGGGCCGAGTACTTGCCCACGCCGTAGTAAAAATCTTCCAAGCCTTGCTCGAGCGAGCTCAGGGTGGTGCGATCCAGCGGCTCGCCGACTCGCACGCCCGCCCCCTCCAGGCTCTCCCTGAGCTGCTCTTCCTTGATTTCCTTGTTACCGCTGAAACTGATGCCGGCAATGGTGGGGCGTTCGGTCACCTGGACCACCAGCACGTTGCCATCACGCAGCAACTGCACATCTTCGAAGTTGCCGGAAGCATAGAGACTCTTGATGGCCTCGGACAGGCGAGAGCCGTCGACTTCGTCCCCCACCCGCACCGGCAGGTTGAGCAAGGCCGCACCCAGCGTGACGCGCTGCAGGCCGTTGACCTGGATATCCTGAACCACAAAAGGGGTCATGCTGCTCTGCGCCTGGGCCAGCAGGCTGGCACCCAGCAGGCAGGAAGCGGCAAGTGTTTTTTTAACTGCCATTATTAGACATTATCCTTGTGTCGTTCGCCCTAGAGGCGAGCAAAATCATTAAACAGCGCCAGCCCCATCAACAACATCAGCAGGGCCGCCCCAATCTTGAAACCGATTTCCTGTATTTTTTCCGGCACTGGCCGTCCAGTGACCGCTTCCACCAGGTAGAACAACAAGTGGCCGCCATCGAGTACCGGCAAGGGCAACAGGTTGATAATGCCCAGGTTCACACTGACCAAAGCCAGAAAACCGAGAAAATACACCAGTCCGAACTCGGCACTGATCCCGGCCCCCTTGGCAATGGAGATGGGGCCGCTCAGGTTGTCGACCGATACAATACCGGTAAGCAGCTTGCCGATCATCTGAAAGGTCAGCACCGTCAGCTCCCAAGTCCGTTTGGTACCGGCCCAGATGGCTTCCAACGGGCCGTAGCGGAGATCGAATCGGTATTGCTCCGCCACCGGCAACACTTCGGGCGCCAGACCGGCATAGCCGATGACCCGATCCCGACTCTCGCGCCGTTCCGGCGTCAGGGTCAAACCTAAGCTCTGACCCGCGCGCACGACCAGGAGTTCCATCGAAACATTCGGGGACGACTGGATCAGTTCAACCAGCTGGTTCCAGTGAACCAGGGGTTCACCGCCCACCGCCTGCAGGGTATCGCCGGGTTGCACCCCGGCGAGCTCCGCCGGCCCGCCCGTCACCACCTCGGCCACCGTCAGGGTCAGCCGTGGTCCTTCCGGTACCAGGCCGAGGGCGGCGATGGGCGAGGTTTCGTCCGGATTGAAATGCCACTGCTCGAGCGGAATCTGGAATTCCTGGCGCTGGCCGTAACTGTCCTGCGCCTCGAAACGGGTCTGGGCGTCTCCCAGGCGGCCGATCAGGGCAAAATTGACGTCTTCCCAGGTACGAACATGACGCCCGTCGATGGCCACGATTTCCATGCCCGGCGCCAACCCGCCCTGGGCCGCCGGCGAGCCAGGTGTCACATCGTTCAGCACCGGCTTCACCGCCGGTACCCCAATCACGAACATCAGCCAGAAAGCGAAAATGGCAAACAAAAAATTGGCCATGGGGCCGGCCACCACTATCGCCATCCTCGCCCACACCGACTTGCTGTCGAACGCCTGGTCGCGCTGCTCCGGAGGAATCTCGTCCACCCGGCCGTCCAGCATCTTCACGTAACCGCCGAGGGGGATCATGGCCACCACGTACTCGGTGCCGTCTTTCCCCATCCGGCGCCAAATCGGCTTGCCGAAGCCGATGGAAAAACGCTCCACCCTGACGCCGTTGCGCCGGGCCACCCAGAAGTGGCCGAATTCATGCACTGCCACCAGAATACCGAGGGCGACGATAAAGGCGCCCAGGTTCCACAATACGCCGGTCATCATCGTCTCCTGATTATCTCTGTTGCACTACGACGAGCCTGGTCATCCAGCTCGAGGATATCTTCCAGGCTGCATACCTTGATTAGACCCAGCTTTTGCACCACCGTCTCATTCACCGCCGCAATTCCCATGTAATCCAGCCCGCCGGCCAAAAACGCCGCCACCGCCACTTCATTGGCGGCGTTAAGTGCGGTGGTGGCACCTTGTCCCGCCGCACAAGCGTCGATGGCAAGCTGCAGGCAGGGGTAACGCGTCATGTCCGGCGCCATAAAGGTCAGTTCCCCCAGCCGACAAAAGTCCAGCGGCGCTACCCCCGAGCCGATGCGCTCCGGGTACGCCAGCGCATGGGCGATGGGTGTCATCATATCCGGCTGGCCGAGCTGGGCCAAGACCGAGCCATCCGAGTACTGCACCATGGAATGGATCACCGACTGGGGATGCACCAGCACCTCCAGTTGCTCGGGCGGTGCATTGAACAGCCAGCGTGCCTCTATGTATTCCAGCCCCTTGTTCATCATGGTGGCCGAATCCACCGAAATCTTGGGGCCCATGGACCAGTTGGGATGGGCCACCGCCTGAACTGGTGTCACCGCCGTCAATTCCTCCGGCGGAGTGTAACGGAAAGGGCCGCCGGAGCCGGTCAACAGTATCTTGCCGATGCCGGCCGCCATCAGGCTGCCCCGCCCCGGATTTTGCTGCAACTCGACGGGCAGACACTGAAAAATGGCGTTGTGCTCGCTGTCTACCGGCAACAGCCGGGCACCATGCCGGTGCACCGCTTCGATAAACAGCTCGCCGCTCATCACCAGGGCTTCCTTGTTGGCCAGCAGTACCCGCTTGCCCGCCCGCACCGCCGCCAGCGTTGGCAGCAAACCGGCGGCGCCGACGATAGCGGCCATCACGGTCGTCACCTCGGGTTCGGCCGCCACCTCGCACAGGGCATCCTTCCCGCTCAACACCTGGGTGACACAGCCGCGTTCCGCCAGCAATCGGCGCAACTCGCGGGCAGCCCCTTCATCGGCCATCACCGCATAGCGGGGGGAAAATTCCAGGCAGTCGGCCAGCATCCTTTCCACCTGGCGACTGGCGGTCAGGGCGAACAGGCCGAACCGCTCCGGATGACGACGCACTACCCCCAGGGTACTTTGGCCGATGGATCCGGTGGCGCCAAGCAGGGTCAGCATTTCCATGGTCAGCCCCGTCCCAGTAAGTGCACGATAACGATAAAGACCGGCAAGGCGGCGGTCAGGCTGTCAATCCTGTCCATGATACCGCCGTGGCCCGGCAATATCTGGCCGGAATCCTTCATCCCCGCTTCCCGCTTGAACATGCTCTCCACCAGGTCGCCCAGCACAGAAGCAAATACCGCCACCACCGAGGCCAGCAGCAACACCAGGCTCTCCGCCAGCGGCAATGCCATGGCTCGGGTCACAACCAGGGCCAGTACACTGGCCGCCGCAACCCCGCCCAGCATGCCCTCAATGGTCTTGCCCGGACTGACCCTGGGGCACAGTTTATGCCTGCCGAAGGCCTTGCCCACAAAATAGGCGCCGGTATCGGCTGCCCATACCAGCGACATCACGAACAACAGCAACCAGGCGCCGAAATAGGGATTCTGTTCGTACTGGTAGCTGCGTAACACCAGCAACGCCCAGAAGAAGGGGATCAGGCTGAACAGGGCAAATAACGCCTTCAGCCACAAATGATCGCGCCAGAACGCGGCGCTGCGCGGATAAGCCAGGACCAGCGCCAGTGACACCAGCCACCAGGCGGCTCCACCGTAGAGTACCAGGGCGATGCCGCCATGCAGCCCGGCCGCCCAGATCTGTTCGATGGGCACCATGGCCATCAGGCCAATCAGCACCAGGGCCAGGGACACCATCACTACATTGGCTTTTTGAGTATCGATAAAGCGCCCCCATTCGCGACCGGCCAGCAGGAAGACACCGGTGGCGAACAAGGCAAAGAATGGCAACGGCAGCAGAAAAATGGCGGCCAGCACTAGGGGAACAAGGCACAGGGCCGTGATGATTCGAAGCTTCAGCAAGAAATATCCTCTCTCGTTATGGCTGACTGTTTTCGGCCACCAGGGCGCGGATTTGCGCCCCGGTGCAGCCGAAACGGCGTTCTCGTCCGACAAAGGCGGCCACCGCCTCACTGAAGGACTCTTCACCGAAATCAGGCCAGAGTACGGGGGTAAAATACAGCTCGGCGTAGGCTAGTTGCCAAAGCAGAAAGTTACTGATGCGCTGCTCGCCCCCGGTGCGAATCAGCAGATCCACCGGTGCCAGTTCGGCCAGGTTCATCAGTTTGTCCAGATGGTGTTCGGTAATCTCGGCAGGGGCCAGCAGACCGGATGCCACCTGTTCCCCCAGCCGGCGGCAGGCCTGGGTGATATCCCAGCGGCCACCGTAGTTGGCGGCAATATTGAGAGTGAGGCCGGTATTGGCGGCAGTCAGCATCTCGGCATCGACAATCTTGCGCTGCAGGTTCTCACTGAAGGCATGGCGCTCACCGATAATACGCAAGCGGATATTGTTGCGGTGCAGTTTGCGTACCTCGGAGCCCAATACGGCGATGAAGAGGCCCATCAGGGCGCTGACTTCCTCCTCGGGGCGACGCCAGTTTTCGCTGGAAAAGGCGAACAGGGTCAGGGCATCCAGCTTGAGCTTGTAGGCAAAGGTCACCGCCTCTCGTACCGCTTTGACCCCGGCCTTGTGACCGCTTACCCGGAATTTTCCGCGTTGCTCGGCCCAACGGCCGTTGCCATCCATGATAATGGCGACGTGGCGAGGTAGCTGGGATGGCTCGTCGAATGCTGCCGTTGTTGGCATTGAATCACTCCTGCACAAAGACAAACGCCGTGCAGGCAGCTACACGGCGTTGGCTACTATACCTGATGTAAGTATCAGATTTCCATTAACTCTTTCTCTTTGGCGGTAAGCGCTTCGTCCACCAGCTTGATGTAGAGATCGGTCAGTTTCTGGATGTCGTCCTGGGCACGGCGGTCGTCGTCCTCGGAAATTTCCTTGTCTTTCAACAGCGCTTTCAGATCACCATTGGCATCACGGCGGATATTGCGAATGGCCACCCGGCCCTGTTCCGCCTCATGACGTACCACCTTGATCAGGTCTTTGCGGCGCTCTTCGTTCAGTGGCGGCAGCGGAATACGGATGGTGGTTCCGGCACTGGCCGGGTTCAGGCCCAGATCCGAACTCATAATGGCTTTTTCCACCGCCTGGATCATGGAGCGATCGAACACCGTCACCGCCAGGGTGCGAGAGTCTTCGGTGGTGATGTTGCCGACCTGCTTGAGCTGAGTGGAAGTACCATAGTAATCCACGTAGATGGTATCGAGCAGGCTGGGGTGGGCCCGGCCGGTACGCACCTTGTTCATCTGGGTTTTCAGCGCTTCCACGCTTTTTTCCATGCGCACTTTGGCGCTGTTCTTAATCTCGTTAATCACGGTCTTTATCCTCTTTGTCCTTGGTAAGGTGTGAGGCGTGAAGGGGGAGGAGTGAAGTAGCACACCTTGGTCAAATAAATTCGACCCTACGACAAATCAAACAAGCGCTACCGGATTGGTTTGTCGCCTGTTCGCCTCACGCCTGATACCGCCCCTCACAAGCTTTTACTTGCGACTGATAAGGGTACCTTCGGTTTCCCCCATCACGGCACGTCGCAGCGCACCCGGTTTATTCATGTTAAACACCCGGATCGGCAGGTTGTGATCCCGGGCCAGGGTAAAGGCGGCCAGATCCATCACCTTGAGCTCCCGTTCCAGGACATCGTCATAGCCGAGATGATGATGGAGTTCGGCCTCGGGGTTTTTCATGGGGTCGTCGCTAAAAACGCCGTCCACCTTGGTAGCCTTCAATACTACGTCGGCTTCGATTTCAATACCACGCAAACAGGCGGCCGAATCGGTGGTAAAGAAGGGGTTGCCGGTGCCGGCGGAGAAGATCACCACCCGCCCTTTGCGCAGCAGGCTGATGGCTTCCGCCCAGTTGTAGCTGTCGCACATGCCTTCCAGGGTAATGGCGGACATCAGGCGAGCATTCACATAAGCACGGTGCAGGGCATCACGCATGGCCAGTCCGTTCATCACGGTCGCCAACATACCCATGTGGTCGCCCACCACGCGGTTCATCCCCGCCTTGGCCAGGCCCGCACCACGAAACAGGTTACCGCCGCCGATCACCAGACCGACCTGAACGCCCAATTCAACCAGCTCCTTGATTTCCTGAGCCATACGCTCCAGTACGGCGGGGTCGATACCAAAGCCTTCTTCCCCTTGCAGCGCTTCGCCGCTCAGTTTAAGAAGAATGCGTCTGTATGCGGGTTTAGGATTGGTACTCATGCTTTCTATTCCTGGTCATAGAAAGACCGCGACGGGTGTCGCGGTCTGGATAGCACTAAAACAGCGGGGATTAACCCTTGGCGGCAGCGATTTGCGCCTGAACTTCGGCAGCGAAGTCTTCTTCTTTACGCTCGATACCTTCACCCACTTCGAAACGCACGAAGCCCAGGGCGTCGGCACTTTTCTGCTTGAGTACGTCGGCAACGGAAACTGACGGATCCTTGACGAAAGGCTGGCCGGTGAGAGAGATCTCGCCGGTGAACTTCTTCATGCGACCTTCGACCATTTTCTCGGCAATCTCTTTCGGCTTGCCGGAGTTGATCGCGATTTCCACCTGGATTTCACGCTCTTTGGCCACCACGTCTTCGGATACGTCTTCCGGCTTGACGAACTGCGGGCTGCAGGCAGCCACGTGCATGGCCACGTCTTTGGCCACTTCTTCGTCACCGCCTTTCAGGTTGACGATAACACCGATGCGGGTGCCGTGCAGGTAGGTAGTCAGGTTGTCGCCTTCCACCAGCACCACACGACGCAGGCTCATGTTCTCGCCGATCTTGGCAATCAGGTTGGTGAGGGTGGTTTCCACGCTCTCGCCGTTTTCATACTCGGCCGCTTTCAGGGCGTCCAGGTCGTTGATTTTGTTGGCCAGGGCGATATCGGCAATTTTGTCGCCGAAGGCGCGGAAACCGGCGTCCTTGGCAACGAAGTCGGTTTCGCTGTTCAGCTCGATCATCACGGCAGTGTTGCCGGCCTGGCGAACCAGGATGATGCCTTCGGCGGCGATACGGCCGGCTTTCTTGGCGGCTTTGGCCTGGCCGGACTTGCGCATGTCTTCGATGGCCTGCTCGATGTCGCCATTGGCTTCGGTCAGGGCTTTTTTACAATCCATCATGCCGGCGCCAGTGCGCTCACGCAGTTCTTTTACCAGGGCGGCGGTAATAGTTGCCATGTCTCATTTCCTCGGTCTTGGTCTACAAGAAAACAGGGGCACAAGGCCCCTGTTAACCCATTACTTGCGTATGGTTAATAAAGGCTCGAGCGGTTCGCTCAGACTTTATTATTCTTCAACGACGTAGTTGTCTTCGGCTTGCACGGCCAAGTCTTGTGCACGGGCGGTGGTCACAGCGTCAGCAGCGGCGTTCAGGTACAGCTGAACGGCGCGGATGGCGTCATCGTTACCGGGAACGATGTAGTCGATGCCGTCCGGGTTAGAGTTGGTGTCCACTACGGCAACCACAGGAATGCCCAGGTTGTTGGCTTCCTTGATGGCGATGTGCTCGTGATCGGCGTCGATGACGAACAGCACGTCGGGCAGACCGCCCATGTCCTTGATACCGCCCAGGGACTTCTCCAGCTTCTCCATTTCGCGAGTACGCATCAGCGCCTCTTTCTTGGTCAGCTTGTCGAAAGTACCGTCTTGAGACTGGATTTCCAGCTCTTTCAGGCGGCTGATGGATTGACGTACGGTTTTCCAGTTGGTCAGCATGCCACCCAACCAGCGGTGGTTGACATAGAACTGATCACACTTGGTAGCGGCTTCTTTAACGGCTTCAGAGGCTGCGCGCTTGGTACCAACAAACAGAATTTTACCTTTTTTGGAAGCAACATTGCCCAGGTAGTTCAGGGCGTCGTTGAACATAGGTACTGTTTTTTCCAGGTTGATGATGTGAACCCGGTTGCTGGCGCCGAAAATGAAGGGCTTCATCTTGGGGTTCCAGTAACGGGTCTGGTGACCGAAGTGAACGCCGGCTTTCAGCATGTCGCGCATAGATACTTGTGCCATGATTTCCTCTAATAAATGTATTGGGTTAGGCCTCCACACATCCCATGGCTCCGACCCGAAGGCACCCTGGAGCATGTGCCGATGTGTGTGTGTGTTAAATAAAGTGAATGTATCGTGACCGGGCCAGGCCGCAGGCATGGCTGTCACGGCGCGCTTTATACCATGAAACCCGGCCGCACGCCAGCACGAGCCACGATTCATGGCAAGACCGCCACTGGAAGTTAAGCACGCTTGGGGTTACACTTTTGGCCCTTTAACGGCCATGGCCGAGCCGCCCCGAGCGAAACAGACGCGACAGAACCGGGCGCCGAAACCACAGAGACGAGTTTGATGAGCATAGTCATAAAAACCCCGGAAGAAATAGAAAAGATGCGCGTGGCTGGCCGCCTGGCCGCCGAGGTGCTGGAGATGATCGAGCCCCACGTCAAGGCCGGCGTCACCACCGACGAGTTGAACCAGATCTGCCATGACTATATCGTCAACGAACAGCAGGCCATTCCGGCGCCGCTGAACTACCACGGCTTTCCCAAGTCCATCTGCACGTCGGTCAACCATGTGATCTGCCACGGCATTCCGTCCGACAAAAAGCTGAAAGACGGCGACATCGTCAACATCGACATCACCGTCATCAAGGACGGTTACCACGGCGATACTTCCAGGATGTTCCTGGTGGGCAAGCCCAGCATCATGGCCGAGCGGCTGTGCCGGGTCACCCAGGAATGCATGGAAATTGGCATAAAAATGGTAAAGCACGGGGTACGTCTGGGCGACATCGGCGCCGCCATCCAGCGACATGCGGAAGCCCACCACTACTCGGTGGTGCGGGAATACTGCGGCCACGGCATAGGGAGTGAATTTCACGAAGAGCCCCAGGTACTGCACTACGGCAAGCCAGGCACCGGTGAAGTGCTGGAGGCCGGCATGTGTCTGACCATAGAGCCGATGATCAACGTAGGCAAACGCCACAGCAAGATGCTGGGCGACGGCTGGACGGTGGTCACCAAGGACCGCAGCCTCTCGGCCCAGTACGAACACACCATTTTGGTGACCGAGGACGGCTGCGAAGTCCTGACCCTGCGCCAGGACGATAACCTGCCACGTATTATCAAGGCGTGAGGCGTGAGGCGTGAGGCGTGAGGCGTGAGGCGTGAGGCGTGAGGCGTGAGGCAATGGTCGCCCTCGCTTTGCCCACAAGCAAGTGCCGCCCTCTGGAGCGCGGGCGGCCCGCCGGCCTTCCTGTGCAGTTAAAACCGGCCCCTGAAGCGTGACCGGGGAGTAAGGAGAATCCCCAGTCCCGGCCTCCAGGCCTCACATATTGGCGACGATATCCTCGGCGAACTCGGAGCATTTGCGCAGGGTGGCGCCTTGCATCAAGCGCTCGAAGTCGTAGGTCACCGTCTTGTTGGCGATGGCCCCTTCCATGCCCTTGATGATCAGCTCTGCCGCCTCGGTCCAGCCCAGGTGGCGCAGCATCATCTCGGCGGAGAGGATCAGCGAGCCGGGGTTGACCTTGTCCTGCCCCGCGTATTTGGGCGCCGTACCGTGGGTGGCTTCGAACAGGGCCACGCCATCACCGATATTGGCGCCGGGGGCGATACCGATCCCCCCCACCTGAGCCGCCAGGGCGTCGGAAATATAATCACCATTCAGGTTCATGCAGGCAATCACATCGTATTCCGCCGGGCGCAGCAGGATTTGCTGCAGGAAAGCGTCGGCGATCACGTCCTTGACCACGATCTCCTTGCCGGTTTTGGGGTTTTTAAATGAACACCAGGGCCCCCCGTCGATAAGCTCGGCGCCGAACTCCTCCCGCGCCAGTTCGTAGCCCCAGTCCTTGAAAGCCCCTTCGGTGAACTTCATGATATTGCCCTTGTGCACCAGGGTCAGGGAGTCACGTTCATTGTCCACCGCATACTGCAGCGCGGCCCGTACCAGGCGGCGGGTCCCCTCGCGGGAGGTAGGCTTGATACCGATGCCGCAATCTTCGGGGAAACGGATTTTCTGCACCCCCATCTCTTCCCGCAGGAAGTCGATCACCTTCTGCACTTCGGCGCTGCCGGCTTTCCATTCAATGCCGGCATAGATGTCCTCGCTGTTCTCGCGGAAGATCACCATGTCGGTCAGCTCGGGCTGCTTCAGCGGGCTGGGGGTACCCTGGTAATAACGCACCGGGCGCAGGCAAATGTACAGGTCCAGCTCCTGGCGCAGGGCCACGTTGAGGGAGCGGATGCCGCCGCCCACGGGGGTGGTCAGCGGGCCCTTGATGGCCACATGGTAATCGCGGATAACGTCGAGGGTTTCTTCTGGCAGCCAGGTGTTCTCGCCGTAAACCCGGGTGGATTTTTCACCGGTGTAGATCTCCATCCAGTTGATCTGGCGCTCGCCGTCGTAGGCCTTGGCCACGGCGGCATCCACCACGGCCTTCATCGCCGGGGTGACATCGATGCCGATGCCGTCGCCTTCGATAAAAGGAATAATGGGATCATTCGGTACCACCAGCTTGCCGCTCGCATCCAGGGTGATTTTTTGTCCTTCCGTTGGCACCGTCACTTTTGAAGTCATCGCTTTCTCCTGGCTTGTTTGTGTGTTTTGTATTGATTGCGGCGGGTGCTAAATAACCGCTCCCAATGGTGCTACATCGGCCGGGCACCGCCTGTTGTCTTGATTGATCTACCATTCGGAACAGCTATTTAGGGTCAATTTCAATCGACCATCCTAACCCCCATCCGGTCGAATAAATTCGACCCTACGATCTGGATTTCCGCCTTTACTGGAAGGGGGAGGACGGCAGGGTCGATTTCAATCGACCACCCAGCCTCGGCTCCCTGTCCGGCACTGCACTGGCATCATAGGTTAAAGATCCAGCCATTAATATTGGCCCAGTCACAGTTCCGGTGCACTGCCGTTAGCCGCCGGCGGTGGAGTTTGCTATGCTGAAGTTCCTGTTTCTTCAGCCTTTTTGCCATGAAAGCCAGAAAACCCCGTCCCGCTCCCCGACCAAAGTCTACCCGACCGCCGACCACGCTGCTGTTCAATAAACCCTATATGGTGCTGTGCCAGTTTACCGACGGCCAGGGTCGCCAAACCCTGGCCGACTTCGTGGATGTACCCGATATCTATGCTGCCGGCCGGCTGGACCGGGACAGCGAAGGCCTCTTGGTGCTGACCAACGACGGCGCCCTGAATGCTCGCCTGACCCACCCCGGGCGCAAGACCGAAAAGACCTATTGGGCCCAGGTGGAAGGTATTCCCGGCGAGGCCGATCTGGCGCGATTGCGCCAGGGCGTAACCCTGAACGACGGCCCCACCCTGCCGGCCCTGGTGCGGCTGATGCCGGATCCGACCATCTGGCCCCGTGTCCCGCCCATCCGCGAGCGCCAGGCCATCCCCACCAGTTGGCTGGAAATCAAGATAGTGGAAGGACGCAACCGCCAGGTCCGGCGCATGACCGCCCATATCGGCTTTCCGACCCTGCGGCTGATCCGCTATGCCATGGGTAACTGGACCCTGGGCGATTTGCAACCCGGACAATGGAGAAAAGTATGAGCCATGCAGTGACCCTGGCGGTGATAGTCCGCGCCGGCGATCGTTTTTTGATGGTGGAAGAGTGGCAGCAGGGCCGTGTCATGTTCAACCAGCCCGCCGGCCACCTGGAACCGGGAGAAACCTTGCTCGACGGCGCCCGCCGCGAGTTGCTGGAAGAAACCGGCCTTGCCTTGCCTATCCTGCAGGCGGTAGCCGTGTACCAGTACCAGGCGCCGGACAACGGCAAACACTTTGTGCGCTTTACCTTCTGCGTGGAGGTATCCGCGCCGCTGGCCACCCATCCGCAGGATCCCGACGGCGATATCATCCGCTGCCACTGGCTGACCCTGGCCGAAATTGAAGCCATGGGCGAGCAGTTGCGCAGCCCGCTGGTGCTCGCCTCGTTTCGGGACTACCTCGCCGGCGAACGGTTTCCCGTCACCGCGTTGAAGAGCGTAAAGCCCCCGCTGTAGTTCACCAGCAAGCCCCGTTCCCGGAATGCAGGCGGCTCGCCTGCATTCCCCCAAGCGGAAACCTTCGCCGCACGTTTCACCCTTCACGCCTCCCCCTCGCGGCATTTGTCTGGTAAAATGCCGCCCGTTTTGCTAACAGGTAACGGCAGGTTATGAGCGATAACAGTCAGCTAAAAGTGATTGTCGGTATGTCCGGCGGTGTGGATTCTTCCGTTTCGGCCTGGCTGCTGCAACAGCAGGGCTATCAGGTCGAAGGCCTGTTCATGAAGAACTGGGAAGAAGACGACACCGACGAATACTGCTCCGCCGCCGAGGATCTGCGTGACGCCCAGGCGGTGTGCGACAAGCTCGGCATCGAACTGCACACCATCAACTTCGCCGCCGAATACTGGGACAACGTGTTCGAGCACTTCCTGGCGGAGTATCGGGCTGGGCGCACCCCCAATCCGGATATCCTGTGCAACAAGGAAATCAAGTTCAAGGCGTTCCTGGAGTTCGCCGCCGAGGACCTGGGCGCCGACTATATCGCCACCGGCCACTATGTGCGCCGCAGCTTCGACGACCAGCCCAAGTTGCTGCGCGGGCGGGACGGCAACAAGGATCAGAGCTACTTCCTCTATACCCTGAGTTCCCGGCAGGTGGCCAAGAGCCTGTTCCCGGTGGGCGAGCTGGAAAAACCCGAGGTGCGCCGCATCGCCGAGCAACTGGAGCTGGTCACCGCCAAAAAGAAGGATTCCACCGGCATCTGCTTTATCGGCGAGCGTAAGTTCCGTGACTTCCTGGCCCGTTACCTGCCGGCCCAGCCGGGCAGGATAGAAACCGTGGGTGGCGAAGTTATCGGCGAGCACCAGGGGCTGATGTACCACACCCTGGGCCAACGCAAGGGCCTTGGCATCGGCGGCCTCAAGAACGCCACCGACGACCCCTGGTATGTGGTCGACAAGGAGCTGGAACGCAACGTCTTGGTGGTGGCCCAGGGCGATCACCCCCGCCTCTATTCCGATGGCCTGATCGCTCGCCAGTTGCACTGGGTAAACCGCCAGCCGGTAACCCAGCCCTTCCGCTGCACGGTGAAAACCCGCTATCGCCAGGAAGACATTCCCTGCCGGGTGGAGCCGGTGGACGCCGAGACCATCAGGGTGACCTTCGACAGCCCGCAGGCCGCGGTGACGCCGGGGCAGTCCGCCGTGTTTTATCAGGGCGACGTCTGCCTCGGCGGCGGCATTATCGAAACCCGATTCAGTCAGGAGCATGCGTGAGTCATAGTCTGGAAAACCAAACCCTGGCCTTTGCCGGTATCTGCCAGGCGGCCAGCCTGGTACAACAGGTTGCCCGTCAAGGCACTATCGAAGACAAAACGGTGCTCACCGCCACGCTCAACAGCATTCTGGTCACCGACGCCGAGCGTTCGGCAGACATTTACGGCGGCCATGCACAATTGCAGTTGGGTTATCAGACCCTGATCGACCAGCTCAGCACCGATGGCGGCCAGAAGAATGCCGAACTCACCCGCTACCTGGTGGGCCTGGTGGCGCTGGAACGCAAGCTGGCCAAACGCCGGGATCTGATGGCGATGCTGGGCGAGCGTATCAACCAGGTCAAGCGTCAGTTGCACCACTTCGAACTGCTCGACGAGCAGGTACTGGCCAACCTGGCCAGCATCTACAGCGACATTGTCAGCCCCATAGGGCCGCGTATCCAGGTGGCGGGCAACCCCAGCTATCTGCAGCAACCGCTGGTGCAACACCAAATCCGCGCCCTGTTACTGGCCGGTATCCGCAGCGCCGTGCTGTGGCGTCAGCTCGGCGGCAAGCGCCGCCATATACTGTTTTCCCGCAAGCGACTGGTGGCGCAAGCCCAGGCCGCCCTGCGCTATTGATGTATCCTTAGTTACCCCCCAACGTTCAGGAGTCCTTGTTCATGGAACTGTCAGCATTAACGGCTATTTCCCCGGTCGATGGCCGTTACGGCGCCAAAACCCAGGAGCTGCGCGCCATTTTTTCCGAGTTTGGTTTATTGCGCTTTCGCGTCGAAGTGGAAGTCCGCTGGCTGCAGGCCCTGGCCGAACATGCTGAAATCACCGAGGTGCCCGCCCTGTCCGCCGAGGCCAATGCCTACCTGGATCGCATCGTGGCCGAGTTCAACGAGGCCGACGGCCAGCGCATCAAGGATATCGAACGCACCACCAACCACGACGTAAAGGCGGTAGAATACTTCCTCAAGGAGAAGGTCGAGGCCCAGCCCGAACTGGCGGCGGTGAGCGAGTTCATCCACTTCGCCTGCACCAGCGAAGACATCAACAACAATGCCCACGCACTGATGCTGAAGGCCGCCCGGGAAGAAGTCATCGCTCCCTACTGCCGCGAGCTTATCGACGCGGTCAAGCAGTTGGCGAAACAGTACCGTGACGTCCCCATGCTGAGCCGCACCCACGGCCAACCCGCCTCTCCCACCACCCTGGGCAAGGAAATGGCCAACGTGGCCTACCGGCTGGAGCGCCAGTTCAAGCAGATTCTGGCAGTGGAGCTGCTGGCCAAGATCAACGGCGCGGTGGGCAACTACAACGCCCATATGTCCGCTTACCCGGAAGTGGACTGGCACGACTTTGCCGAGCGATTCGTCGCCCGCCTGGAGCTGACCTGGAACCCCTACACCACCCAGATCGAGCCCCACGACTACATCGCCGAGCTGTTCGACGCCCTGGCCCGCTTCAACACCATCCTCATCGACTTCGATCGGGACATCTGGGGTTATATCTCGGTGGGCTACTTCAAGCAGCGTACCGTGGCCGGTGAAATCGGCTCCAGCACCATGCCGCACAAGGTCAACCCCATCGACTTCGAAAACTCCGAAGGCAACCTGGGGCTGGCCAACGCCGTGTTCAACCATCTGGCCGCCAAGCTGCCGATCTCCCGCTGGCAGCGGGATCTGACCGACAGCACGGTGCTGCGCAACTTGGGTGTGGCGGTGGGCTACTCGCTCATCGCCTACCAGGCCACCCTCAAGGGCATCAGCAAGCTGGAAGCCAACCCGCAGGCGCTGGCCACCGATCTGGATCAGAACTGGGAAGTGCTGGCCGAGCCGGTACAGACGGTGATGCGCCGCTACGGTATCGAAAAACCCTACGAAAAGCTCAAGGAGCTGACCCGGGGCAAGCGGGTCGACGCCGAAGGCATGCGCGCCTTTATCGACGGCCTGGCACTGCCGGAGTCGGTGAAAGCCGAGCTCAAGCAGTTAACCCCGGCCAACTACATCGGCCGTGCCATCCAACTGACCGACGAGCTGAAGTAAAGGCGTCAGGGGTGAGGCGTAAGATCCTCACCCCTCACCCCTCACCCCTCACCCCTCACCCCTCACCCCTCACCCCTCACCCCTCACCCCTCACCCCTCACCCCTCACCCCTCACCCCTCACCATCATTCCCTTCTACGCCACGCCTTGGCATAATACTCCGCTATTCTTTAAGCATTATTTCCATCCCGACAGGCACCCATGCACAGCGCTCTCAAACTCGATATCGAACACTTTCTCGCTCACTACTGGCAGCGCAAGCCGCTGCTGATCAAGGCCGGGCTGCCCGGCTTCGAAGATCCGCTGAGCCCGGATGAACTGGCCGGGCTGGCCCTGGAGCCCCATATCGAGTCCCGCCGGGTCTGGCGGGCAGACGAGCGCTGGCAGGCGGAAACCGGCCCCTTCGACAGCTACGACCACCTGGGCGAAGAAGACTGGACCCTGCTGGTGCAGGCCGTCAACCAGTGGCATCCGGCGGTACAGGACATCGCCGAGGCATTTCGCTTTATCCCCGGCTGGCGTTTCGATGATGTGATGGTAAGTTTTTCCACCCCGGGCGGTGGCGTCGGCCCTCATATCGATCAATATGGTGTCTTTATCATTCAGGGTGAAGGCAAGCGCCGCTGGCGGGTAGGCAGGCAGCAGACCCTGAAGGAATTTGCCGCCCACGGCGCCCTGCGTCACTGCGAAGCCTTCGAGGCCGATATCGATGCGGTGCTGGAGCCGGGCGATATCCTCTATATCCCTCCCGGCTGCCCCCACGAAGGCTATGCGGTCACGCCGGCGCTCAACTACTCGGTCGGGTTCCGCGCCCCCGACGCCAAGGATCTGATCTCCAGCTTCGCCGATCATATTTTGGCCCACGAGGCGGTGACCCGCCGTTTTGACGACGCCGCCATCACGCCCTGCCAGGCCCACGGCCGTATCGATCTGGCCGTGCTGGCCCAGGTTAAATCGCTGATGACCGAGCTGCTGGAAGAACCGGCTCGCCTGGCCGACTGGTTTGGCGAGATGATGTCGGAAGCCAAGCATGATCTGGACCTGGAGCCGACCGAGCCGCTCTACAGCCTGGAAGAGCTGGTGCTGCGCCTGGATCACGGCGACCATCTGTATCGGCTGGGTGGGGTGCGCTGTTTCTATATGGAAGGCAGTGAACAGGTATTCTATCTGGACGGCGAGCGTTACCAGTTGAAAGAGCCCGATTCGGATGCCATCGGCCTGCTGTGCGACCAGGCCCGTATCTGCGGCCCGGAAGTCGCCTGTCTGAAAGAGCCCAAGGTACTGCTGGAAGTACTGCTGCCGCTGGTCAACCAGGGCTATTGGTATTTCGAAGAAGACGAATAAGAGCAGGAACTGGGAACTGAAGCTTGAAGGTTAAAATTCTCAGTGCCCTGTCCCAACCCTGTTACAGCCCGTCAAAGGCGGGGTGGTAGGTCACCAGACCACTGGGTACTGGCTGCTTCAGGGGCAGCGCCATAAAAGCATCGCCAGCATCCGGATAGATACTGTGCAATTGCAGTTCACGCGCCGGCTTGAAGCCAAAACGGCCGTAGAAGGCCGGGTCACCCAGCACCACTATGCCGGCCCAGTCCAGTTCGTTGGCGGCGTTGATGGCTTCCTTGATCATCGCCGAACCCACCCCCTGGCGCTGGCAGTCGGGCCAGATACTGACCGGTGCCAGACCCAGCCATCCCAGATCCTCGCCGTTGATATATACCGGGCTCATCGCCAGATGGCCGATCACCGCCCCCTCGTATTCCGCCACCTGGCTGACACTGATGGCACCCTGCTCGCGTAACGCCAGCACCAGATCCGCTTCGTCGGGGCGGTCGAAGGCGGCATACACTACTTCATCGATGTCGTCGCCGTCACCCGGGCGCTCGGTTCTGAATATCAGCATAAGGGCTCCTAGGGTGCCAGGCGATCGATGGCCCAGCCATCGGGGCTGCGTTGATAAAGAAAGCGGTCGTGCAGGCGGTTGGCTCCCCCCTGCCAGAACTCGACAGTCTCGAAGCACACCCGGAAACCGCCCCAGAAGCTCGGCAACGGTACTTCGCCACTAGCGAATTTCTGTTTCATTTCCAGGAACTTGGCCTCCAGCAAACCACGGGCGGAAATACGGGAAGACTGGTTGGAAACCCAAGCACCGATCTGGCTGTCCTTCGGACGGCTGCTGAAGTATTTCATCACCTCCATGGTCGACAGCCGCTCGACCTGGCCGGTAACGTGCACCTGCCGCTCCAGCATATGCCAGGGAAACAGCAGGCTGATACGGGGATTGGCTGCCAACTGGCCGGCCTTGCGGCTGCCCATGTTGGTGTAAAACACAAAGCCCCGTTCATCCGCATGCTTGAGCAATACAATACGCTGGAACGGCTGCCCCCGTTCGTCCACCGTGGCCACCACCATGGCGGTGGGATCGGCCAAGCCGGCAGCAATGGCCTGCTGCATCCAGGTTTCAAACAAGCGCAGGGGATTATCCGGCAGATCTTTACGCCGCAAGCCGCCCTGCAGGTATTCCCGCCGGTAGTCAGCCAACTCCATAGATAGGATCTCTCATATGTCGGGGTAGTCGCTATTGTGCGTTGGCCGCCCGGGATTGGCAAGCAGGGCAAAGCATGTTGCAGCGGCCGCCATTGGCACTGCCGGCATAACCACAAAAGCCTCGGTATCACAGCAAAAAGTGCTAAAATCCGGCCCTTGCTACCTCCTTTCATCCCAGCTTGATACGAGTTTTATACCATGGCACTACTGATCACCGACAAGTGCATCAACTGCGACATGTGCGAGCCGGAGTGTCCGAATGACGCCATCGCTTTCGGCCCGGAGATCTACGAGATCGACCCGGTCCTGTGCACCGAGTGTGTCGGCCATTACGACAAGCCCACCTGCATCAGTGTCTGTCCCATCGACTGTATCATCGACCATCCCGATCACCGGGAAAGCGAGGAACAGCTATGGGACAAATTCGTACTGTTGCACCATAAACCCTGAGGGCATGAAAGGCAGGCGGGCGCCTGCGCTCCATGCCTCACATGGGCTGCGTTTCAACCCTCTAGCCGTTACACCCCGTGCTCCGGCACGGCCTCGCCGCTCGGCAGCAAGAACCACATAACCAGCCCGGCAAAGGCCAGCAACAATCCACCCAGTACCAGTTGATTCATTTCCGGCAAGCCACCCTGTACGAGCAGGAAGAGGCCACCGCCCAGATTGGAGCTGCCGCCCAGCAAGGCACCGGCGGTACCGCTATGCTGGGGAAAAGGCGCTACCGCCCTGGAAGTAGCGACCGGGAACAACAGGCCTGCACCGGCAAAATAGATGCTGCCCCCCAGTACCAGCCCGGCCACGCTCAAACGCGGGTCGAAGGCGGATGCCAGCACGATGGCAGCGCCCAACAACAGGCTGGCAGTGGAAATCCATTGCAAGCGGGCAATGGACCAGCTCGCTGCCTTCCAGGAAGCCAGCATGGCGCCGGCAAAATACAGCGGCAGCGGCATGATGAACAGCAAGCTTATCTCGGCACTACTCAGGCTGCTTTGTTTGCCGACCAATACACTGAACACCGCCTCGTAGAGGATGACCCCGGCGAAGGCGGCGATCAGCATCCCCAACTGACGACGAAAACTGCTATTGTGCAACACGTACTGATAGGCCGGTAACATCGGCTGGGCATGACGACGCGACTGCGGCAGAGTTTCCTGGAAGCACAGCACCATCACCAGAGTGATCGCCAATCCCATGGCCAACAAGAACAGGTACATGGATTGCCAGCCAAAATGCAGGTTGAGATAACCGCCGATCAGCGGGGCCAACAGCGGCGCCAGCATGATGCCCATGGACACATAGCCGTTGTAACGTACCAGTTCGGTACCTTCGAACTTGTCCCGCATCAGGCTACGACACAGGCTGCCCGCAGCCGCCGTGCCCGCGCCCTGAATAAAACTGCCCAGCAGCAATACCGGAAATACAGGCCAGGCCAGGATCAGCGCAGAGCCCACGACATAGATGGACAGTCCCGCCAGCAATACCGGACGGCGGCCGAAACGATCGGACAGGGGGCCATAGATAAACTGAAATAATCCGTATGGTATAAGATAAAAAGCCATCACCAGTGGTAGGCTGTCGCTTGCCACCTGCAGCTCGATGGCCATATCGCCCATGGCGGGAACATACAGGGTTTGGGTCATTTGACCCGAAGCCACCATCAATACGGTGAGTAATACCAAGGAAAGGCCCGACATGGCCGCGATCTCCAAAAGCGCCCGCTCGGGCAGAGTGTGATGTGGATCGCATCATAATGAATAGAGAGATTAACTGGCAAGAACAGCCTGAACGACCTTTTATAATGTCCAGGCCTAGATTTTCTAATCAGAAATTATAACGATAGTGGACGCCCCAGGAGCTCAGCCCATCGTTAGGCTGTTTGAGGCCGCCATTGGACAAATGCCACCCCTCCAGAGCCAGGCTATGCTGCTCCAGTGCCACTCCGACGCCAGCCCGACTGGAAAACTGAAACTGGCTGGACAGCTCACGCGGACCAAGCCAGGTCTGGCTGATCCAGGCCGGCCCCACCCCCACAAACACAAAAGGGCGAAAACCGTCATGTTTCCGGGCACGGTAACTCAGGGTCGGAACCAGGCTCAGTTGCACCAGATCGTCATCTTCCAGCTCCCAATAACTGCTGTCGAAGCCGATGCCATAGCCCAGTTGCCCGGTCCCCAGATCCCGCCAGGTTTCTGTCCATCCGATACCCAGGCTGTAACGATCCGCCCCGTCACCACCGCCAGCACCTACCTGCAGCTCTATCTCGGCATACACCGGCGCCGACAAAAGCACAAACAGCCACAAGCTCCATTTGTTCATGTTTGAGTCTCTTTGATTGCCACTGGTTCATCAAAGATAGCTGGCTTTCTTAACTTACGAGGGCCCCCTCCCCCCTTTTTACCAACAATTTTTTCTACCGGGATACGAGCCTTGTCACACGGTTACCCTGGATGCCGGACTGTCCCCGGCTCTGGCCAGCGGCCCCCGGCATACTATTTAATCCTTGCCTGGACCGGGTACGCTGGTATAATTCGCCGCTCAAATTTCGTTCTTTAACATCAAGTGGGTTCACTAATATGCATCCGATGCTGAATATTGCGGTGCGCGCTGCGCGCAACGCCGGTCAAGTTATCGTCAAAGGTTTCGCCAACCCGGACAACGTGGAAACACACCAAAAAGGCCAGAGCGATTTTGTTACCAATGTCGACCTTGATGCGGAAAACGCCGTAGTAAACACCATCCGCAAGTCTTACCCGGAGCACACGATCATCGGTGAAGAATGTGGCGAACTGACCGGCAGTAACCCGGACTACCAGTGGATCATAGACCCCCTTGATGGCACCACCAACTTTGTTAAAGGCATTCCCCACTTCGCGGTGTCCATCGCCTTGCGGGTCAAAGGCCGTACCGAACAGGCCGTGGTTTACGATCCTATTCGCGACGAGCTCTTTACCGCCAGCCGTGGTGCCGGCGCCCAGTTGAACGGCTATCGTATTCGTACCGGCAAGGCCAAGGATTTGACCAACACCGTGCTGGCCACCGGCTTCCCCTTCAAGCAGAAACACCAGGCCGACGCTTATCTGGCCATGTTCAAAGACATGTTTGTCCAGTGTGCGGACATCCGCCGTGCCGGCGCCGCCAGCTTGGATCTGGCCTATGTCGCAGCCGGCCGGGTAGACGGTTATTGGGAACTGGGCCTCAAGCCCTGGGATTCTGCCGCCGGCAGCCTGATTGCACGAGAAGCCGGTGCCATCGTCACCGACTTCGTTGGCGGTCACAACTATGAGCGCAGCGGCAATGTCGTCTGCGCCAACCCCAAGGTACTGAAAGTCATGTTGTCTACCATCCGCGAGCACCTGCCGGAGTCCCTCGCCAACTGACCGATTAACGACCCCACTCGATATAAAGCCCCGATGCGTCGGGGCTTTTTTGTGCCCGTCGATCGGTAAGGCGTGACACCCTCGCTTGCGCCCACAAGCGACTGCGCAGGGAGGACGGCTCGCCTGCATTCCCGCGAGGGCGAGAACTTCAGTCGACCAAATACAACGCCTCGGTCACGGTGTAGCACCCATTGCGGACGGAGGAGGAAAGGCCCCACTCGCTTTCTCCCTTACGCCCCGGCCCCGTATAAAACAAAAAGGCCTGCCGGTTACCCGGCAGGCCTTTGGTCGTCCTAACGCGGCAATTAGCCGTTCAGACGCTTGTCGTTACGACGAGGGCGAAACTTGCCGCCACGCTCATCGTTATTGGGGCGGAAATTACCGCGACGGGGCAGCGGGCCGCCTTCGTACTTGGCCAGGTTCAGCGGACGCTGACATACCCGCACCTTCTGCAGTACCTGCTGTACTTCGGCGGTCATGCCTTCCGGCAGATCCACGGTAGAGAAATCGTCATGGATCTGGATCTGGCCGATATAACGGGATTCCAGGTCCGCTTCGTTGGCAATGGCACCCACCAGGTGGCCCGGCTTGACGCCGTGCACCCGGCCCACATCCACTCGGAAAGTTTCCATCACCACACCGGATACGTCGTCCTTGCCGCCACGGGCGGCACGGGGGCGTTCGGCTCGCTCGAAACGCTCGCGACCACCGTCACGGCTTTCGCGCACGTCGGGCCGGCGGGCAGCCATCGGCCTGTCTTCCACGAACAGCGGGCGGTCACCCTGCAACAGACGAGCCAGGCCCGCCGCCAGTTGGGCCGCGTCCACACCATCTTCCTGCAGAGCCGTCACCATTTCCACGAAAGGAGCCAGGGCTTTTTCATCCGCTTCCACGCTGGTGCGAATGCGGGATTTGAAACGTTCGGCGCGGATCTTGTTGATGTCGTCGGCGGACGGCATCTGCATTTCTTCGATCGGCTGGCGGGTATGGCGCTCCAGGTTGAACAGGTTGCGCTTTTCACGACCGGTCACAAACAGGATGGCATCACCCTCGCGGCCGGCACGGCCGGTACGGCCGATACGGTGCACGTAGGATTCGTTGTCGTGGGGCATGTCGAAGTTGACCACATGGCTGATACGCTCTACGTCCAGACCACGGGCAACCACGTCGGTCGCAACCAGTACGTTCAGGCGGCCATTTTTCAGACGGTCGACCACTTTCTCGCGCAATTTCTGCGGAATGTCGCCGTGCAGGGCTTCACAGGCATGGCCTTCACGCACCATCATTTCGGCCAGATCTTCGGCATCTTTACGGGTACGGACGAACACCAGCATGGCATCCATCTCTTCGGTTTCCACCAGGCGACACAGGGCTTCATGCTTGGACATACCACGCACGAACCAGTAACGCTGACGGATGCTGGCGTTGGTGCGGGTCTTGTTGGCAATACGCACTTCTTCCGGGTTTTTCAGGTATTTCTGAGCCACGCGCTGGATGGCCGGCGGCATGGTGGCGGAAAACAGGGCAATCTGACGGCTCTCGGGCGTATGCTCCAGGATCCATTCCACGTCGTCGATAAAGCCCATGCGCAGCATTTCATCGGCTTCGTCCAGCACCAATGCTTGCAGGTTGTCGAGCTTCAGGGTGCCGCGACGCATGTGGTCCATGACCCGGCCCGGGGTACCGACAATAATGTCGACACCGCGTTTGAGGGCACGGATCTGGCTGTCGTAGGCCTGGCCACCATAGATGGACAGAATGCGAATGTCTTTCTGATATTTGGCGTAGCCTTCGAAGGACTCGGCGACCTGGATGGCCAGTTCACGGGTCGGGGCCAGCACCAGCACCTGGGGCTGGGCGTTGCCGCCGGTGATGCGGCTCAGCATCGGCAGGGCGAAGGCTGCGGTTTTACCGGTACCGGTTTGTGCCAGACCCAGTACGTCCCGCCCGGTCAGCAGGGTAGGAATGGCGGCGGCCTGAATAGCAGAAGGCTGCTCGTAACCGGCGTCGGTCAGAGCTTGAAGAACGGCAGGCGCCAGCCCGAGGTCAGCAAAACCAAGTACAGAAGAAGTATTTGTCATTTAACAGTTCCGAATAAATAAAATGTCGGCGGACTGATACAGTAAAAGGCCAGGGACAGCCCATTCTCACCAGGGGTGAGGGCTTCCCTTCACACAGTGTGTGTCACACATAGATTCACAAGGCTAATCTGGCCGTTTTTGTCTCAACACCGCCATGGTTAACCGGCTGGTACAAACCAGTCGATCTTTCTCATCATGGATGTCGATCTGCCAGACTTGTGTCGTCGCGCCCAAATGGAGGGGACGTGCGGTACCTGTAACAAGGCCGCTTCGTTTGGCGCGGACGTGATTTGCGTTAACCTCCAGACCAACGCAATAATAACCCGCTTCAACGCACATATTGGCAGCTACTGAACCCAGGGTCTCGGCCAGCGCTACTGAAGCGCCGCCATGTAACATGCCAAGAGGCTGGTGAGTACGATGGTCGACCGGCATGGTACCGCTCAAAAAACCGTGACCCACTTCACAAAAGGTCATGCCCAACTGGGCTGCGAGCGTATTCTCTGACAGTTGGTTCAAACTGTCCAGCGTAAATTCACGTTTCCACATAAAAAGACACTATTTGATGGTAAAGCGCCAGGCTTCACTCCTAACGGCACGGCCCTAACGCCGGGCGACTTTGCCGACGATAAAGATCAGCAACACCGCCCCCACCACCGACATGATGAGAGAACCCAGCAGGCCGGTGGCGGCCAGGCCCAACAGGCGGAACACCACGCCGCCGAGAAAACCGCCCACCAGCCCCACCACTATGTTGCCGAGCAGGCCGAATCCCCGCCCTTTCATCAGGTTGCCGGCAATCCAGCCGGCCAGACCACCGATGATCAATCCCCAGAAAAGTCCCATAGATTCTCCCTGTTGTTTCGGTGGACCGGGGTCGTTGCAGTGGGCCCCGGTCCACCTTCATCATCCAGCGGTGCTCCATCTGGTCGAATTTATTCGACCAGATGGAGCACCGCTTCACCAGTCCCCGCCCTTAAATCAGCAAGCTTAGCAGAGCCTGCACCGGATGCCTGACCGGTTGCCCTTCCATCCGCTTGACCTGGCTGCGGCAGGAAAAGCCGGTGGCCAGGCAGCGCTCACGGGGCAACTTGCTCATGGGCTCGGCCCAACTCAGGCCATAGAGGGTCTTGGAGCCTTCCAGGTTCCTGGCTTCGTGGCCGTAGGTACCGGCCATGCCGCAGCACCCCACCGCCACCGGTTCAAGCTTGGCGCCCAGGCGGCCGAAGATTTTGCCCCAGTCCTGATGGGTGGCGGGCTTGGCGGTTTTTTCGGTGCAGTGGCCAAACAGGTACCAGGGCTCGCCGGCCGGCTCCCGGGCCGGGATACATTCCAGCCTCTTCAGCAACCATTCCTGGGGCAGCAGCACTTCGAAGTCGCCCCGGGCCGGGCCCAGGATTTTCTCGTATTCGTCCCGGTAACAGAGCACCAGGGAAGGATCCACCCCCACCATGGAAATATCGAGCCGGGCCAGTTGGTTGAGGAACTGGGCGCTGTCCGCCGCCATAGCGGCGAAGCGGCGTAAAAAGCCTTTGACATGAGCCGCCTTGCCGTTGGGCTTGAACGGCAACACCACCGGTTCGAAGCCGAGCGCCGTGGCCAGGCGCACCAGATCGAACACCACCTGGGCATCGTAGAAGGAGGTGAAGGGATCCTGCACGATAAGCACGGTTTTCGCCTTCTGCTCCACGCTCAGGCCCTGCAGCCGCGCCAGGTCGAACTGGCTTGCCGGGCCGTCCGCCAACAGGGTTTTCAGGCTGGGCTCGCTGATCAGGGGCATATCCACCATGCCCAATACCGACTCGGCGCCACGCTTGACCCACTTGTTCTTCATCACCGGGTTGACCAGTTTGGGCGCCTTGGCCATCCAGGGGGTATAGCTTTCCACCCAGGACACCAGGTAATCCTTGGGCGGGCGCTGATAGCGCTGATGGTAGAGCTGCAGGAAGCGGGCGCGGAAGGTGGGCACGTCTACCTTGATCGGGCACTGGCTGGAGCAGGCCTTGCAGGCCAGGCAGCCGTCCATCGCCTCCTTCACCTCGTGGGAGAAGTCATATTCTCCCCGGCTCCTGGCCAGGGTATGCTTGATACGCTCCACCATCCCCTTGACGCTGCTGCCCCGGCTCATCACCGCCGCCTCCTCGGCCATGGGGTCGAAGCCCTGGGCCGAGAGCTGGCGCAGCCATTCCCGCACCAGGCCGGCGCGGCCCTTGGGCGAGTGGCGCCGATCGGCGGTGAGCTTCATCGAGGGGCACATGGGCGAGCGCACCTCGAAGTCGAAACAGAGTCCGTTGCCGTTGCAGTCCATGGCCTGGGTAAAACCATCCCGCACATGTACCGGGATTTGCCGGTCGAAGAAGCCACGCTTGGTGGCGTCCACCGAGACCAGTTGTTCCAGGCTGTCGAGTGGGGTGCAGATCTTGCCCGGATTCAGGCGATTGAAGGGATCGAAGGCCGACTTGATGCGACGCAGCTCGGTGAACAGCGTTTCACCGAAGAAGACGGGGCTGTACTCGGAGCGGTAGCCCTTGCCGTGCTCGCCCCACATCAGGCCGCCGAATTTGGCGGTGAGCGCATTGACCTGGTCGGAGATGCGGCGCAGCATCACCTCCTGCTCGGGGTCGGTCATGTCCAACGCCGGGCGCACATGCAGTACACCGGCATCCACATGGCCGAACATGCCGTACTGCAGGCCGTTATCGTCGAGCAACTGGCGGAACTCCATGATGTAGTCGGCCAGGTGCTCCGGCGGCACCGCGGTATCTTCCACGAAGGCCACCGGCTTCTTGCGGCCCTTGGCGTTGCCGAGCAGACCCACCGCCTTCTTGCGCATGGCGTAGATGCGGTTGAGGGAAGCCAAATCGTCACAGAGCTGATAGCCGATGATGCCCGCCTCGCCACGGGCGATAAGATCATCGAGCCGGGCGCAGAGGGCCTCTACCTTCTCACGCTGGGCCTCACCGTCCTGGTCGGCGTATTCCACCATGTTGAGGCCGTCCATCACCTTGCCCGGTACGTCCTGAATGAGATCGCTCACCGAATGCCAGATAATGTCTTCCCGCGCCAGGTTGAGCACCTTGGAGTCCACCGTTTCCACCGACAACGCCTTGGCTTCCACCATCAGCGGCGCGTTGCGCAAGGCGGACTGGAAGCTGTCGTACTTGACGTTGACCAGGGTGCGGTAGCTCGGGATCGGGGTCAGATCCAGCCAGGCTTCGGTGATAAAGGCCAGGGAGCCCTCGGAACCGCACAGGATGCGGGTCAGATCCAGGGTGTGGGTGTGCTTGTCGTAGACGTGCTTCAGGTCGTATCCCGTCAGGAAGCGGTTGAGCTTGGGAAAGCGGCGCGCTATCTCACCCGCGTGCTCGGTGACGCTGTGATAGACGCAGCGGTACAGCTCCCCTTCCCGGCTGTCTTCCTCCAGCTTCTGGTCCAGCGCCTCGCCGGACACCGGCCCGGTTTCGATCAGGGTGCCATCTACCAGCACGGCGGTGACCCCCAGCACGTGATCCGAGGTCTTGCCATAGACCAGGGAACCCTGGCCGGAGGCGTCGGTATTGATCATGCCGCCGATGGTCGCCCTGTTGCTGGTGGACAGATCCGGCGAGAAGAAGAGCCCATGGGGCGCCACCAGCTGGTTGAGCTTGTCCTTGACCATGCCGGTCTGCAGCCGTACCCGGCGGCCGTCTGCATCCACGGTCAGCAGCTGGTGCATATGCCGGGACAGGTCCACCACGATGTTGTCGTTGAGCGACTGGCCGTTGGTGCCGGTGCCGCCGCCCCTGGGCGCGAAGCGGATGTCCTTGTAGGCGTCCCTGGACGCCAGGCCCAGCATCACCACCAGATCCTGGGACGAACGGGGAAACACCACCGCCTGCGGCAGGCATTGATAAACGCTGTTGTCGGTGGCTACCGCCAGCCGGCTGGCATAGCTGCGTTCTATGTCACCGCGAAAACCACTGCCGGCCAGAGCCTCGAGAAAAGAAAAATAAGTGGGGTTTATCTGCTGCTGCAGATCAATCCTTGGGATCATAACGACCTGTCCCCTTTATATCCTGTAAGAATGCGCCCAGAGAGGCGCCCAGTATACACCCGGAGGGGCGGCCGGGGCGAGTGGCAAGACAGGATACAAACCGCGCTACTGTGATGCCACATGTATGCTCTACACGAAAAAACAGCCATAGCATAACGTCCTTTTCCAACGGCATTAACCGGGAAAATCCGACCTGATACAGAGAATTAACGACAGGAGCCGACCATCCCCCGGATGCCACCGGATTCCCCCCTAGACAAGCCGCCGCGGGTACGGCTTGATCTGCCCCAACTGTCCCTTTAGGGACATGGCCGGAAACGACCGGGCACGGCAGCATAAGTTATCTGAATCCATGATTGCGGAGCCATAGTGACTGCTATTCATCCCCTGCTGGACAACCTGAAACAACGGGGACTTATCGCCCAGGTTTCCGATGAAATCGCCCTGACACAGCATCTCGAGACTGGCTCCCGGGTGCTCTATTGCGGTTTTGATCCTACCGCCGGCAGCCTGCATATCGGCCACCTGGTGCCCTTGCTGATGTTGCGTCGCTTCCTGGCCGCCGGTCACCGGGTGGTGGCCCTGATCGGCGGAGCCACCGGCCTGATCGGCGATCCCAGCTTCAAGGCCACCGAGCGTAGCCTGAACAGCGCCGATACCGTGCAGTGCTGGGTGGACAGCCTGGGTGAACAGATCGGCCGCTTGCTGGATGCAAGCGAGGATGAGCGGGTACGACTGGTCAACAACGCCGACTGGATGGGTGCGATGGATGTACTCGGTTTCTTGCGGGATCTCGGCAAGCACTTCTCGGTCAACACCATGATCGCCAAAGAGTCGGTCAAACAGCGGCTGGCCCGGCCCGAACAGGGGCTGTCGTTTACCGAGTTCTCCTACTCCCTGTTGCAGTCCTACGACTTCGCGGTGCTCCACCGGGAGCTCGGCTGCACCCTGCAGATCGGCGGCAACGATCAATGGGGCAATATCACCAGCGGTATCGATCTGACGCGCCGCCTCAACCGGCAGCGGGTGTTCGGGTTGACCCTACCCCTGATCACCAAGGCCGATGGCACCAAATTCGGCAAGACCGAAACCGGCACCGTCTGGCTGGATCCGGCCAAGACCTCACCCTACGCCTTCTACCAGTTCTGGCTGAACACCGCCGATGCCGATGTGTACGCATTCCTCCGTTACTACACCTTCTTGTCCCTGGCGGAGATAGCGGCGATTGAACAGGCGGACAAAAGCCGCCCGGGCAAGCCCCAGGCCCAGGAGGTGCTGGCCACCGAACTGACCCGGATGGTGCATGGCGAGGCGGCCCTGGCCGGCGCCGAGCGTATCAGCCATGCGCTGTTTTCAGGCGACTTCAGCCGGCTCAGTGCCGCCGAGTTCGCCCAACTGGAGCAGGACGGTATCCCCATGAGCATCACCGGAAAACTGGACGCCTTGCCTCCCCTGCTGGTGCAGACGGGCCTGGCCGGTTCCCATCGCCAGGCCCGGGAATTGATCGCCCAGGGCGCCATCGCCGTCAACGGCGTACGAACCAAAAGCGAGTCCCTTGCCGGCCATGAGCGGCTGCACCGACACTATCTGGTGTTGTGCCGGGGCAAGAAACACTTCCATCTGCTGAAAGCCGGCCCGGCCTGAATGAAGGAGAACGATGCGGCTTAGAGCTAACGGCCGCGTCGCCCGGCGCCGCTCCGTTTGCCGCCGGTATTGGCCTTCTCGCGATCCGGTCTCGTCGAGCGCGCTCCCGGGGTCGCCGCTTTACCTCTGCCGTCCTGGCCGACCCTCGGCCCCTTGCGGGCCGCCTTGGGCACATCGAGTCGGGAGGCTTCCTCGGTTTTGCTCGAGCCCTCGACCATGGCATTGATCACCCCCAACTCCCGGGGGCTGAGCTCCCGCCACTGCCCCACCTTCAACTCCCCCAGGGCGATGTTCATGATCCGGATTCGCTTCAGACTGGTAACCTGAAAACCCAGGTACTCCGCCATGCGCCGAATCTGCCGGTTCAACCCCTGAGTCAGGATGATATTGAAGGTCTTCGGACCTATTTTGCGTACCTTACAGGGCTTGGTCACGGTGTCGAGGATCGGCACCCCCGCCGCCATGCGCGCCACAAAATCATCGGTGATGGCCTTGTCCACCGAGACGATGTACTCCTTCTCGTGGGCGTTGCCGGCACGCAGTATCTTGTTGACGATATCGCCGTCGTTGGTCAGCAGGATAAGGCCGGACGACGGTTTGTCGAGGCGGCCGATGGGAAAAATCCGCGCCTTGTAGTTGACCGCGTCGACGATGTTGCCGGGAATGGCCTGATCGGTGGTGCAGGTAATGCCGATGGGTTTGTTATAGACCAGGTAAACCGGCTGAGGCTTGGCCCGCAAGGGTTTGCCATTGATGGTGATCTTGTCCGCCGACGTCACCTTGACGCCCATGCCGGCCACCTGGCCGTTCACGGTCACCTGCCGCTGCTCAATCAGCCGGTCGGCCTCACGACGGGAGCAGATGCCGGTTTCACTGATAAATTTGTTCAGGCGGGTGCCGCCGTTCTCTGCTGTCATAGCGCCGGAATTCTCTTCCCGAGGGCAGCAACAACCAGCCCCGGGGCGGGGCAGGCCAAGGCTGCCAGGTTAAAAGCGGCCAGTGTAGAATTGCCGGCGGGCCACCGCAAGTCTGAAACCCGCAAACAGCAACTACAGCCAGCGCCTGACCCGGGTACAGTAGTCGAGGTACGGCTTCCCGAATTTACCGGCCAGCGCCCGCTCTTCCGCTGCGATCTGCACCCGGGTCATATAGATGACGAAGGCCGCCAACCAGAGCAGGTTGAGCAGGTTGCCGAGCCAGACCAGCCAGGCCAGCAACAGCAGGAAATCTCCGAGATAGATGGGGTTGCGCGACCAGCGGAACACACCCGTCGTCAACAACCGTGATGCCTGCTCCGGGTGAAAGGGCAGCAGGGTAGTACGGGCTGCCATCATCTGTATGGCGGCGGCCACCATCACCGACAGGCCAACCGCGAGGACCGGCATGGCCAGATAAGCCAGCCCCGGCAGCTCGACTCGCCCCCATTCCCCCCATCGCCCGGTGAACCACATCAGCAAGGCGGTGCCCCCCACTACTCCCGGAGGCGGCAGCCACAACAACCGGGACCTTAATGTTACCCGCATCAGGATTCACCCAGCCTTGCTGTTGGCGATACCGGTTCACCGGGTTGATACTCTGTCGGCTCCCCTCCCTGCTCCGGCTCCCGGTAGCAGCGGGTCATGCGCAGGGCCTGGTACAGATCCGGATAAAGCAGGATGCCGTCCTCACCCACCCGGATGCCGGCCTGATGCAGCCAGTGGGTCATCTGGCTGCGCCGGCCGGCCATCACCATGTGAATACCACGCCGCTTCAACTCCTTGTGCAATTCCCCCACCATGCTCATCACGCTGATATCCTGGTGGGTAAAGCAGGAGACCGCATCGATGATCAGACACTTGGGCTGGTGTTTTTCCCCATTTAGCAACAACAGCACCCGGCGTTTGAAATAGGAGGCGTTGAAATAGGTCAGCGGTGAATTAAAGCGGTAGATCAGCACCCCGGTGACGGCCTTGATCTCTTCGTTATGACCCAGGGTATGTACAATCCCCTCCTCATTCATGCCCATCAGTTGATCGGTCGGTCGCATCACATTGCGCAAAAACTGGAACAGCCCCAACAGTACCGCCAGGGTAATGCCGGGGATCACCCCCATGAACAACACGCCGACGAAGGTGATCCAGGCCAGCCAGAAGGCGGCGTTGTCCGAGTGGCGCATCGCCCACTGACCACGCAGATCAATCAGTGACATCGATGCCATCACCAGCACGATGCCCAGCGCCGCCGTGGGAATATATTGCAGTGGTGCGGTCAGGAAAAAGGTGACCAGGGCGATTACCGTGGCGGCAACGACGGATACCAGTTGGCTCTTGCCGCCGTTGGCGTCATTGACCGCGGTGCGCGAGTCGGCCCCGCTGATGGCGAATCCCTGGGACACCGCCGACGCCAGGTTGGCCATGCCGAGCGCACGAAATTCCTTGTCTGCATCGATTTCATAGCCATTTTTGGCGGCAAAGCTGCGAGCGGTCAGCATCATGGACACGAAACTCACCATCGCCAGATTGAGTGCCGGCAGTACCAGCTCCCGCATCAGGCCAGGGGGAAACTCGGGGATTTGCAACGACGGAATGCCCCCGCTGATGGTCCCCACCACCATGATACCGGCCCGCTCCGGCCCAAGCCCCCACAACAGGGCGGCGGTGGTGGCCAGCGCCAGCATGCTGCTGGGCCACTGGGGACGGAAACGACGACACAACAGCATGACGACCAGGGTCAGCAGGCTGATGCCCAGCGTAGGCCAATGGATCAGCGACAGGTAATGGGGAGCCGCGGCGATCCGCTCAATCAGTTCGGGCTCGTCGAAGGTAAAGCCGAAGATGCTCGACAGCTGGCCGACCATGATGGTGATGGCCACCCCGTTAAGCAGTCCCAGCAGAATCGGACGGGACAGGAAGTCGGCCAGTACTCCCAACTTAAAGCGGCTGGCAATCAGGCACCAGAAACCGGTCATGGCGGTCATGGTCATCACCAGTTGCCAGTGCCGGCTGGCATCGCCCGCGGCCAGGGGGGTGACCACGGCGGCAATCACTGCACAGGTGGCGGCGTCGGGCCCGACGATCAACTGACGGGAGGTGCCGAACAGGGCATAGGCCAGCATCGGCAGAATGCAGGAATAGAGTCCCACCACGGCCCCCACTCCGGCCAGCTCCGCATAAGCGATGGCCACCGGCAGGGCCACCGCTGCCACCGACAGGCCGGCGCGCATATCCGGCAGCAACCAGGCCCGTTGATACCCCAGCAAGGCCACCAGTCCCGGCATCCAGCGAGCCAGGGTGAAAAAATCGCGCATTTTTCAACCACTTGCAGTTAGTTATCTGGCCTTAATTATAGAGCGACAAGGCGGTAAAGTGCGCGAGCGCCACCACAGTTCGTGTAAACAGCGGCGACGGTTCAACATCCGGCCAGGGCAGGCCGCCCATTTATCCGGGTCAGCCAACGCTGGACATGGGCCATGGACGTCACCTCGATCCCCAGCCGTGGCAGAAAGCCTACCAGCACATAGGCGGCGATATCGGCGATGGAATAGCGCTCCCCCGCCAGGTAATCCGCTTCCGCCAGGCGCCGCTCCAGCCGGGGCAGGAAAGCCTGCACACGCACCCTGGACTCCTCGCCCCAGGCGGGGACGCAGGTTTCCCTGTCCCGGTAAACCCCACTCAGGTTCCTGAACGCCTGGAAGGCAGGGACCAGCCCTTCCAGTTCCACGATACGGTGCCACATCTCCACCCGGGCCCGGCTCAGGGAGCTGTCACCGAACAAGGCCAGATCGTCCGGATGGAGTTCATCGAGATAGCGGCAGATGGCCACCGACTCGCACAGGTAGCTGCCGTCATCCAGCTCCAACAAGGGGATTCGTCCGTTGGCGCTTATCGCCTTGAATTCCTCGGTGAGGTTGGCCCCGGCGCGCACGTCCACCTGAATACGCTCGATGTCCACGCCTTTTTCGGCCAGGAAGATATTCAGCCGCCGGGCACTGGGTGTGGTCGCCAGTTCATACAGTCTCATAAGGTCACCTTGCCGTGATGAAATCATAGGGTGAACTTAGGTTACTTCAGCCTCTGCCACCAGGACAGGAGTTTGCTCAGCGGGGCCATACCTCGTCCAGGGTCGTGCAAAAGAGCTATGCGAATACCGATTTAGATTTGCTTACTCATATTGATTTGTAGCACTAACGCTGCCATGACCGGAAGGAGACAAAATAATGCGTGAATTGACCCTCGAAGAAATAGCTATGGTTTCTGGTGGTGAAATAACGCCAAGTGGACTTTTGGCCAGTGCGGCGCAGGCGCGATAACGGGCGGGCTGGGCGGAGCCATGGTGGGAGGCATTGGCGCGGACCCTGGCGCACTCGGAGGTGCACTATCAGCGCATGATTTCTTACACTACGACCCAGTCGCCAATGATTTGCTCAATGCCTAAAAACCACGCATGCCGGGAGCGCGGGACAGGCAGAACCCGTTGCCGACCATCATGTAAGACCGTTGTTTTCATGAGAAATATCTAATACTAACTAGAGCGAATAGCTATCAGTTGATCGACTGAGATTTTTGCTCTATGGTGGAATTTCCCTGACTGCCATGGATTGGCTGTCACGCTGGTACCGGTACAGACACCGAAGCACGGGTTTGAATTCGCCGGTGACCAGCACCTATCACCATCATCCACATGCTCCTCACGGCCGCCCCCACCGCCGGTACGAGTCCTTCGATAGTCCCAGCCGATAACACCCGCGCGCCTCCTCCGAACGGCTGAAACAGGGAAAGGTGCCCAGATGGTCAATGATACCGTCATATCCGGATCAGATATCGCGGACGATATTACAGACAAATGGGTTCTGGGGAGCGACAGGCAATAAAAAAACACCCGGCGGGGCCGGGTGTCTCGGTCAGTCGAGGATACTTTCCAGGATAAAGCGCACGTTATTGGTGGCGATGTCCACCAGTATCGCCTTGTCGTCTACCCGCTGCCATTCATAGCCCTCGTAGTAGGGTAACCGGCTGCGTAGACGTGGATCGAACTGCTTGGCGATACCGGGAGGCAGCGGCTTGCCCCGCGCCAGGTTCATCCTGATACCCGGCGGCAACGCATCGCGGCTGCGGTCGTAGTCGATCCAGTCGCGATGCTCGCGGAAAATGCCCCGCAGGGCGGCCTCGTCGATACGCGGTTCGCGCCTGTCGTGGTAGTCGCGCCGCTCGCTATCTCGGTCTTGCCGCTGCCAGTCCCGTTCACGCTCACGCTCACGGGATGACTCGCCCCGGTTGTCGCTGCGCAGCAACTGCTCCCGCTGTTGCCCCGGGGCGTGGCCCGGTCCCTTACCTTCCGGTGGCTGGGCCCAGGCCGGCGCTAGGCTCAAACCGAGCAGCCCCCCGAGCAATAAGGTTCCCAACTTGTATCTGGTCTGCATAACAGCCTCCAGGCGGTGTTGACCTGCTTTCAATCTACTCCCGTCAGGGCCTGACGGCAAACCCCGGTAGTCCGCCATGAGACTTGTTCTGTCGGGCTCAGTCCAGCCGCTTGGCGTAACAGTCCCGAACTATGTCGACCACCTCCACGGTCAGGGAAATGTCCTTGAGTCCCAGGCCGACCAGGGCATCCAGCACCACGGCCGACAGGGCCTCCTTCTGCTCTGGTGTGCGCCCCGACAGTATCTTCAGGGTCACATGGATAAAATCTCGCCGGGCGCCGCCGTTGTGGTGATAGTCGTAGCCGATGGCCCGGCTCTTGATGTCAGCCTCCTCGAACAGGCCGCTGTCAAACGCCCCCTGGTGCACCGCCGTGACCAGGGCCGAGGGGCTGAGCTGGCGTCCCAGCGTGGTGGAATATTCGATAACGCAATGGGGCATGAACGTGCTCCTTGAAAAAGAAAGCCCCGCTGTCGGGGCTTGGTTTGATGGCAACGTCGCCTGCGCTACCGGTATGAGCCGGCAACAGGCTGCTGCCTGGACGTCTGTCTGCAGACTCTCTTTACACGGAGAGCTTACACCAGCTCGATCACCTCGAAGCTGACTTCCGGATTGACGTCGGCGTCGTAATCCACACCCGCCAGGCCAAAACCGAACAGGCGCAGGAACTCGTCCTTGTAGCCTTGGTAGTCGGTGAGCTGGTAAATGTTGTCGTCCTGCACCCGGGTCCAGATTTCACGGCAGGCGTCCTGCACCTCGTCGCGCAGCTCCCAGTCGTCCAGGCGCAGGCGGTTCTGCTCGTCCACCGGGGCGGGTTGGCCGCTGTAGAGACGGTCGGCGAACAGGCGCTGGATTTGCTCGATGCAGCCTTCGTGAATGCCCTGCTCCTTCATCACCTTGAACGCCATGGAGATATACAGCGGCATCACCGGGATGGCGGCGGAGGCCTGGGTGACCACGGATTTGAGCACCGCCACATGGGCGTTGCCGCCGCGCGCTTTCAGCTTGGCGTCGATGGCGTGGGCGGCACGGTCCAGATCTTCCTTGGCCTTGCCCAGGGTGCCGTGCCAATAAATGGGCCAGGTCAGATCGGTGCCGATATAGGAATAGGCCACTGACTTGGCGTCCTCGGCCAGCACACCGGCATCGGCCAGGGCGTTCATCCACAATTCCCAGTCCTGGCCACCCATCACCTGGATGGTATCGGCGATCTCCTGCTCGTTGGCCGGCTCGACCACGGCTTCCACCAGCACGTCCTTGTTGGTGTCGAGGGCCACCGACTTGTAGGGTTCGCCGATGGGCTTGAGCGCGGAGCGCACCACTTCGCCGCTGCCGGGCAACTTGCGCACCGGCGAGGCCAGGGAATAGACCACCAGATCGATCTGACCCAGGTCCTGTTTAATCAGCTCGATCACCTGGTCGCGGCACTCGTTGGAGAAGGCGTCGCCGTTGATGCTCTTGGCGTACAGGCCCTCTTCCTTGGCGGCCTTGTCGAAGGCGGCGGCATTGTACCAGCCGGCGGAGCCGGTCTTCTTCTCGGTGCCCGGCTTTTCGAAGAACACGCCGATGGTGGCGGCGCCACTGCCGAAGGCGGCGTTGATGCGGGAAGCCAGGCCGTAACCGGTGGACGCACCGATCACCAGTACCTTCTTCGGACCCTGCGCCAGCTTGCCCTTGGCTTTGACGTAGGCGATTTGCTCGCGTACATTCGCCTCACAGCCGACCGGGTGGGTGGTGGTACAGATAAAGCCACGAACCTTGGGTTTGATGATCATAGAGATGTTTGCCTCGGTTATTCACAAAGAAGGGGCTAAAGATACCCTATTCCGGGACAAATGTGAGGCCTGATGTGTTCACCCTTCGCCCCTATCAGCAGGAAGCGGTCGACCGCACCCTGGACTACTTTCGCCGCCACCACGAGCCGGGACTCCTGGTGCTGCCCACCGGCGCCGGCAAGAGCCTGGTGATCGCCGAGCTGGCCCGCCTGGCCCGGGGGCGGGTGCTGGTGCTGGCCCACGTCAAGGAGCTGGTGGAGCAGAACCACACCAAGTACCAGGCCTATGGCCGGGAGGCGGCCATCTTCTCCGCCGGACTCGGCCAAAAGCAGGTTCATACCCAGGTGGTGTTCGGCTCGGTGCAGTCGGTGGCGCGCAACCTGGAGCAGTTCCGCGATTTCAGCCTGGTGATCATCGACGAATGCCACCGGGTGTCGGACGACGATGACAGCCAGTATCTGCAGGTGGTCAACCATCTGCGCCAGGGCAACTCCAGGCTCAAGGTGCTGGGACTCACTGCAACCCCCTACCGGCTGGGGCTGGGCTGGATCTATCAAACCCACTACCATGGCCTGGTACGCAGCCGATCCACACGTTTTTTCCGGCATTGCCTGTTCGAGCTACCGCTGCGGCTGATGATAAAGCAGGGCTACCTGTGCCCGCCCCGACTGGTGGACGCCCCCGTGGTGCACTACGACTTCTCACGACTGTATGAGCAGGGACTCTTTACCGAGCAGGCGCTTGAGCGGGAGCTGGCCCGCCAGCCCAGGGTCACGCCCCATATAGTGGAGCAGGTCCGCGACTATGCCAGCGACCGCGTCGGGATCATGATATTCGCCGCCACCGTACGTCATGCCGCCGAAGTGGCCGGCCTGTTGCCGACCGCGGAAACGGCGCTGATCACCGGTGACACGCCCGGGCCGGAGCGAGACGCCATTATCCGCCGCTTCAAGGCACGGGAGCTGAAGTTCCTGGTCAATGTGTCGGTACTGACCACCGGGTTTGACGCCCCCCATGTAGACCTGATTGCCATACTGCGGCCGACCCAGTCCGTAGCCCTGTACCAGCAAATCATCGGCCGGGGGCTGCGCCAAAGCCCGGGCAAGACCGACTGCCTGGTGCTGGACTACGCCGGCAACAATATGGATATCTTCGCTCCCGAAGTGGGCGAGCCCCGACCGCATCCGGACAGCACCCAGGTGCAGGTGCCCTGCCCCGCCTGCGGTTTCGCCAATATCTTCTGGGGCAGGACGGATGCCGAAGGCCGGGTGCTGGAGCACTTCGGCCGCCGCTGCCAGGGCCTGTTCGAGGACGACGAGGACCATGCCGAGCCCTGCGGCTATCGCTTTCGCTTCAAGTCCTGTCCCCAGTGCCTGGCGGAAAACGACATTGCCGCCCGGGAGTGCGGCGACTGCGGCCACCTGCTGGTGGATCCGGATAAAAAACTCAAGGAAGCCCTGGCCCTCAAGGATGCGCTGGTGCTGCGCTGCGCCGGCCTCAGCCTGGAAGCGGGCTCGGGCAAATATGGTCCCAGCCTCAAGGTCACCTATCACGACGAAGATGGCACCGCCGTCAGCGCCTGGTACCCCTTCGACGACAAGGGCAAACGGGGGCGGTTTTTCAATGACTTTGTGCAGCCTCATTGGCCGGCGCCGGGTCTGGAGCCGAACTTTACGACCCTTGCAGAGGTCTTAGCCTCTGCCGGTCGTTTTCGTCACCCGGATTTTGTGATTGCCCGTCAGCACAAGCGCAGTTGGCAGGTAAAAGAAAAACTGTTCGATTACCAGGGCCGGTACCGACGCGCCCATGAACTGGGGTAGGAACGGGGATTGGGGATTGGGGATTGGGGATTGGGGATTGGGGATTGGGGATTGGCCTATTATCCTGATCGAACTCAGAACAAACACATCCGACATGACAAGAAGAGCACGCTGATGATAAGAAAAGCATTCACCGGTCTGGCCATGCTGCTGGCCCTGGCCTTCGGCAGCCGAGCGGCCACACCGCCGGAACACGGCCAGTCCGCCTGGCTGTTGGCGGATCTCGACAGCGGCCGCATCGAACAGGCCCACAACGCCGAGCTGTTGCTCAAGCCCGCGTCGACCCAGAAGCTGCTCACCACCCTGGCCGGCGCCCTGGCACTGGGGCCGGAGTGGCGTTATGAAACCCGGCTTCGCTACCGGGGCCAGTTGGAGAACGGACTGCTGGTGGGGGATCTCTTGATCGACTTCGTCGGAGATCCCAGCCTGACCCGGGAGCAACTGCGGGATCTGCTGACCCGTGGCGGCGTCCGCCGGGTCAGCGGCAATGTGCTGCTCAACCAGGTACGCTTTACCGGCTACGACCGGGGCAACGGCTGGTCCTGGAACGACTTGAGCGTCTGCTACAGCGCGCCGGTCTCGGCACTGATCCTGGACAGGAACTGTGTCCAGGGCGCGCTCTATGCCCGCCCGGGCCAGCCCGCCCGCGCGACCGTGCCCGCCCATCAACCGGTCGGGGTCAGCGCCGAGGTGGCGGTACTGGCTGAAGCCGAACGCAAACGGCGTTTCTGCGAGCTGGAAGTCGAAATGCGCCCCCCCAATCAATACCACCTGACCGGCTGTATCGGGCCTCGCCAAGATCCCTGGCCCATGCGCTTCGCCATCCAGGATGTGGATGCCTGGGGCGAGCGACTCACGCGTTGGGCCCTTGACCAGGCCGGGATCCGGATATCCGGCGGTATCAGCAGCAGCCGGCTCGACGCCGATGGCTGGCCCGAGCTTGCCAGCCATCGGTCACCACCGTTACGGGAATTGAGCCGGCGTATCCTGGAAAGCTCCGACAACCTCTATGCCGACAGTCTGCTGCGCACCCTGGGAGCCGTCCATTTCAACCAGCCTGGCAGTTTCCGCAACGGAACCCAGGCAGTACGCAACATCCTCAAGGAGCAGGCCGATATCGATCTGGGTCCCTCCTGGCTGGCCGACGGCTCCGGCCTGTCGGCCCACAATCTGCTGCGTGCCGACGACCTGATGGCGGCCCTGCTGGCAATGGCCCGCGACCCAAGGGCCCGGTGGCTGATGCCGCTGCTGCCGGTGAGCGGCGAAAACGGTACCCTCCAGTACCGGAAGAGCGTCATCCAGGCTCCGCTCAAGGGCCGGGTCCAGGCCAAGACCGGCACCATCGCCCATGTGCAGAACCTGGCCGGCTTCATCGATACCGACGATGGCCGACGCAAGGCCTTCGTGCTGCTGCAAAACGGCCTGTCCATCAGTCCGGAGCAGGAGCAACAGCTGGCCCGGGCCGAAGGGGAGTGGCCGGCCCGGCAGTTCGAACGCCAATGGCTGGAAGCGGCGCTGGGCAGTGGTATCATCAGCCAGACCAATCAATAAGTAATGCATTAACGATTTATCTTATGAGGGCCGGGTCTTTATACTGGCCCCGTCAATCAGTCAGGAGAACGCTATGTTTGCTGTGATTTTTGGTCGTCCCGGTTGCCCCTATTGTGTCCGAGCCAAAGAGCTGGCGGAAAAACTGGCCGAGGAACGTGATGATTTCAAGTTCCGCTACGTCGACATTCATGCCGAGGGCATTTCCAAGGAAGATCTGGAAAAAACCGTAGGCAAGCCGGTGCAGACGGTGCCGCAGATTTTTCTCGACCAGCAGCATATCGGCGGTTATACCGACTTCGAAGCCCACGCCAAAGCACATCTGGGGCTGTTCCAATAAAGTATCGGCGGCAGAACATCGGGCGGTGTTCATGCCGCCCGATGTTCTGTGGCAACCGAACATCTGTCAAAAACCGCGTCTGGCCATCTTTTTTCAATAAAACCCCTCGATTACCCCTTTTCATCTTGGTTTCAAAGCCCCATCATGGACGCCATCACTTGTCTGTACTGGCTTGTCTGTTCCCGGATAGCTTCATGCCCCGGCGCGTGGTTTTCATGCCGCCCTGGCGCCTTCCTGATTGTCTGTGACCGTCATGGCCAGTGAATAACCCGAGGCCGTTAACACCCATGTATTCCGTAGAAAAATCCCACAAGCTGGATAACGTCTGTTACGACATTCGCGGGCCTGTCCACAAAGAAGCCCGTCGCCTGGAAGACGAAGGCCACCGCATTCTCAAGCTCAATATCGGCAACCCCGCCCCCTTCGGGTTCGAAGCCCCGGAAGAGCTGCTCAAGGATGCCATTGTGAACATGCCCACCAGCCAGGGCTACTGCGATTCCAAGGGACTGTTTTCGGCACGCAAGGCGGTGATGCAGTATTACCAGCAGAAGGGGCTGCGCACCACCGATCTGGATGATATCTATATCGGCAACGGGGTATCGGAGCTTATCGTGATGTCGATGCAGGCGCTGCTCAACAACGGCGACGAGATCCTGGTGCCCTCGCCCGATTACCCGCTATGGACGGCGGCGGTCACCCTGTCCGGCGGCAAGGCGGTGCACTACCTGTGTGACGAAGGTGCCGGCTGGTACCCGGATCTGGACGATATCAAGGCCAAGATCAGCCCGCGCACCAAGGGCATAGTGCTGATCAACCCCAACAACCCCACCGGCGCCGTGTATGGCAGCGAATTCCTGATGGAAGTCGTGGAGATCGCCCGCCAGAACCGGCTCATCATCTTCGCCGACGAGATCTACGACAAGATCCTGTACGACGATGTCGCCCATCATTCGGTCTGTACTCTCTGTGACGACGTGCTGGTGGCCACCTTTAACGGCCTGTCCAAGAGCTACCGCGCCGCCGGTTTCCGCCAGGGCTGGATGATGCTGAGCGGCCCCAAGCACCAGGCGCGGGACTATATCGAAGGGTTGGAGATGCTCGCCTCCATGCGGCTGTGCGCCAACGTGCCCATGCAGCATTGTATCCAGGCCGCGCTGGGCGGCTACCAGAGTATCAACGAGCTGGTACTGCCCGGCGGCCGCCTGCGCCAGCAGCGGGACATGGCCTGGGAGCTGCTCAACCAGATCCCCGGAGTATCCTGCGTCAAGCCCAAGGGGGCCATCTACATGTTCCCCCGGCTGGATCCCAAGGTGTACGACATCAAGGACGATCAGAAGATGGTGTACGATCTGCTGCTGCAGGAAAAACTGCTGATCGTGCAGGGGACCGGCTTCAACTGGCCCAAACCGGATCACTTCCGCCTGGTGACCCTGCCGCGGGTAGACGATATCGAGGACGCCATCGGCCGTATCGCCCGCTTCCTCAAACATTACCGGCAGTAATGCGGTGACTCGGGATCGGGGCTGGTGATCCCCAGTCCCCAGTCCCCAGCATTTATAGCAGCGGGCTCAGCAGGTAGAACAGGTTTTCCGCCACCCGCTTGCGCAGGGGGCGCTTACGCCACTCCAGCCAGGACAACGGGCTGGCATCGGCCAGATAATCGTCGGCCAGACGCAACAGTTCCCCCATGGCCTGGCCGTCATCCACCAGCAGCGTCATCTCGAAGTTCAGCCACAGGCTGCGCTTGTCCAGGTTGACCGTGCCCACCAGGGCAAACTGGTGATCCACCAGCACGCATTTGGTGTGCAGCAAGCCGGCGGAATACAGGTGGATCTCGACCCCCGCGTGCAGCAACTCGTCGAAGAAGGCATTGCAGGCATGGTTGACCATGAGCGAGTCGTTCCTGGCAGGCAGCACCAGTTGCACTTCCACCCCTCTATCGGCGGCCGAGCAGAGGGCCGCTACCAGAGGATCGTCGGGCACAAAATAAGGAGTGATCAACACCAGCCGCCGCCGGGCCTGATACACGGCGGTCAGCAAGCTTTGCTGAATGGCATCACCACCCATGAAGGGGCCGGATGGCAGCAATTGCAGCTTGAGCTGGTTATCCAGACAGCTGATGGGGTGATACTCCAACTGTTCCAACAACCGTTCACCGGTTTCCATTTCCCAGTCCCACACGAACAGGGACCAGATAATGGGCACTATGGGCCCGCGGATACGCAGCATGATGTCCACCCACTGGCCCACACCGGCCTCCTGTTTGAAGCAGGAGGGATCCACCAGGTTCATGGAACCGGTATAAGCCACATCGTCATCGATCACCACCAGCTTGCGGTGCATACGCAGATCCTGGCGTTCAAACAGCACCCGGAAAGCGCCCACCGGCAGTACCTCCACCACCTTGACTCCCGCCTCCCGCAGCCGCCTGGGCCAGCGGCTGCGAAAAAAGTCGGCGCTGCCCACCGAGTCCAGCAACAGCCGGCAATCCAGTCCCCGTCGGGCCGCATCCATCAGGGCGTAGGCGACCTCGTCCGCCTTCCCCCCGGGATACCAGATGTAGAACTCCAGGTAGCAGGAGCTACGCGCGGCGCGGATATCGGCCTGCATCGCCGCCAGTATTTCCTCCGGCCGCTGCAGTAACGCCATGGCGTTACCGCTCAGCATCGGCATATTGAGCCGGGCCTTGACCAACTCGTAGATGGGGCGGGCCGGGTCACTGACTTCAAAGTTCTGACCGGGAAAGCGGGACACCAGTACGTTGATCCAGTCCGCATAGGGCCGGTACATGGACTTGGCCCGTTCCGCCCGCTTGCGCCCCAGGCGCACCTCACCAAACAGAATGTAGGTGGCCACGCCAAGAATGGGAATGGCGTAGATCAGTGCCAGCCAGGCCAGCGATACCCCTACCGCCCGGCGTTTCATGATGACCCTGATCGTCACCCCTGTCACCAGGCTGGTATGCGCCAGAAACAGCAACCAGCCCAGTAGCGTATAAATATAATCACTCAAAAATGCCTTGCTCCTCTAAAGCAGGACGGTGCAGACTGTCTCTAATGCAGCAATCCCAGACCATGGATATAGGCTTATGAAAATTATACTTTTTTTAATCGCCTTTGGGGTAAGTTGTTTTACCTCGGCACAAACCCTGACCATTACCGAACAACAGCTCAACCAGCAACTCAACCGCCAGCTCGGCAAAGAGTTTCCACTCACCCTGGGAGAATGGCTGTCGGCGGGGATCAAACTGCAGGATCTCAAGGTCGAGCTGGGCCGACGGGAGGCGGACAAGGCCCGCGTTTCCGGACAGGGCATCATCTCGGTCAACCAGGGACAGAACCGGTACCATTGGGACATCAACGGCGATTTCAGTGCCCGCCCCCGCTACGACAGCACGCAGGGTGCCCTTTATCTGGATGAGTTCGAACTGCTCAGCTACCGTTTGAATGAAGACGGCAGTTCGCCCCAGGCCGGCTTCATGCTGCCGATATTACTGCAGGGAGTCGCCGGCTACCTGTCCCAATATCCGGTTTATGTGCTGGATGAGGACGATCCCCTGCAACGCCAGCTGAAAGATCAGGTGCTGAGCCTGGAACTGGCCCCGGGCCGCCTGTCGCTACGCGGCCTGGAGTAAGTCAGTGGCGGACCCGCTCCAGTCCGTCACGGTAGAAGAGCTCGAGCTGGCCCGCCGTCATGGGGGCGGCCAGCAACTGCCCCTGTACCGAGCTGCAGCCATACTGACGCAGGAAATGCATCTGTTCGGCGGTTTCCACCCCGCAGGCCACCGCCTCTATCCCCAGGGTCTGGGACAACAGCAACAACGAGCGGATCACCGACTGATCCAGAGAGTCGAAATGATCGGACAGCAGGCTGCGATCGATCTTAATGCCGTCGATCGGCAACCGTCTGAGTTTGCTGAAACTGATCCGCCCCTCCCCCACGTTGTCGAGATAAACCGCCATGCCGGCGGCCTTGAAGGTCTCCAGCGCCCCCAGCAGGGATTCACTGCGACGCATGATAAAATCGCTGCGCAGCTCCAGGGTAAAATGGCTTGGGCTGACCCCCTGCCGGCGCAGCAGCTCGAGCAACTGCCCGGCCCGATGCTGCTCCAGTTCCAGTCCGCTCAGGTTGATGCTGACCCCGCCCTGCCAGCATCCCTGCTGCTGCCAGCAGCGGTACTGGCGCGCCGCCTCGGTGAACACCCAATCGGCCAGCCGGCACAACAGGCCCGCATCCTTGGCGGCGGGCAGGAAGCGATCCGGATAGAGCACCCCCAACTCCGGGTGGCGCCAGCGCAGCAGGGCTTCGAGGCTGAGCAGTCTATTGGAGCTCAATTCCAGCTTGGGCTGGTATTCCAGAAACAGCTGTTGTCGTTCGATGGCCTGGCGAAACTCCCCCGCCAGCCGGTGCTGTTGCTCCAACCGGGTAAACTGGGCGCTGTCGAACAGACACACCTTGGCGCTGCTGAAGGTCTTGGCCTCGTACATGGCGGTATCCGCGTAACGTAACAGGGTTTCGATTTCCACCCCGTGTTCGGGATAGAGGCTGACCCCGATGCTGGCGCCGACGCTCAGTTCGTACTCCCCGACCAGTACCGGCGCTTCCAGTTGCTCCAGCAGCTGTTCGGCTTTGCGGATCAGCTGTGGAGTTCCAAGCCGGCCTCGCCATACCATCACAAACTCGTCGCCGCCGATGCGGGCCACCAGCTCATTGCCATCGACCTGTGCCAACAGGCGGGCGGCCAGGGCCTTGAGGACCTGATCCCCTACCCCGTGGCCGAAGCTGTCGTTGATGGGTTTGAAGCGATCGAGGTCGATAAACAGCAGCGCCAGTTGCTCCTCTTCCTCCAGTGCCGTCTTGACCTTGCTGAACCAGCTCAGCAGGAAGGTGCGGTTGGTGGTGCCGGTCAGTACATCATGATGTGCCAGGTAGCTGAGCCTGTCCTCCGACTGTTTGAGCCGGCTGATGTCGTCCAGGATCCCAATGATATGACGAACCCGCCCGCGGTGGTCTCTGTGCAGGTGCAGCATCAACCAATGGGTGGCCAGCCGCCCTTCCCGGGTATGGTGCTGAACCTCCCCCTGCCAGTGGCCCTGTCGCTGCAGGCGCTGCCAAATCTGACGATAGTAGCGGCGCTCGTGTAAATCATGGTTGATGTTGGTGATATGACAGCCTTCGATATCCCCGGCATCCAGCTCGCTGAGCCGACAAAAGGCAGGATTGACTCCGACGACCCGGCCCCGGGCGTCCATCACCACTATCCCTTCTCGGGTATACTGCATGATCTGCCGAGCCAGTGTAAGGGAAGTGACGGCCAGCTCCCGCAAGCTGTCCGTGCTGGTCTGATGCAAATCTGTCGGTATTGCCCATAACAAATCGCTGTGGTCCATGTCCGTGCTCTATATAGTTGAATGAATAAGAGTGGCTCCGTTCATTGCCCTTTATTTTTGATATTTATACGTATTTTACGCTGGTTATTTTTCGGGCAACCCTATCATATAGACTCAAATGAAAAATAAAAAGCCCGCATTGCTGCGGGCTTGAAATGCTCGATCCGATTTGGGATCTAGCCGAGGTTTTTACGGGCGTTGCGGAAGATGCGCATCCAGCCGCCGTCCTCGCCCCAGGCCTGTGGGTACCAGGAGTTGGCCACGGTACGGAACACCCGTTCCGGATGCGGCATCATGATGGTGACCCGGCCGTCCTCGCTGGTCAGGCCGGTGATGCCGCTGGCGGAGCCGTTGGGATTGAACGGATAGCGTTCGGTAGCCCGGCCGTGGTTGTCCACGTAGCGCAACGCCACCGTGCCACTGGCCTCGATGGCAGCGAGATCGGCGTTCAGCGGCTGCACCCGCCCTTCACCGTGGGACACCGCGATGGGCAGGCGGGAGCCGGCCATGCCGGACAGGAACAGGCTGGGCGAGTCCTGCACTTCCACCAGACTGAAGCGGGCCTCGAAGCGTTCCGACGTATTGCGCACGAAGTCCGGCCAATGGGCGGCGCCGGGGATCAGCTCCCGCAGCCGGGACAGCATCTGGCAACCGTTGCACACCCCCAGGGCGAAGCTGTCCTGACGGGCGAAGAAAACCTCGAACTGGGCACGCAGCGCCTCGTTGAACAGCACCGACTTGGCCCAGCCGCCACCGGCCCCCAGTACGTCGCCGTAGGAGAAACCGCCGCAAGCCACCAGGCCGGCGAACTCATCCAGGCGGTGACGACCACTCTGCAGATCGCTCATGTGTACGTCGATGGCGCTGAACCCGGCCCGGTCGAAGGCCGCCGCCATTTCCACATGGGAGTTGACGCCCTGCTCGCGCAGTATCGCCATCTTGGGATGCACCCCTTTAGCGATAAAGGGCGCGGCGATGTCTTCTTTCGGATCGAAGCTGAGCGACACCGACAGGCCGGGATCATCGGCGTCCTGCTTGGCCTCGAACTCGGAGCGGGCGCACTCCGGGTTGTCGCGCAGCGCCTGCATGCGGTAGCTGGTCTCGGACCACAGCCGGCGCAGCTCGGTGCGCGGCTGGGCGTAGATTTCCTCGCCGGAAGAGAACAGGCGCAGGCTGTCGTCGTCGTTGAGGCAGCCGATAACATGGCTACAGGCCGCCAAGCCGTGACCGGCCAGGCAGGTGAGCACCGCTTCCTTGTCTTCCCGACGCACCTGCAGCACGGCCCCCAGTTCCTCATTGAACAGGGCCGCCAGCCGATCGGCACCGAGCAGGTCCAACTCGATGTCGAGGCCGGTCCTGCCGGCGAAGGCCATCTCCGCCAGGGTCACGAACAGGCCGCCGTCACCCTTGTCGTGGTAGGCCAACAGCTTGCTTTCCGCCAGCAGTGACTGAATGGCGTAGAAGAAGCCCTTGAGCTGCTCCGGGCTGTCCAGGTCCGCAGGGATGTCGCCCAGTTGGCGGTAGACCTGGGCCAGGGCGGAGGCGCCAAGGCGATTCTTGCCGTTGCCCAGATCCACCAGGATCAGGTCGGTCTCGCCCAGATCGCTGCGCAACCAGGGAGTGACGGTGGCGCGCACGTCATTGACTCGGGCGAAGGCGGAAATCACCAGCGACAGGGGCGCGGTGACCGCCTTGTCTTCGCCGTCCTGCTGCCAACGGGTCTTCATCGACATGGAGTCCTTGCCCACCGGTATGGTCAGCTCCAGCACCGGGCACAGTTCCTCTCCCACCGCCTTGACCGCCTCGTACAGGCCGGCGTCTTCCCCCGGGTGACCGGCGGCGGACATCCAGTTGGCGGACAGCTTGATGTGCTTGAGCTCACCAATATCGGTAGCGGCGATATTGGTAATGGCTTCCGCCACTGCCAGCCGGGCAGAGGCGGCGAAGTCGAGCAGCGCCACCGGGGCCCGCTCCCCCATGGACATGGCTTCACCGGCATAGGTATCGAAGGCGGCGGCGGTCACGGCACAGTCTGCCACCGGCACCTGCCAGGGGCCTACCATCTGATCCCGCGCCACCAGGCCGGTCACGGTCCGGTCGCCGATGGTGATCAGGAAGCCCTTGTCGGCCACGGTCGGCAGGGTCAGCACCCGCTCGGCCGCTTCCTTCAGGTTGATGCCGTGCAGATCCAGGGGCGGGCTCTGATGGCTGGCACGGGTCACATCCCGCTGCATCTTGGGCGGCTTGCCCAGCAGCACGTTGAGTGGCATATCGATGGGTTGATTGTCGAACTCGTTGTCGTGCAGACTCAGGTGCGGCTCGGCAGTGGCTTCACCGATCACCGCGAAGGGGGCCCGCTCCCGACGACAAATAGCTTCGAACTCGGCCAGGCGATCCCCTGCCACCGATAGTACATAGCGCTCCTGGGACTCGTTGCACCAGATTTGCAGCGGGCTCATGCCCGGCTCGTCGTTGGGGATGTTGCGCAGTTCGAAACGACCGCCACGGCCACCGTCGTTGACCAGTTCGGGCATGGCGTTGGACAGGCCGCCCGCCCCCACGTCGTGGATAAACTGGATGGGGTTGTCGTCGGCCATGGCCCAGCAACGGTCGATCACTTCCTGGCAGCGACGTTCCATCTCGGGGTTGTCCCGCTGTACCGAGGCGAAGTCCAGATCCTCGCTGGACTGACCGGAAGCCATGCTGGAAGCGGCACCACCGCCCAGGCCGATGTTCATGGCCGGGCCACCCAGTACCACCAGCTTGGCGCCGATGGTGATCTCGCCCTTCTGCACATGTTCGCCACGAATATTGCCGAGGCCGCCGGCAATCATGATCGGCTTGTGATAGCCGCGCACTTCCTCGCCGTTGAAGCTGGACACCTGCTCCTCGTAGGTACGGAAGTAGCCGAGCAGGGCCGGCCGGCCAAATTCGTTGTTGAAGGCGGCACCGCCCAGGGGGCCGTCGATCATGATGTCGAGCGCGCTGACGATACGTTCGGGCTTGCCGAAGTCCTGCTCCCAGGGGCGATGGTAGCCCGGGATCTTGAGGTTGGATACGCTGAATCCCACCAGGCCTGCCTTCGGCTTGGAGCCACGACCGGTGGCGCCTTCGTCGCGGATTTCGCCACCGGAACCGGTGGCAGCCCCGGCATAGGGGGAAATGGCGGTGGGGTGGTTGTGGGTTTCCACCTTCATCAGGATATGGATGTCTTCCTGATGGTAGAGGTACTCGCCGGACTGAGGGCTGGGAAAGAAACGGCCGGCAGGTGAGCCTGCCATCACGGCCGCATTGTCCTTGTAAGCCGATAGCACATGTTCCGGTACCTGTTCGAAGGTGTTCTTGATCATCTTGAACAGGGACTTGGGCTGCTCGATACCATCGATGGTCCAGTCGGCGTTAAAGATCTTGTGCCGGCAGTGCTCGGAGTTGGCCTGGGCGAACATGTAAAGTTCGATATCGTTGGGATTACGACCGAGCCCGGTAAACCCCTCGTACAGATAATCGATTTCGTCTTCCGCCAGGGCCAGGCCCATACGTTGATTGGCCTCGGCCAGGGCCGCCCGACCACCGGCCAGGATATCCACCGAGGTCACCGGCGCCGGCGCCGATTCGGCAAACAGGCAGGTTGCCGCATCCAGGCTGTCCAGGGTCACTTCGGTCATGCGATCGTGCAGCAACGCCTTGACCGCCAGCAGTTCGCCCGCATCCGGCTCACGCTCGAAACTCAGGTGATAAGCGATACCGCGCTCGATGCGCTTGACCTGGGTCAGGCCGCAGTTGCGGGCAATATCGGTGGCCTTGCTGGACCAGGGGGAAAGGGTGCCGGGGCGGGGGGTGACCAGCACCAGCAGGCTGCCGGCGGGCGGAGTGGTGCCCTGTTCCGGGCTGTCGAGCAGTTGGCCCAGAGTCTGGCGGCTATCGGCCTCGAGGTTGGCGTTCAGCGCGACAAAGTGTACATACTCGGTTTCAACTCCCTGCAGGGGCAGGTTCGACTCCTGGGCACGGCGAACCAGGGCCTGGGTCCTGAAACCGGATAAGGCCGGCGAGCCTCTCAGTATTTCCATAGTGGCAATTCTCAAAGCGTGGGTGAATGGGGGGTTGAGAAATTGGCGGTATTATAGGTTTACGCCCCTGCCCTGTCGACGCCGATTTCCGGTACCTTATTCTGGCCCTGTCGTTGAAAATATCGGCGTTTGCCTGACGAGCCGGTCGAGTTCTGCTATAAAATGTCGGTTGTCATAAATGAGGACTTTCTATTGAGCCGAATTTTGCAGCTTTCCCGACTCCCGCTACTACTCGGCATTCTGATGCTAAGCGGTTGTGACATCAAAGAAAAACAGAGCAACCAGCAATCCCGGATCCAGTCCCGTGGCGAACTGCGGGTCGGCACCCTCTATCATCCCCTCTACTACTTCCTGCGGGACGAGCAGGAAGAAGGACTGGATTACGAGCTGGCCCGGCTGTTTGCCGACAGCCTGGGGGTCGAGCTGACCATGATCCCGGCCTACAGCCTGGACGATCTGTTCGCCCTGCTTGACGCCGGCAAGGTCGACATGCTGGCCGCCGGTCTGACCAGCACCCCCCTGCGCCGTCAGCACTACCGCTTCGGCCCCAGTTATTACGAAGTGGCCCAGACCCTGGTTTACCGCAAGGGAGAACCCCGCCCCACGGCTCCCGAGCAAATTGCAGGCGAGGTTCGCGTACTGGCTGGTTCCAGCCAGGCAGAGTGGCTGCATGCCTTGCAGCAGGAGCTGCCGGAACTGCATTGGGAGACCCGCCGCGATGCCGACGCGGAAGAGCTGCTGCGCCAGGTAGCGGAAGGCCGCACGGCCCATACCCTGGTGGAAGACACCCTGCTGGCCCGCACCCAACGCTACTACCCCAATGTGGAAGCCGCCTTTGCCCTGAGCGATCCCCAGCCGGTAGCCTGGGTCATCGACCGGCGCGACGACGACAGCCTGCTCGGGCGGATGCTGGCCTTTTTCCACGAACAGCAGCAGGCCGGAGCCCTGACCCGGCTGAACGAGAAATACTTCGGCCATGTACAGGATTTCGATTACGTCGACACCCGCACCTTCCTGCGCCGGGTCGAAGATCTGCTGCCCCGCTATCAGCCGCTGTTCGAGCATTATGCCGGCGAACTGGACTGGCGCCTGCTGGCGGCCATCAGCTATCAGGAATCCCACTGGGACCCGCAGGCCCGCTCCTACACCGGGGTACGCGGCATGATGATGCTGACCGAAGATACCGCCAGGCAGGTGGGGGTGGATGACCGGCTGGATCCGGAGCAGAGCATTCGCGGTGGCGCTCACTACCTGGCCTCGCTGATGACCCGTCTGCCAGACGCCATTCCCGAGGACGAGCGGGTCTGGTTCGCGCTGGCCGCCTATAACCTGGGCCTGGGCCATGTGCTGGACGTGCGGCGGCTGACCAGGATCAAGGAACAGGATCCCAACTCCTGGGCCCAGGTCAAGGAGAACCTGCCTCTGTTGCACCAGCCTCAGTGGCACAGCAAAACCCGTTATGGTTATGCCCGCGGCCGGGAAGCCCAGAAGTTCGTCAACAACGTACGTCAGTACTACCAGAGCCTGCTGTGGCTCAATACCCCCACCACCGACACCGGCCTGACCGCGGCCCAGCGCGAGAGCCCGGCGGCAGTTCCGGAATTTTAACCGGAATGTCACTTTACCCGGGCATCGCAACCTGATATCTAGTGCAATAGCACAGCATCATTTTGCTGAGCAGGCTTGGTAAAGAGGAACACACTATGTTGAAACGAAAGCGCGCCTTGTTGAAGCAGCGCAAAGCGGCCGGCTGTTCGCCCCGCCGCAAAATATTGTTGCAGGATCTCCGCCGCAAGATATTGCGACGCAATAGTACCTATTTTCTGACCCAGGTCACCGCCGAGTAACGTCCCGCCCCTCGCCCTGGCCCAGGCGGGCGGGGATGCCTATTTCAACGTACCGTGATCACACCGCATTTGGCGCTATGGGTCACCTTGTGGGAAATACTGCCCATCACCAGGCCGGCCAGGTTGCCGAGTCCACGGCTGCCCAACACTATCACCTCGACCCCCAACGCCTCGGCCATGCGAATGATGGTACGAGCCGGCTCCCCCTGGGCCACATGGGTCTGCACTCGCTTGACGCCCAATACCCTGGCCTGCTCGGCGGCCCGTTCTATGACCTTCCTTCCCGCCTCCTCCAGCTCCTTGCGTCCGGCCTCGATAGACACGGCGCCGATGCCCCACACCAGGGTGGCGTCGTGGGACAGCATCTCGGGTACGTGCAGGATATGCAGGCTGGCATCGTCCTGGCCGGCCAGGTAGGAAGCCAGCTCCAGCGCTTTCTTGCCGTGTTCCGATCCGTCCACGGCCACCAACAGTGATTGATACATCGCTCCTCTCCTTACCGACACGCCGCCTCGGCGGCACCAGTATTCATCCTAGACCAGAACTAAATAGCTGTTCCGGATGGTAGACCACGGGCGGTGTACCGCTAAGCAGGCCCTCCGCCCCAGGGATGGATTCACGGCGTGTCTGCGTGCGGTGCCCGGTCGGTGTAGCACCACTAGGATCAGTTATTTAGAGGCGGCTCCTGATCCGGATCGATAAGCGGCGGCGGTAAAGAAAAACGCCGGCATGGCCGGCGTCAGGTTCAGGATTTTTTCTTGATGAATTTCATCAACCGCTTGCGCTTGCGCAACTGCGTGTCGGTCAGCTTGTTCTTGAGACCGGCGTAAGGGTTGTCCCCTTCCTGGAACTCCACCCGGATGGGGGTGCCCATGATCTGCAGGGAACGACGGAAATAGTTGATCAGGTACCGCTTGTAGGAGTCGGGCAAATCCTTGACCTGGTTGCCATGTACGATAATCCGGGGCGGATTGTAACCACCGGCATGGGCATACTTGAGCTTGACTCGCCGGCCGCGCACCAGCGGCGGCTGGTGATCGTCCTGGGCCATCTGCATAATGCGGGTCAGCATGGAGGTATTCACCCGCTTGGTGGCCGACTGATAGGCTTCCACCACCGAACCGAACAGGTTGCCCACGCCGCTGCCGTGCAGGGCCGAAATAAAGTGCAGGCGGGCAAAGTCGATAAAACCCAGGCGCCGGTCCAGCTCGCGCTTGATATCGTCTTTCACGTCCTGGCTCAGGCCGTCCCACTTGTTGACCGCGACGACGATGCTGCGCCCGGCGTTGAGGACAAAGCCGAGCAGACTCAGATCCTGATCGGAAATGCCTTCCCGTGCATCCAGCACCAGCAATACCACGTTGGCATCTTCGATGGCCTTGAGGGTCTTGATTACCGAGAATTTTTCAACGGTCTCGTGGACCTTGCCGCGACGACGCACCCCGGCGGTATCGATCAGGATAAAGTCCCGCTCATCTCGCTGCATGGGGATATAGATGGAGTCGCGGGTGGTGCCGGGCATATCGTACACCACCACCCTGTCCTCACCCAGGATACGGTTGGTAAGGGTAGACTTGCCGACATTGGGGCGTCCCACTATGGCCAGCTTGATCGGCAGATCCTCGAACGGCACCGCCTCTTCTTCCTCAAGCTTGTCCATGGCCTCCATCGCATCGGCGAGGCCCAGTCCGTCGAAATCGAACTCCTCTTCCGACTGCTCGTCCGCCTCACTTTCGGCCTCGTGACGCGCCGCGTTCAGCGCTTCCAATTGCGGTGCCAGCGCCGTTTCCAGCAGGCTCAGCACGCCACGACCATGGGCGGCGGCAATCTGATAGATGTCGCCCAGCCCCAACAGGTAAAACTCGCTTACGGCCGAGTCTGCGTCGATGCCGTCGGTCTTGTTGGCCACCAGCAGGGTCTTCTTCTCGCAGCGACGCAGGTGTTCGGCGATGGCTTCGTCGGCCACCGTCAGGCCGGCCCGGGCATCCACCATAAACAATACCACGTCGGCTTCGTCTATGGCCGCCAGGGACTGCTCGGCCATCTTCAGCTCGATACCTTCCTCGCTGCCGTCGATACCGCCGGTATCGACCACGATGAATTCCAGCTCCCCTATCTTGGCCTGGCCATATTTACGGTCGCGGGTCAGCCCGGGAAAATCCGCCACCAGGGCATCCCGGGTCCGAGTCAGTCGGTTAAACAGAGTGGATTTACCCACATTGGGGCGGCCCACCAGAGCCACTACAGGCATCATAAACACATTCTCCAAAAAACAATAACGGCTCCTGATCCGGGATCAGGAGCCGGTGGTGCCGTTACCCGCCGGGATCAGGGTTGGCCGATGGCCACCAGATCGCCGCTGCGGCTTTGCACATAGAGGGTATCGCCGGCCACGACGGGCGCCACATAAAGACCCTTGCTGTCGATACGCTGTAATGACTTGAGCACACCGCTCTGCCGATCCAGCCAGTACAGGTAGCCCTCGCCATCGCCCACCACCAGATAGTCACCGAATACGGCCGGAGCGGTCAGTTGGCGATTTTCCAGTTCGGTATTGGACCACAGTTCCATGCCGCTACGCGCATCCACCGCAAACAGATGGCTACGGCTGTCACTGATATAAAGCTGGCGACCATCGGTGCTCAGATCCCGCGAGCCCTGGTATTGGCGCTTCCACAGCTCTTGCCCGGAAATCAGCTGATGGGCGGTCAGTTGGCCATTATAAGCGATAGCAAACAGGATATCGCCCAGAATCACCGGACGGGACGCCACATCCACCATCCGCTCCAGTTCGGTCGCCCCGCGGGGGCTGGCAATACGGGTATCGCGCACCGGCTGACCATTGGCCAACAGGGCAATGCCCAGTCGCCCGTCGGCACGGCCATAGAGCACGGCGCCACCGGCGGTGACCGGAGTGGACATGCTGCGCAGGGTCAGGCTGGGTTGTTCATTGCGCAACAACCACTGGGGCTCACCACTGGCAGAGTCCAAGGCCACCAGGTTGCCGGCACTGGTATGCACCACCACCTTGCCTTCATCCACTGCCGGCGCCGCCAGCACCTCGCCGGGAACCTCTCGGGTCCAGAGCACCTCGCCATCGGCCTGGGATACCGCATAGACGATACCGTTCTCGGAGCCGAAATAAAGGTTGCCGTAGGCGGCGCTCAGGCCGCCGGAAATACGCGGGCTGCGCTGGTTTTTATTGATATCCAGCTTATCCAGCCGGGTTTGCCACAGCCGCTTGCCGCCATTGCGGTCGTAGGCCGCCAGAACGCCATCGCGTGAGGCGGCAAAGAGCCGCTCGCCTTCGGCAGCAGGACTCAATTGGGAATAAAAATCACCTACACCCTTGCCGACTGAAGCAGACCAAAGGGACTTCGCATTAAACGCATTGCTGATCTCGGGCAGCGGATTCGCCGGAGATAGCACTTCCTGGCTGGAGCAGCCGGCCAGTCCCAGCCCCAGCACCAGGGGCAACATCCGGATAAAGTGTTTAGCCATGATTATTCCTCATCGCCCGGTTCAACGGATACTGCCAGATGATCAAGCTTGAGCTGCAGGCCGGGATTATCGCTGGCGCCTCCGGCATCCAGCGCCGCCCGATAGGCGTCACGGGCCGCGTCACGACGGTCCTGGGCAAGGAAAAGATCACCCTGAATTTCACTGCGCAGGGCCGCAAAGGCTTCCCCTTTCACCTCATCGAGACGGGCCTGGGCCGCCGCCAGCTCATTCCGGGCCAGCAGCACCCGGACCAGCCGCAGGCGGATGGTGTCGCCAAGGGCGGCGTCTTTGGTTCCAGCCAGGGCCAGTTCCAACTGCTGCTGTGCCAGCACCAGTTCGTTGGCCCTGACCGCTTCTCCGGCCAGCAACAACGCCGCCAGCTCGCCATAGTTGTTGCCCTTGTTCTGCTCGACGAAGGCGCTCGCCTCGGCAAAAGCGGCACTGCCCTGAGCGGCCAGCCGCTGGCTGATTTGTTCGAAGGCTTCGGCCCCGGCCGAGCGGGTTTCTATCTGGTGGCTCTGGTAATAACGCCACCCGAACAGCCCTCCCAGGCCGATGACGGACCCCAGGATGATCGCCTTGCCGTACTCCTGCCACCACCGTTTAAGGGCATCCAGTTGTTGTTCTTCGGTGTTGTAAATATCCACTCAGATCCCCTCTCGCTTGAGCTTTGCCATGATTTCATCCAGAGCCAGGGTCTGCTGCTCGCCCTGCCCGCGCAAATACTTTACCGTCACCTCTCCCCGGGCGATTTCCTCCTCGCCCAGGATCAGGGCGATGCTGGCACCGCTCTTGTCGGCGCGCTTGAGCTGCTTCTTGAAATTGCCGCCACCGCAATGGCTCATCACCCGCAGGTCAGGCAACTCATCACGCAACCGCTCCGACAGCGCAAAGCCCGCCGCCTGGGCGCCCTCGCCCGCCGCCGCCACATAGACGTCGGCCAGGGCCGGCTGTGGTTCAACCAGCTCCAGCGTCTCCAGCAACAGCACCAGCCGTTCCATCCCCATGGCAAAACCCACCGCCGGAGTGGCCTGGCCGCCCAGCTGCTCCACCAGGCCGTCGTAGCGGCCACCACCGCAGACGGTGCCCTGGGCCCCCAGACTCTCGGTCACCCATTCGAATACGGTGAGGTTGTAGTAATCCAGACCACGTACCAGGCGGGAATTGAGTTCAAAGTCGATGCCGGCGGCAGTCAACAACGCCTGGAGCCCGTCGAAATGGGCCCGGGTTTGCTCACCAAAATAATCGCTGAGCACGGGTGCATCCGCGAGCAACGCCTGCACCTCGGGGTTTTTGCTGTCCAGTACCCGCAACGGATTGGTATACATGCGCCGACGACAGTCTTCATCCAGCCGCTCCTGATGCTGCTCCAGGTAAGCCACCAGGGCTTCACGGTATTGTACCCGTTCCTCGGGAGCACCCAGGCTGTTCAGTTGCAGGGTAAGGTGCTCGTTCACTCCCAGGGTTTTCCACAGCCGAGCGGTGAGCATGATCAGTTCGGCATCGATATCCGGGCCCTGCAGACCGAACACCTCGACCCCGAACTGATGAAACTGGCGATAACGCCCCTTTTGCGGGCGCTCGTAGCGGAACATGGGCCCCATATACCACATCCGCCGTTCCTGGTTGTAAAGCAGGCCGTGTTCAATACCAGCGCGTACACAACCGGCGGTGCCTTCAGGGCGCAAGGTCAGGCTGTCGCCATTGCGATCATCGAAGGTATACATTTCCTTTTCGACCACGTCGGTCACTTCACCGATGGCGCGTTTGAACAGCCCGGTTACCTCCATGACAGGCATGCGGATTTCCGAGTAACCATAGACACTCATGGTGTGCCGGAGCACACTTTCCGCCTGTTGCCAGGCCGGGGTCTGCTCCGGCAGGCAGTCGTTCATTCCACGAATTGCTTGAATTTGTTTGGCCACAAAAATATCTCTGTATTAGCTGCTAAAGGTAACCTGGGGGCTATTCCTTGTCCTGTACCGGAATGCGGGCGGCGGGATCCAACCTCGCCACCTTGGCGCGGATCCGGGCCTCCAACACGTCGATCAGCGCGGTGTTATCGAGCCGGTCAACCCGCTCGCCGTCTTCGTAGAAAGCACTTTTGCGTTGGGCCCCGGCCAGACCCAGATCGGAGATCAGCGCCTCACCCGGCCCGTTCACCACACAGCCGATAATGGACACGTCCATGGGGGTGACGATGTCTTCCAGCCGGCTTTCCAGGGCATTGACGGTGCCAATCACATCGAACTCCTGGCGTGAGCAGGAAGGACAGGCGATGAAGTTGATGCCCCGGGAGCGGATGCGCAGAGACTTGAGGATGTCGAAGCCGACCTTGACCTCTTCCACCGGATCGGCAGCCAGGGAAACCCGCAGGGTATCGCCTATCCCCTCGGCCAACAGCATGCCGAGCCCGATGGCCGACTTGACCGCCCCACTGCGAAAACCACCGGCTTCGGTGATGCCAAGGTGCAGGGGCTGTTCGATTTGCCGAGCCAGTTCCCGGTAGGCGCCCACCGCCAGGAACACATCGGAAGCCTTGACGCTGACCTTGAACTGATCGAAGTTGAGCCGGTCCAGAATATCCACATGGCGCAAGGCCGACTCCACCAGTGCCGCCGGCGTGGGCTCACCGTATTTTTCCTGCAGATCCTTTTCCAGGGAGCCACCGTTGACGCCGATACGGATGGGAATTCCCTTGTCACGAGCACAATCCACCACCGCCCGCACCCGGTCTTCCCGGCCGATATTACCCGGGTTGATGCGCAGGCAGTCGGCACCGTATTCGGCCACCTGCAGGGCGATGCGATAGTCGAAGTGGATATCCGCCACCAGCGGCATGGCGGTACCGGCCCGGATGGCCTTGAACGCCTCGGCGGCTTCCATGGTGGGTACCGAGACCCGCACTATGTCGGCCCCCGCTTTTTCCACCGCGCGGATCTGGGCGAGGGTCGCCGCCACATCCGTGGTCAGGGTATTGGTCATGGTCTGCACACTGATGGGGGCGTCGCCCCCTACCAGCACTGAGCCGACGCGAATTTGCCTGGATGGACGACGAACTATGGGAGAGTCGTATTGAGACATCATCTACTCTTGCTTCAATCAGGATTGGGGTACGGTGAGGCGAGCCACCCGGCCGGCGTTAAAGGAAGACAGATCCACCGCCTGGTTCATGTATTCGACACTGGCCGCCCGCGGCGCCCCCAATACCAGCCGGAACGGCGGCTCGCCTTCCAGACTCAACGACTCCTGGGCTTTTTTCACGCCTTCGGCCAGCGTACGGCCGCGGCTATCGGTCACCTGGATCCAGCAGTCATCGGTGAAACGCATCGTCAGCAGCCTGGGGTTGGCGGCTTCTGGCTCGGCCATACTGGCGGTCGGTGCGCTTCCGGTTTCGGCAGCCGGAGCGGCGTCCACATCCGGAACCTCGACATCGCTGGCCGCCGCATCCACTGAGGTCACAGAACCCTCCCCTTCCGCACCGGTATCGGCGGCAGGCTCGGCTATCGCCTCCTGGGGCGACGGGGGAATAATGATCTGGGGGGCCCCATCATTGGGTGACACAGGATCCGGCAGAACTGGTGCCGGCTCTTCCTGCTGGGTCATCGGCTCCAGGGTGCGTTCGACATAATTAGCACCGCTGTCCTGCCACCACCAGTACACCAGGGAAGCAACCAGACCCAGCAATACCAGCCAACTGATACGCTTGAGCCAGTTGTCGTTGGCCTGTTGCCGGGTCTTTTTGGAAAAACTCTGCATCGGTGCAGCCGCCCTGATCTGTTCGGCCCCGCTCATGCCGTCGAAGGCCGCCAGCGCCTGCTGCTCATTGACTCCCACCACCTTGGCGTAGGCTTTGACATAGCCTCGTAAAAAGGTCACTGCCACTCCGGCCTTATATTGATCGCTGTCAATCGACTCGATCACCGCCAGCCGCAGATTCAGCCTGCGGGCCACCTCGGCCTGAGTCCACCCCCTGGCCTCACGGGCTTCGCGTAACAAGGCGCCGGGGCCTGCCGTTACTACTGCTTCAGCCTGTGGCTGCTGTTCTGCTTCGTTAATAGTCATTTGCTAGGAATCGCCTGGCCTGTTCTGAATCCGGAAATAAGCGTACCAGCTCGGCACCGGCCTGCTGGACCTGCGCCACTCGCCCCTGGGCCTCCGCGGTACGCACTGTTAACCACAAACTCTGTGGGCTGGGTAAATGTTCGCGCCGATAACGCGCGAGGTAATCGAGCGCCTCTGCCTCGTCCCCCCGCCCTGCAGCCAATTCGGCCGCGCCCAGCAGCGCTCTCGGCTTGGTCGGACTGTATTCCAGTGCCCGTCTGAAATAATCGAACGCCACCTGCGGCTGGTTGTTCTGGATGGCACAGAGGGCGGCGTTTTCAAAGGTATCCGCCACCTGGACATAGCCGGGTGCCGCCACCGCCTTCCTAAACATGACATCCGCTTCGTCGAAACGTTCCCTCGAACAAAGAAAAACGCCGTAATTATTGAGCCCATCTCCATGATTCGGCGACAGTTTCAGCACCTGCCGGTAGCTTTTTTCTGCCTGCTCAAACTCGGATACGGACTGAAAGAAATAGGCCTGGGCAAGGTGCACATCAGGATTCTTCGGGTCTTGGGACAGAGCCCGGTCGAGGTTGAACTTGGCCTGTTCGGCATCCCCTCGCCGCAGGTACTCCAGACCAAGATTCATACGAGTCACCGCCGCATCCGCGGGCTTGAACACCAGATCCCCTGACTGGCGACCGTCGGACAAGCGAGTGGTTTCACTCACACAGCCACTCAAAGCTCCCCACATCAATACCGCCGGCAACAGAGTGAAGTGTCGCATTCCCTTTACACCAATGGTTTGATTCTTTAAACCATTGTGACGGATATGCTTTGCTCCTGCATCCGTTTTTTCATGGTGCGCTTGGTACGGTCGATGACATCCCCCACCAGCTGGCCACAGGCGGCATCGATATCATCTCCCCGGGTTTTGCGGATGGTCACGGTGTTGCCGTACTGCATCAGTACCTTGTTGAAGCGGTCGATACGGCTGTTGCTCGGCTTGCCGTAGGGATTGCCCGGGAAGGGATTGAAGGGGATCAGGTTGATCTTGCAGGGCAGATCCTTGAGCAGCTCGGCCAGCTCATGGGCATGCTGCATATCGTCGTTGACATGGTCGAGCAGCACGTACTCGATGGTCACCTTGCCGTGATTGGCATTGGACTTGGAGATATAGCGGCGCACGCTGTCGAGCAGGGTCGCGATATCGTACTTGTCGTTGATCGGCATGATCTCCGAGCGCAGCTTGTCGTTGGGCGCATGCAAAGACACCGCCAGGGCGACATCGATCATGTCGCCGAGCTTGTCCAGTGCCGGCACCACCCCTGAAGTGGACAGCGTCACTCGCCGCTTCGACAGGCCAAAACCGTAGTCTTCCAGCATCAGCCGCATGGCCGGCACCACGTTGTTCAGGTTGAGCAACGGCTCGCCCATGCCCATCATCACCACATTGGTGATGGGGCGACGACCGGTATCCCGCACAAAACCGACCCGGCTGGCGGCGCGCCACACCTGGCCGATGATCTCGGACACCTTTAGGTTGCGGTTGAATCCCTGCTGGGCGGTAGAACAGAACTTGCAGTCCAGGGCGCAGCCCACCTGGGAGGAGACGCACAGGGTGGCCCTGTCGCCATCGGGGATATAGACGGTCTCGACTTCCTGATCGCCCACTTTCATGGCCCACTTGATGGTGCCATCGGCCGACTTCTGCTCGACGCAGATCTCGGGGGCGCGAATTTCGGCCCGCGCCTGCAGCTTGCCGCGCAAGACCTTGTTGATATTGGTCATCTGTTCAAAGTCGTCGCAACCGAAGTGATAGATCCATTTCATCACCTGATCGGCACGAAACGGCTTTTCGCCCAGTTCTTGAAAGAACTCGCGCATGCCGTCACGATCCAGATCCAGCAGGTTTATTTTTGTTTCACTCATCGGTTGCCTCTCGCGTTTTGACCAGAGCCCACAGGGCGCGAAATTGTACAGAGTTTAGCATCCGGTTGCCAGTGCTACCGCCCCGCCAGCCGGACTCGGCGGCACAAAAAAAGGAGCCGCAGCTCCTTTTTTCAACCAGATCCCGGGCTTAGCGGGTACGGGGGCAAATTTCTTCATCGCTGAAGAAATAGGCGATTTCGCGGGCGGCGGAAGCGGCGGCATCGGAGCCATGCACGGCGTTTTCATCGATGCTGTTGGCATAGTCGGCGCGCAGGGTACCGGCCAGGGCGTCGGCCGGGTTGGTGGCGCCCATGATTTCACGGTTGCGACGCACGGCGTCTTCACCTTCCAGTACCTGTACCATCACCGGGCCGGAAGTCATGAAGTCGACCAGGGCCTTGAAGAAGGGGCGCTCGCTGTGCTCGGCGTAGAAGCCTTCGGCCTGCTCGCGGCTCAGGTGAACCATCTTGGAGGCAACGATTTTCAGGCCGGCCGCTTCGAAGCGCTGGTAGATGGCACCGATCAGGTTCTTGGCAACGGCATCAGGCTTGATGATGGAAAAAGTACGTTCGAGAGCCATGTGTCTTCCTTTAAATAAACGGTCTGAGTAAAAACGGGCGGAATTATACGTAAAGCCAACCCAAGTTAACACTCTTGTTCAGCATTTTTATTGCACTCGGGCAACATGATGTAACGCTTCATTCCGGTTGTTCCAGCAGGATCCGCGCCAGGGTGCGCAGTCCCAGGGCGGTGCCGCCCGCCGACCAGTCCGCATCGGCATTGTTGCGGTAGCAGGCGGCCAGGTCGAAGTGCAGCCAGCCCCGGCCTTCGTTGGGCACGAAACGGGACAGGAAGCCGGCGGCGTTGGAGGCGCCGCCCGGCCCACCGCCCTTGACCGGCCGGCTGTTGGCGGTATCGGCGTAGGCCGAAGGACATTGGTCCCGGTGCCAGGGCGCCAAGGGCAAGGGCCACAGGGGCTCGTTTTCCTGTTCGGCCAGGGCCAGGGCCCGTTGCGCCAGCGCCTGGTCGAAGGCGAACAAGGCATTGTACTCCTGTCCCACCGCCATCACGGCGGCGCCGGTGAGGGTGGCCGCATCGATGATGAGCGGAGCTCCGGTTTCCCCCGCCGCCAGCAGGCCATCGGCCAGCACCAGTCGGCCCTCCGCATCGGTATTGACGATTTCCACGCTGGTGCCGTTTTTGTAGGTGAGGATATCTCCCAGCTTGTAGGCGTGGCCGGAGATCAGGTTCTCGGCGCAGCACAGGAACAGCTTGACCCTCCGGTCGAGGCCGCCCAGTATCGCCAACCCCAGGGCGCCGGTCACCAGCGCCGCGCCGCCCATGTCGGCTTTCATGTGCAGCATGCCTTCGGACGCCTTGATGGAATAGCCGCCGGAGTCGAAGGTGATGCCCTTGCCCACCAGGCAGGCGGCGATCGGCGCCTTGCGATCCCCGGTGGGATTGAAGTCGAGCTCCAGCAGCACCGGCTCCCGGTCGCTGCCCCGGCCCACCTCATAGATACCGACGAAACCGGCTTCGCGCAGGGCCTCTCCCTTGAGGATGCGGTGGCTGACCCGGGTCGGCGCCAGTTCGGTAATAAAACTCGCCGCTTCCACCGCCAGCGCCACCGGACTCAGTTGTTCGGGAGTGGCGTTGGTCTGGTCCCGTACCCAACGGGCACAGTGCCAGCGGGCCTCCAGCTGCGACCGCTCGGCCTCATCGCCATCGGCCCAGACCAGTTCGCCGGGCTCCTTGCTGCTCATCCAGCCCTGGGCAAAGGCCCACTGCTGCTCGGTGTTCCAGGCTCCCGCCAGTTTGACCCGGCGCAGTCCCTGACTGTAGAGACGACGCCCGGCCCGCTGAATGGCCGTTAACGGCCGCTCCCCCAGATGGATCAGCATCCCCTGCTCATCGTGGCTGAGCAGGGCCTTGGGACCCCACTCCGCGGCGGCTGCCGCCGTGCTTAACCTGATCCGCATCATCACGACTGCTCCTCACAGACCCTGGCCAGCATGGCGGCGATGGTACGCACACCATGCCCCTTGCCGCCGGCGCCCCAAAGGTCATTGGCCGCCTTCTGGTAAGACCCGGACAAATCCATGTGCACCCAGCGGCGGCCGTTGTCCGGTACGAAACGGGACAGGAACGCGGCGGCGGTGGAGGCGCCTGCCATGCCCTCGCCACCATGGATGTTGGCCATGTCGGCGAAAGAGGATGACAACTGCCCCACGTGGAAAGGCTCCAGAGGCAGATGCCAGGCCTTCTCGTATTCTTCCCGGGCAGCCTGCACCGTGGCCAGGGCCAGGTCGTCGTTCATGCTGAACACGGCGTTGTAATCCCGCCCCAGCGCCATCTTGGCGGCACCGGTCAGGGTCGCCGCATCCAGGATAAAAGGCGCGCCGGTCGCGGAGGCCGCCAGCAGGCCGTCGGCCAGTACCAGCCGGCCCTCGGCGTCGGTATTGAGAATTTCAACGGTAATACCGTTCTTGTAGGTGAAAATATCACCCAGCTTGTAGGCGTGGCCGGAGATCAGGTTCTCGGCACAGCACAGGAACAGCTTGACCCGCTTGTTCAGGCCGCGCTGGATGGCCAGGGCCAGGGCGCCGGTCACGGTGGCGGCCCCGCCCATGTCGGACTTCATCACCGCCATGCCGTCGGACGGTTTGATGGAGTAGCCACCGGAGTCGAAGGTGATGCCCTTGCCCACCAGACAGGCCGCCACCGGAGCATCGGCCTGGCCGCTCGGGTTGAAATCCAGCTCCAGCAGGGTGGGACTGCGTTCGCTGCCCCGGCCCACCTCATAGATACCGACATAACCGAGATCCTTGAGCTGCTCGCCGCTGTAGGTGCGGTAGCTCACCGCCCCGGGCGCCAGGGATTGCAGGAACTTGCCGGCTTCGGTGGCCAAGGAGGCCGGATAGATGTCTTCCGGGGTGCCGTTGATCATCTCCCGCACCCAGCGGCAGGCGCGATCGCGGGCGTCCAGCTCGGCCTGCTCCTCGGGCCCGGTGGCGCCGAAGTCGAGTTGCTGGCCGCCCTTGGCGTTGTAGAAGCCCTGGGCGAAGGCCCAGCGGCTTTCCAGGGACCAGTCGTCGCCGCTCAACGTCACCTGTTTGATGCCCATGGCATCGAGCTTGCGCCCCGCCTGCTGGGCCTTGCGCACCCGTTCGGCGGGATCGGTGACATGGATCCGGGCCTCGTCGTCCCGGAAACTCAACAACGCCCTGTCGCCCCAGTGGGCGGCGGCGGCTTCATGGCTAAGTATGACGTTCATGGTTGCGGGCATAACACTTCCTTATTCTGTTGACAGAAAACGGAAAAAGCCACAGTGGGACTGTGGCTTGAAAAACAGCTGGGAGCTAGCTCCGAACCCCAACCGCCGTCCACCATGGCAGCCCGCCACTCGGGCAGCTCCAGGCTTCCAGCTTATGGATTCCGGCTTATGTCGGCTTCCGGCTTTTGCTTATTCGTATTCATCCATCCAGGCCATGATCACGGCCTCGAGGATGCGTTCGTTGGAATGGGCAGGATCGTCATCGAAATCTTCCAGCTCGCAGATCCACTGGTGCAAGTCGGTAAAACGCACCGTCTTGGGATCCGTGTCCGGATAGGCTTCCAGCAGTGCCAGGGCAATGTCCTGACTGTCTATCCATTTGAGACTCATACCCCCTCCCCGGTCAGTGACCTTCGGATACCATATTTACCGTATATTTGGGGATCTCCACCACCAGATCCTCGTCGGCAACCCGGGCCTGGCAACCGAGCCGGGATTCCGGTTCCAACCCCCAAGCCTTGTCCAGCATATCATCTTCCAGTTCGCTGCTTTCCTCCAGCGAATCGAAGCCTTCCCGCACTATCACGTGACAGGTGGTGCAGGCACAGGATTTTTCACAGGCGTGCTCAATGTCGATGCCATTACGCAGTGCCACGTCCAGTACGGTTTCACCCAGCTTGGCCTCCACGGCGGCCCCTTCGGGGCACAATTCGGCATGGGGAAGAAAAACAATTTTCGGCATCATTACACCTTATCAACACGTTGTCCGGCAAGTGCCTTGCGAATGGAGGCATCCATCCGGCGAGCGGCAAAATCGGCGGTTTGTTTATCGGTTTGTTCTATCGCCTGCTTAATCGCCTCGGGGTCATCGCCCTCGGCACTGCGTTGCAGGAATTCGATGGCTGCCACTATCCCGGCCTGCTCCCGCTCGTCGAGCAGTGCGTCGCCGTCGGCCTGCAGGGCACTGACGATATTCTCGATCACCCGGGCGGCTTCCACCTTCTGCTCCGCCAGCATGCGGGCGGCGATATCTTCCTTGGCATGCTCGAAGGATGCCCTGAGCATGGTGGCGATATCGTCTTCCTTCAACCCGTAGGAAGGCTTGACCTCGATGGCGGCCTGCACTCCGGAGGATTTTTCCATGGCGCTGACCGACAGCAGGCCGTCTGCGTCCACCTGAAAAGTGACCCGGATATGGGCGGCGCCGGCCGCCATGGGCGGAATATCGGTGAGGTTGAAGCGGGCCAGGGAGCGGCAGTCCGCCACCAGCTCACGCTCACCCTGCACCACGTGGATGGCCATGGCGGTCTGGCCGTCCTTGAAGGTGGTGAATTCCTGGGCCCGGGCCACGGGAATGGTGGTGTTGCGCGGAATGATTTTCTCCACCAGACCGCCCATGGTCTCGAGACCCAGCGACAGGGGAATGACGTCGAGCAGCAGCATGTCACTGTCCGGCTTGTTGCCGATCAGTACATCGGCCTGGATAGCGGCGCCGATGGCCACCACCTTGTCCGGGTCCAGGCTGGTGAGCGGCTCACGGGCAAAGAACTCGCCGACCCGCTCACGCACCAGCGGTACCCGGGTGGAGCCACCTACCATCACCACCTGCAGCACCTCCGCCGCCGTCACGCCGGCGTCTTTCAGGGCCCGGCGACAGGCCATCAGGGTCTTGTTGACCCAGGGCAGGATCAGCGCCTCGAACTCGGTCCGGCTCAGTTCCCCCTGCCAACCTTCCCAGCCGACCGTCACGCTATCACTGTCGGTCAGCCCCTGCTTGGCGGCACAGGCCGCGTCCAGCAGGTTGCGCTGCTGGGTCGGAGTCAGCTCGATGACACCGGCCTTCTGCTGGATCCAGTCGGCCAGGGCGTGGTCGAAATCATCGCCACCCAGGGCCGAATCGCCACCGGTAGCCAGCACCTCGAACACCCCTTTGTGCAGCCGCAGTATAGAGATGTCGAAAGTACCACCGCCGAGATCATAGACCGCGATCACCCCTTCCTGGCCGGAGTCCAGGCCGTAGGCGATGGCGGCGGCGGTCGGCTCGTTGAGCAACCGCAGCACCTCCAGGCCGGCCAGTCGGGCCGCATCCTTGGTGCCCTGACGCTGGGCATCGTCGAAGTAGGCCGGCACCGTGATCACCGCACCCTGAATGGGATTGCCGAGGCTGATTTCGGCCCGCCGGGCCAGGCATTTCAGGATCTCGGCGGATACCTGCACCGGATTGACCGGTCCCTGGATGGTGTCGAGTTCGATCACCCCCTGGCCGCTGTCCCGGAAGGCATAGGGCAGCTTGGCCCGGGGAATGTCCGCCAGCGCCTTGCCCATCAACCGCTTGACGGAAACGATGGTGTTTTGCGGATCCAGCTCGGCTTCGATTTTGGCTTCGTGACCGACCCGGAGAGCGTCCTCCAGGTAGTGTACCACCGAGGGCAACAGCTCGCGTCCCTGCTCATCGGGCAGGGTTTCGGCCAGGCCACTGCGTACCACCGCCACCAGGGAATTGGTGGTACCGAGATCGATACCGACCGCCCATTTGTGTTCGTGCGGGGCCGCGCTCTGGCCCGGTTCGGAGATTTGTAGTAATGCCATGGAGTTCAGAGTTCCTGCTGCGCGTCTTCCAACCGCTCGAGTTCGGCGTGCAGCTTGGTCATGAATTTGAGTTTGCGTACCGTATCGGCAGCCTCCTGCCAGCAGGAGGTATCGAGTTGCCGTTCAAGCTCGTTGAACAGTTCGGCCGATACCAGGCCGAGCTCCCGCTCGAAAGCCATAATGGCACCGAACACATCGTTCGCCTCGGGGATGGTCTCGAGCTGTTCGCGCCATTCCATCTGTTGCATCAGGAACAGGGGATCCTTCAGGGTCTGCTGCTCGGCACGGATATCGATGCCATACAGAGACAACAGATACTCGGCACGATTCAGCGGCTGCTTGAGGGTGGTAAACGCATCGTTGATCTGGGCGGCGCGCTGCACCGCCAGCAAGCGCTCCCGCTCGGGGCGGGAGGCAAACTTGTCGGGATGGAACTGCATCTGCAGTTGGCGGTAGGTACCGGCCAGCGCCTGGCTGTCGAGGGCAAACTGCACCGGTAAGCCAAACAGCTCGAAGTAGTTCATGCCGGAGTCCTTAAACGTTGAAGCTTTCGCCGCAGCCACATTCCCCGTTCACGTTGGGGTTATTGAACTTGAAACCTTCGTTCAGGCCTTCCTTCACAAAGTCCAGTTCGGTGCCATCCAGGTACACAAGACTTTTACTGTCGACGATCACCTTTACCTCGCCATGCTCGAACACCTGGTCGCCTTCGGACAATTCGTCAACGAATTCCAGTACATAGGCCAGGCCGGAGCAGCCGGACGTCTTGACCCCAAGCCGCAACCCCAGGCCCTTGCCCCTGTTGATCAGGAATGTGTGTACCCGTTGGGCCGCTGCATCGGTAATGGTGATTGCCATGGTTACTCCGCCTTACGCCAGGTTTTTCTTCTTCTTGTAATCATCAATCGCTGCCTTGATGGCATCCTCTGCCAGAATGGAGCAGTGGATCTTCACCGGCGGCAGGGCCAGCTCTTCCGCGATCTGGGTATTCTTGATGCTGGCCGCTTCGTCCAGGCTCTTGCCCTTGACCCACTCGGTGATCAGCGAGCTGGACGCAATGGCGGAACCACAGCCATAGGTCTTGAACTTGGCATCTTCGATAATGCCGTCGTCGCTGATCTTGAGCTGCAGCTTCATTACGTCGCCGCAGGCCGGAGCACCCACCATGCCGGTGGCTACATTGGGATCGTTCTTGTCGAAACCGCCCACGTTACGGGGGTTTTCATAGTGATCTATTACTTTTTCGCTGTAAGCCATGATTCAGTTCCTCAACCAGTCCTTTAACCGTTAGACACCTTAATGGTGTACCCACTCAACTTTTTCCAGGTCAACGCCGTCCTTGAACATCTCCCACAGGGGCGACATTTCGCGCAGACGACCGATGGCCTCGTTGACCAGGCGTATGGCGTAATCAACCTGTTCTTCGGTAGTGAAACGGCCGATGCTGAAACGGATGGAGCTGTGCGCCAGCTCGTCGTTCAACCCCAGGGCCCGCAACACATAGGACGGCTCCAGGCTGGCGGAGGTACAGGCCGAGCCGGAAGACACTGCCAGATCCTTCAGGGCCATCATCAGGGACTCGCCTTCCACATAGGCGAAGCTGATGTTGAGGATGCCGGGTACCCGCTGTTCCATGTCGCCGTTGACATAGACTTCCTCGATGTCCTTGACGCCGTTGTAGAGGCGGTCGCGCAGGGTCCGGATACGTTCGCCCTCGGTGTGCATTTCTTCCCTGGCGATGCGGAAAGCCTCGCCCATGCCCACGATCTGGTGGGTAGCCAGGGTACCGGAGCGCATGCCTCGCTCATGGCCGCCGCCGTGCATCTGGGCTTCCAGGCGCACCCGCGGCTTGCGGCAGACGTAAAGGGCACCGATGCCCTTGGGGCCGTATATCTTGTGGGCGGACAGGGACAGCAGATCGATGTTCATGTCCTGTACGTCGATGGCGGTTTTGCCGGCGCTCTGGGCGGCATCCACATGGAACATGATCTTGCGGCTACGGCACAACTCGCCGATGGCCTTGACGTCCTGTATAACGCCGGTCTCGTTGTTGACGTGCATGATGCTCACCAGAATGGTGTCATCGCGCAGGGCATTTTCGATCTGCTCCAGGGTGAACAGGCCATTGGGCTGAGGGTCGAGGTAGGTGACCTCGAAGCCTTCGCGCTCCAGCTGGCGACAGGGGTCAAGCACCGCCTTGTGCTCGGTCTTGGAGGTGATGATGTGCTTGCCTTTCTTGCCATAAAAGTTGGCAATACCCTTGATGGCCAGGTTGTCGGACTCGGTGGCACCGGAGGTAAAGACGATTTCGCGCGGATCGGCATTGATCAGTTCCGCTATCTGATTACGGGCTATATCCACGGCCTCTTCCGCCTGCCAGCCGAAGCGGTGCGAGCGGGAAGCCGGGTTACCGAAAATTCCGTCCGGCGTCAGGTATTGCATCATTTTTTCGGCGACGCGAGGGTCTACCGGGCAGGTAGCCGCATAGTCGAGATAAATGGGCAGTTTCATCATATTCTCCGTTCCAACGCTGCCCTGTTCGGCAGTCTTGTCATCGACATTTAAAGTTGAACTTTCAGGCTCACTTTCTGCTGCCCTGGTTCAACCAGGGTCAACATGCTCAAATTGCTGTCTTGCTGCCCGGAAATCCGCCGGACGTCTTTCTGGCTGACCAGCTCCGCCAGGCTGATGCCGTCGAGGAAATTGCTGATCCGGTCACTGAGCGCGCACCAGAGGGAATGAGTCAGGCACTGGTTACCACTCTGGCAATCGCCCTTGCCCTGACACTTGGTGGCATCTACCGACTCATCAACGGCGGCAATCACCGCCCCTACCGAAATGGCCGAAGCGTCCATTCCCAGCAGATAACCGCCGCCGGGTCCCCGTACGCTGCTGACCAGCCCCTGCTTGCGCAGGCGGGCGAACAGCTGTTCGAGGTAAGACAGGGAAATGCCCTGACGCTCGGAAATGTCGGCCAGGGATACCGGGCCGCTGTCCGCATGCAGGGCAACATCCAGCATGGCGGTTACCGCGTAACGCCCTTTTGAAGTCAGTCTCATGTAATTCAACCGTTTCCAGACATGGCGTCAGGGTGTCATACCCGAGTGTTTCAGTCAAGTATTAACCCGACTGAAACACTCAGTTATTGGACTCCCGTTGCTTGATCTGTTTTTGCACCGACGTCAGGATACCGCGCAATATATTGAGCTCATGAGACTCCGGCCGTGCCCGATTGAACAGCCGGCGCAGCTTGGTCATCACCTGCCCCGGATGAGGCTTGATGATAAAGCCGGTGTCCAACAGGGTCTGCTGCAAATGCTGATAGAATCGCTCCAGATCATCGGACAGGGGGTATTCCTGCTCCGCCTCGGCTACCGGCGCCTGGCCCAGCCAGGCCATACGCACTTCGTAACTCAGGGTCTGCACCGCCATCGCCAGGTTGAGCGAACTGTATTCCGGATTGGCGGGAATGGCTACATGAAAATGGCACTGCTGCAATTCGTCGTTGCTCAGGCCGGTCCGCTCCCGGCCGAATACCAGCGCCACCTTGTGCCGGGGCGCTTCCGCCATGGCTTTGATGCCCGCTTCCCGGGCGTCGAGCATGGGCCAGGACCAGGTCCTGGAGCGGGCACTGGTGCCGATCACCAGCCCGCAATCGGCCACCGCCTCGGCCAGGGTCGGCACCATGCGGGCCCGGGCCAGGATATCGCTGGCCCCGGCCGCCAGGGCTACCGCCTGGCCATCGGGCGGACTGACCGGGTCGACCAGCCACAGCTCTCCCAGCCCCATGGTTTTCATGGCGCGGGCGGCAGAGCCGATATTACCGGTGTGCGAGGTATTCACCAGCACGATGCGTACTTGCTCAAGCATATCCACTTGGTCCAACTGTGCTTAAGGCGCAGGATTCTAGCACAGTCGCGATAAGGGATCAGGTGTTATCCTGCGGGCCGTTCTTCGCTTATGGTCGTGCTCTGTTCGGCCCGCTCCAGCATGCCCGCCAGTACCGCCAGCAGCCGTTGCAGCCACAGCGGCTGACGCCCCGGCTCCAGACGGTCGAGCAGGTTCTTGCACTCCAGGCCCAACTCGATGTCGCCGGTGATCAGCAGGCGACGCTGAAAAAACAGGGTATCCGGATCCCATTTGCCGGCACTGAGCCGGATCAAATCATTCAAATCCCCTCTGATCACCACGTCCGCTTCGTCATCATCCAGCTGAAACAAGCCCCCGTCGCCGAAGCTCAGGGTCAGGCGGTAATCCAGATCCGTCACCCACACCTGCAACCGCCGCCCCCGTAGAAAGTCCAGTTCTCCGTCTTGTATCGGTTCAGCCAGTACCCGGTTGAGCAGGCCTTCCACCAGCGGCGCCTGCATCCGAAACGGCAGGTAACGCAGCGGCTTGCTCAGTAACCCAGGCCCATGCTGACTGATGCGGCCACATAGAAGCTGCAGCATAAGATGCTCCTCATCAAATAAAAGGGCATCAGAACACCGCTGGCTGCGTCATGCCCTGCGTCAAATCAAATCACGCCCATATTGTTTCAAATCAAATGCCAGTTAGTTATCCCTGCGTAGACTGACCGCCTTCTGATCCGGAGTGAACGCTATGGAACTACTCTGTCCCGCCGGCAGCCTGCCGGCGCTGAAGGCGGCCGTCGACCAGGGCGCCGACGCCGTCTATATCGGCTTCAAAGACCAGACCAACGCCCGCCATTTCGCCGGCCTGAACTTCACCGAACGCACGCTGCAGCAAGGCGTGGATTACCTCAGGCAGCACCGGCGCAAACTGCATGTGGCCATCAATACCTTCGCTCACCAGGGCAATGAGGCCATCTGGCAGGGCGCCGTCGATCAGGCGGTGACCCTCGGCGCCGATGCGCTGATCATTGCCGATACCGCCATCCTGGCCTACGCCGCCCGGACCTACCCTGAGGCGGAACTGCACCTGTCGGTGCAGGCCAGTGCCACCAACACCGCCGCCATCCGTTTTTTCCGGGATAACTTCAAGGTCAGGAGGGTGGTGCTGCCGCGAGTGCTGTCAATCCAGCAGGTACGGCAGATCGCCAGGGATACCGACGTCGAGCTGGAGGTGTTCGCCTTTGGCAGTCTGTGCATCATGGCGGAGGGACGCTGTTATCTTTCTTCCTACCTTACCGGCGAAAGCCCCAATACGGTCGGGGCCTGCTCCCCGGCCCGTTTCGTGCGCTGGGAAGAAAAAGAGGACCGGCTGGAATCCCGCTTGAACGATGTCCTGATCGACAGCTTTGCCGCCGATGAACAGGCCGGCTATCCCACCCTGTGCAAGGGCCGCTTCGAGGTGGACGGCCAACGCTTCCATACCCTGGAGGAGCCCACCAGCCTCAACACCCTGAGCCTGATCCCCGATCTGGCCAGGCTCGGCGTCAGGTCGGTCAAGATCGAGGGTCGCCAACGCAGTCCGGCCTATGTGACTCAGGTTACCCGGGTCTGGCGGCAGGCGCTGGACAGCTATTTCAACGCCCCCGAGCACTATGAAGTGCAGGAGCCCTGGCAACGGCAGCTCGACGGGGTATCCGAAGGCAGCCAGAGCACCCTGGGCGCCTATCACCGAAAATGGCAGTAGGAGCAAATATGCACATTCACCTGGGGCCCTTGCTGTTCTTCTGGCCCAAGCAAAAGGTACAGGATTTTTACCAACAGGCGCTGGCCTCCCCCTGTCGGCGCATCTATCTGGGCGAGACCGTCTGCCCCAAACGCCGGGAGCTGAAAACTGCCGACTGGCTGGCCCTGGCCCGGGAGCTACGCGACGCCGGCAAGGAGGTAGTGCTGTCCACCCTGGCGCTGATCCAGGCACCGGCGGAGCTGCTGGCCATTCGCAAGCTATGCGAGCAGGGCGAACTGCAGATCGAGGCCAACGACCTGGGGGCGGTACAACTGGCCGCCGAGCACAGGTTGCCCTTCGTCGGCGGTCCCGCACTCAATGTCTACAACCTGGACACCCTGCGGTTGCTGCTCGACCAGGGTATGACCACCTGGGTGCCGCCGGTGGAACTGTCCCGCACCTGGCTGTGGAATATTCACCAGGCGGCGGAGGCGGCAGGGCTGCGCTCCCGCTTTCAGCTCGAAGTGTTCGGCTATGGCTACCTGCCCCTGGCCTACTCGGCCCGCTGTTTCTCCGCCCGGGCCGAAAACCGGCCCAAGGACGAGTGCGAGCTGGTGTGTATCCACTATCCCGACGGCCGCCGGGCCAGCACCCAGGAAGGCCAGCCGGTGTTCAACCTCAACGGTATCCAGACCCAGTCGGGCTACTGCTACAACCTGATCAACGAGGTGCCGGGCATGAACGGCTGGGTGGATGCGGTGCGCATCAGTGCTCACAGCCGCGATTGCCTGGACTGGATAGCCCGGTTCGGGGAACAGGCCGGGCGGCCCCGTCCCTACCGGCTGGCTTCCCGCTTCTGTAACGGCTACTGGAACCAGTTGCCGGGCATGGAGTGGCTGCCGTCGCCGGCAGGGATGGAGATGGAATAATCCGAGGGGGCCCGGCCCCTCAGCTATCGCCGCAGCCGGGCCTGTTCACCGATCAGATCCAGCTCCAGCAACGAATAACGGTGCTCGACGAAATCATAGATATTGGTGGCCAGGGCCAGTTTGAAATACACCGAAGCCTGCTCCGGCTGCTCGTTGCGCTGAGCCTGTTTGGCCAGATAGAAATAGGCTTCACACAGGCGCTCGGCCAACTCCTGGTTATCCTCGCTCTCTTCGGAAATGCGGTTGAGCAGTTGTTCGTCGCTGACCTTGCCGAGGTAGACGTTGACGATATCCCAGGCCCACTCGTCCGAGCCATAGGCCTGCTGATGCGCGGCCAGGCTCCGGGTAGCCGACCCGGGATCGAGCTGTTCCAGCGCCAGGTACCACCACAACAGGCGGTAAGGGTCGCTCGGATCTTCATCCAGGAACGTCTTCAGATCCCGTGCCGCCAGTTCGGGCCGGCCACCGTAATAGAGGGCAATGCCCCGGTTCAGGTTGGCATAGGTATAATCGGGCGCCAGATCCAGGGCTGAATCAAAGGCCTCATAGGCCTCGTCGAATTCCTGATTCTGGGTCAGGTAAACCCCGTTGAGATTGTAGGCATCAGCAAAATCCGGCCGCTCCCGCAGCGCTCGGTTGAAGTCCAGTCTCGCCATGGCCCGCAGCCCCACCCGGTCGAACACCACGCCGCGCTGAAAAAACAGCTCGGCCCGCTGTTCCGGCGTCAGACCAGGCGAATTCAGCATCTGCCCCAAGCGGGCAATACCCAACTCGCTTTCATAGGAAACCTGCATCGGTACGGGAAGCACCAGGGTTGGTGTCACCACTTTGGGGGCACTACAGCCGGCCAGTATCACACCAAAAAGGGCTAAAGGACCGAGCAAAAATCTGTCTTTCAAGACGGCTCCGAACTTGTCTTATTATGAGCACATGTTATGCAGCTCTACGACGTTTGTCATGTTGCAAATGCATTTCACAAATAAAAAGGGGCACAAGCGGCCCCTTTACAATAGCGACTATGGTAACGGTTCCTGATCCGCCCCTTCTTTTTCCACCTGTGGCGGCAGCATGTGTTCCCGTTCCACCCCGAGCAGCATGGCCCAGGCACTGGCGATATAGATGGACGAGTAGGTGCCGAAGCCGATGCCCAACAACAGCGCGGTGGCAAAGCCGTGAATCAGCGCCCCCCCTTTGAGGAACAGTGCCACCACCACCACCAGGGTGGTCGCCGAGGTGATCAGGGTCCGGCTCAGGGTATCGGTAATGGCTTCGTCGAACACCTCTGCGGTAGTGTCGTTACGAATGCGGCGGAAATTCTCCCGCACCCGGTCGAACACCACTATGGTGTCGTTGAGCGAGTACCCCACCACCGTCAGCAGGGCAGCCACTATGGTCAGGTCCACCTCGATTTGCATCCAGGAGAACACCCCCAGGGTGATGATCACATCGTGCGCCAACGACAGCACGGCGCCGGAAGCCAGCCGCCACTCGAAGCGCATGCCG